>JBOGZW010000011.1:0-23202 GCA_050697575.1 Gaiellaceae bacterium | reverse complement strand
TCCCCCGCTCGTGCGGGCGATGTCCGGCGCGCACGCGCCGTTCACGCTGTCCGACGAGACGCTGACCGCCTGCGCGGAGGCTGGGCCGCTGCACATCCACGTGGCCGAGGACCGCGTCGACCTGGGAGCTGTCCAGCGGCTGGCGGCGGCGGGCGCGCTCGCCGACGGCGCCCTCCTGGCCCACGGCGTCCATCTCGACGACGAGGAGATCGCGCTCGTCCGCGAGGCGGGAGCGACGGTCGCCCACAACGCCCGCTCGAACATGAACAACAACGTCGGCCGCGCGCGCGTCATGGCGCTGGGGCCGCGCGTGGCGCTGGGCACGGACGGGGTCGGGGGCGATTTGTTCGAAGAGTCGCGCGCCGCCTACATCCGCCTGCGCGAGGACGACGTCGCGGTCGGGCTCGACTGGCCGCTCGAGCGGCTAGCGCAGGGGCGCCGCTTCGCCGGAGACCTGTTCGGCGAGCCACTGCTGGGCACGCTCGAGCCGGGGGCGCCGGCCGACCTCGCCGTGCTCGACTACGAGCCACCGGCACCGCTCGACGAGGCTGGCCTTGCCGGGCACTGGCTCTTCGGTATCAGCGCGCGCTGGGTACGCGACGTGATGGTCGCCGGCGAATGGATGGTGCGCGACCGGCGACTCACCCGTATCGACCAGGACGACCTCGCAGCCGGGGCACGCCAGCAGGCAGAGCGGCTTTGGCGGCGTCTCGAGGAGACGCCCGCTCACGAGTTCGTGTCGACGGTGGCCGTCTGATGGGACGCGTCTCCCTCTATCTTCAGGACAAGCACCCGATCCGCGACGGCATGCGCTACGCCCAGCTGGCGGAGGAACGCGGCTTCGAGGCCGTCTGGCAGGCGGAGAGCCGGCTCGTGCGCGAAGCGACCGTGCCCATGGCCGCCTACGCTGCGATTACGGAGCGGATCGGCATCGGCGCTGGCGTCGTCAATACGTGGACGCGCAACGTCGGCCTGCTGGCGGCGACCTTCTCGACACTCGACGACCTTGCCCCCGGCCGGATAAAGCTCGGGCTCGGTGCCTGGTGGGATCCGCTCGCGGTCAAGGTCGGGATCAACCGGCGCAGGCCGCTACAGGCGATGCGCGAGATCGTGGAGGCGACGCGCAGGCTGCTGGCGATGGAACGCGTCACCTACAACGGTGAGTTCGTCCGCCTCGACGACGTCGAGATCGACATCGTCCATGGCGACCGCTCGCCAAAACGCGTGCCGATCTACGTGGGCGCCACCGGCATGAAGATGATGGAGCTGGCCGGCGAGATCGGCGACGGCGTGCTCCTCAACTACCTCGTCGGGCCGCACTACACGCAGGCGGCGATGGAGGCGCTGGCCGAAGGCGCCGCACGCGCGGGCCGGACCGTCTCCGACCTCGACAGGCCGCAGCTCGTCGTCTGCTCGCTCGACGCCGACCGCTCGCGCGCACTCGACGGTGCTCGCGAGCTAGTCACGCAGTACCTCGGCCAGCAGCCGCACATCATGAAGGCGAGCGGAGTCGACGACGCACTGCTCGAAGAGATCGGCGCCGTGCTGACCTGGCCGGCCACTCAAGAACAGATCGAATGCGCGATGACCCTCGTGCCCGACGAGGTCGTCCAGCTGATCACCGCCTCAGGCACCGCCGACGAGTGCCGCGCCAAGGTGCGCGAGTACGTCGATGCCGGCTCTACCTGTCCCGTTCTCTACCCGCTCGGCGACGACGTGCCCGCCATGCTCGACGCCTTCGCAGATGGGAGGTTCTGACAATGACGACGCTGACGAAGGTCGACCGGCGCAAACTCGCCGGCCGCGACTACATCGAGACGCTCGACTGGACGACAGCCGAGATCGACGAGGCCATCACTGTCTCCCGCGAGCTGAAGGCCGCCTACAAGGAGCGGCGGCCGCACAAGCTGCTTCCTGACCGCACGCTGTTCATGCTCTTCCTCGACAAGTCGACGCGGACGCGCAACGCGTTCGAAGCAGGAATGACACAGCTCGGCGGCCATGCGATCTTCCTCGACGCCGAGAAGACCCAGGTCGCCCACGGCGAGAGCCCGAAGGACATGGGCGTCATCCTCTCCCGCTACGGCGACGGCATGGCCATCCGCCACGACCTCGTCCCGTACGAAGGGAATGCGTGGATGCGCGAGATCGCGCGCTGGGCAGACATTCCGATCATCAACCTCCAATGCGACATCGACCACCCGACGCAGACGCTCGCGGACCTGCAGACCCTGCGCGAGCACCGCGGCGAGGACCTGCGCGGACTGCGCGTGGCGGTGACGTGGGCCTTCGCGCCGTCGTATGCCAAGCCACTGTCCGTGCCGCAAGGACTGGCGATGCTGCTGCCGCGCTTCGGCATGGACGTCGTGGTCGCCCACCCGTCCGGCTGGGAGCTCATGCCCGAGGTCGTGAAGCGCGCGGAGACAGCCGCGGCCGAGGGTGGCGGCTCGATCACGTACTGCAACGACATGGACGAAGCCTTCGAGGGCGCCGACGTCGTCTACCCGAAGTCGTGGGGTCGCCTCGACGCATTCACGAACGAGGAGGCAGCGCTGGCCGAGTCGGCGGCCTACCGCGACTGGATCTGCGACGCACGGCGCATGTCGCTGGCGAAGCCCGACGCGCTCTACATGCACTGCCTGCCGGCTGACCGCGGCAGCGAGGTGACGGACGACGTCATCGACGGCCCGCAGTCGGTCGTCTACGACGAGGCCGAGAACCGGATGCACACCGGCAAAGCGCTGTGTGCTTTGACCATGGGAGGTTACGCGGAGTAGGCGAGCGGCACGAGCTCGAAGCGGTCGACGTCGACCAGCCCCTGATCGGTGATCTTGAGCTTCGGGATCACCGAGAGGGCGAGGAAGGACAGCGTCAGGAACGGCGCCGCGATCGTGCAGCCGAGCTTCGCAGCCGCCTCGTTGCAGGCACGGCTCTGCGACACGACGTCGGCGAGCGGGGCGTCCGAGAGCAGGCCGGCCACCGGCAGCGGCAGCTCCGCCCTGACCCCGCGCGACTGGACGGCGACGATGCCGCCGCCGAGCTCGGCCAGCCGCTGGACCGCTCGCACCATGTCGCCGTCGTCGACGCCGACGACGACGATGTTGTGCGCATCGTGCGCGACGGTCGAGCCGAGCGCGCCGCCCTGGAGCCCGAAGCCACGCACGAGGCCAAGCCCGATCCGCCCGGTGCCGAGGTGGCGCTCGATGACGGCGATCTTGGCGAGGTCACGCGCCGGGTCGGCAACGACCACGCCGTCGGCGACGGTGGGCTCCTCGATCAGCTCGTCGGTAACAACCTGGTCGGGTACGAGCCCGATCACGCGGGCGAAGCCGCCCGGCCAGGGGATGCGGAGATCACCGGCCGAGACCGGCTGCACGCGCACGGTGTGCTTCACCCACTCCGGCACGACCGCCTCCGGGATCTCTCGGACCGCCCGCCCCGCCTTGAGCACGAGGTCTGGTCGGAACGACTCGAGGTCGGGCAACACGACGAGATCCGCCTGGTACCCAGGCGCGATGGCGCCGAGATGGTCGAGTCGGTGCCAGGTCGCCGGGTTGTGCGAGGCGAGCATGAACGCGTCCTCGGGCGAGATGCCTGCCGCAACGGCCTTCGCAACCATCTGGTTGATGTGACCGGCATCGGCGATGTCTTCGGGATCGCGGTCGTCGGTGCAGAACGCCATGTGCGCGGTGCCGAACTCGCGAACGAGCGGCACCAGTGCCTCGAGGTTGCGCGCCATCGACGCCTCGCGGATCAGCACCCAGATTCCCGCCCGTAGCCGCTCGCGTCCCTCCTCGACGGTGAGCGCCTCGTGGTCCGAGCGGATCCCCGACGCCGCGTACGCGTTGAGCGGCTTGCCCAGCACGCCGGGGGCATGGCCGTCCACATGCCGGGCTCCCTCGAGCGCGAGCTTCGCCAGCTCGGCCGGATCGCCGGCGATGACGCCGGGGTAGTTCATCATCTCAGCCAGACCGAGCACGCGGCGGCGCCGGAGGAGGCCCTGGAGGTCGCCTGGGGTCAGCGGGCGGCGCGGCGACTCGAAGTGCGAAGCCGGCACGCAGGAGGACGCCATGAAGTAGACGTCGAGCGGCAGCTCGTCGCAGACGTCGAGCAGCCAGTGGATTCCGTCCGTGCCGAGCACGTTGGCGATCTCGTGGGGGTCGGCAACCACGGCCGTCGTGCCGAGCGGCAGCACGAGGCGGGCGAACTCGTCCACGAGCAGCTTCGTCGACTCGAGGTGCATGTGTGCGTCTATGAAGCCCGGCACGACGTAGCGCCCGGCCGCGTCGAGCGTCTCCGCGCCCTCGTACTCGCCAAGGCCGGCCACGTACCCGTCGCAGACCGCGATGTCGGACTCGAGCCACTCCCGCGTGAAGACGGAGAAGACGCGGCCGCCGCGGACGACGAGGTCGGCGGGCTCGTCGCCGCGCGCGACGGCGATACGGCGAGCGAGATCGCTCACAACCCCACGATGTCGTCAGGGCGTACGGGGACGCGAGGGAGCTCGCGCCCGGTGGCGGCGCGGAGCGCGGACGCGACGGCGGCCGTGGAGACGACGGCCGGGGGCTCGCCGACGCCCTTGACCCCGTACGGCGCGTCCGGCTCCTCCTCCTCGACGAGCACCGCTTCGATCGGCGGCACGTCGAGCGAGGTCGGCAGCAGGTAGTCGGTGAAGCTCGCGTTCTGGATCACGCCCTCCGAGATCTGGAGCTCCTCCATGAGCGCGAGGCCTATCCCCTGGGCCGTGCCCCCTTCTATCTGACCGTAGACGGCCAGCGGGTTCAGCGCACGCCCGACATCCTGCACCGTGCCGATCCAGACGATCCTCGTCAACCCCAGCTCGAGGTCGACCTCGGCGACCACCTTCATCGCCGCGCAGGCAAACGCCACGTGCGCCCGCTCGCCGAGCACCTGGCCTGTCTCGGGGTCGAGCGGGGATGTCGGCGGGTGTCGGTACACGCGCTCGACTTCCACCTCGGCCCCCGTCGCGCGCCACTCGGCCAGCGCGTCGCGGCAGGCAAGCCGGACCGCGCCGGCAGCCATCCACGTCATTCGCGAGGCCGACGTCGAGCCGGACGAGCCTACGCCCGTCGTCGTCGGCACGTCGACAGTGACGTCGTCGGTCTCGAGCTCCATGCGGGCCACCTGAGCGATCACGTCGGTCACGCCCTGCCCGACCTCCGCCGCGGCACATAGCACTTCGGCAGCGAGGACACCGTGGGAGCGCTCGAACACGCGCACACGCGCCGTGCAGTAATCGTCGAAGCCCTCCGAATAGCAGATGTTCTTGAAGCCGACCGCGAAGCCGGTCGCACGACTGACGCCCTCGCCCCGCGTCGTGTTGCCTGTGCCGCCGGGCAGCCGAAGCGAGTCGCGGGGCAGATCCTCAAGCGGGGGCGGTAATAGCTCGGCGCAGCGGCGGATGACCTCGGCCACGGGCATGGAGCCTGTGACGACTTGCCCGGTCGGCAGGACGTCGCCCGGCCCGATTGCATTGAGCAGCCGTAGTTCAATGGGATCGATGTCGAGCGCCGCCGCCAGCTTGTCCATCTGCGCTTCGTAGGCGAAGCAGGCCTGGACGGAGCCGAAGCCCCGCATGGCGCCGCAGGGGGGGTTGTTCGTGTACACGCAGGTGCCTTCGATCAGGACGTTCTCGACGCTGTAAGGCCCAGCTGCGAAGCAGCAAGCATTGGCGAGCACTGCCGTCGAGCTGGAGGCGTAGGCGCCGCCGTCGAGCAGGATCCGGATGTTCACGCCGACGACGCGGCCCTCCGCGGTCGAGCGGTGCTCTGCCCAGATCTTCGCGTGATGGCGGTGCACGTGACCGGCGAACGACTCCTCGCGGCCGTACGCCATCTTTACGGGCCGACCCGTGTGCAGGGCGAGCAATGCCGCGTGGATCTGGATGGAGAGGTCCTCCCGCCCGCCGAACGCGCCACCGACGCCAGCCAGGTGGATGCGAACCTGTTCTGGCCGGAGCCCCAGGCAGGGGACGATCTGCTCGTGGTCGACGTGCAGCCACTGGGTGGCGACGTAGATGTCGACCCCGCCCTCCCCGTCGGGGATGGCCAGGCCGGATTCGGTTCCAAGAAACGCTTGGTCCTGGCTCGCCAGCTCGTAGACGCCGCTGACCGAGACAGCAGCCTCGGCATCGGGATCGCCGCGGCTGATGACGATCGACCGCAGGACGTTCGGGCGTGGATCGTCTCGGTGACCGTGACCGGCGGTTGGCCGGTCCGGATGGAGCGGCTCCTGCTCCGTCGCACGCTCCAGGTCGACGACGGGCTCGAGCGGCTCGTAGTCGACGTGGATGAGATCCGCGGCTCGGCGGGCCTGCTCTGGGCTTTCGGCGGCAACCAGCGCGACAGGCTCGCCGTGGTAGCGGACGCGGTCGATCGCCAGCACGGGCTGGTCGGGGAAGTCGAGGCCGTACGTCTTCCGTCCCGGTACGTCCGCATGCGTGAGGACGCCGTAAACGCCCGACGCCGCGAGAGCAGCCGAGATGTCGATGTTCAGGACGCGTGCGTGCGCGTGCGGGCTACGCAACGTGTGACCCCACAGCATTCCCGGCGCCTCGAGGTCGTTGGAGAACACGAACTCGCCCTTGACCTTGGGCACGGCGTCCGATCGCGGCGTGATTTCGCCCACCCGTCCGCGTTCGAGCCGTCGCGGGCTGGTGACAGTCTGTTCCGAACTTGGCACAGAATCGGAACCCTCCCGCGCAGCGTTGCCCAGTACGCTGAAACCGGGAGGAGGCATGGGGTGGCCCCCGGGGCTCATGGGCTCTCCGAAGCCAGCTGCACGCCCTCGACGATCCGCTGGTAACCGGTGCAGCGGCAGATGTTTCCGGACAGCGCCTCGCGGATCTCATCCTCCGAGGGCGCCGGATTGCGGGCGAGGAGGTCGACTGCAGCAACGACGAGGCCGGGAGTGCAAAAACCACACTGCACCGCTCCCGCTTCGACGAACGCCTGCTGTACGGGGTGCAGAGCCTCCTCCGTCCCCAAGCCCTCCACGGTCACGACGTCGTGGCCGTCCGCCTGAGCCGAGAGCACGAGGCACGAGCACACGAGCACACCATCGAGCAACACGGAGCACGATCCGCACTCGCCCTGCTCGCAGGCGTTCTTCGAGCCTGGTAAACCGAGACGCTCGCGGAGCGTGAACAGCAGACTCTCGCCACCCCAGACGTCGGCGTCGCGCCGGACCCCGTTGACGTTCAGCTCGATCCTCATGCCGCGAGGCACCTGGCGAGGCCGCGCCGTGCGAGAACGTCGAGGGCGTGGCGCCTGTAGGCGGCAGTGCCGCGAACGTCGTCGATGGGCGATGCTGCAGTCACGACCGCGTCCGGTAGCCGGCCTGCCTCGTCAAGTGGGACGCGGACGAGCCCAGGCACCGGGCCAGCCGACCCGAAAGACGCGCGTATCTCGCCACGTTCCCCATCGACCGTGACCGCAAGCGAGCAGACCGCGATCACCATCGCGTTGCGCGGGCCCACCTTCATGAACGTCTGCGAAGTGCCTGACGGCCGCAGCACGACGGACACGATCAGCTCGTCATCCGCCAGCGCGTTCCGCTTCGGGCCAACGAGAAACTCCTGAACGGGCATCCGCCGCGCGCCGCGCGCGGTGCTGACGAGCTCCACTTCGGCCTCTTCCACGAGCAGCGGCGGTAGCGCATCGCCCGCCGGAGAGGCAGTGCCAAGATTGCCGCCGAGCGTGCCGCGGTTGCGGATCTGGGGTGAGCCGACGGTCCGGGACGCCTCCGCGAGCGCGGGCAGCTCCGACGCCAGCTCGCTGTTTTCGATCCCGGCATACGTGAGGCCGGCCCCTAGCCGCAGCATTCCGTCCTCGCGGGACCAACCGCCGAGCTCGGCCACCTCGCCGAGGTCGAGGATCGCAGCAGGCCTGGCGCGATCGAAGTTGAGCTCGACCATGACATCGGTGCCGCCCCGAATTGCAAGCGCCTCGGGATGCTCAGCGCGCAGCGCAAGCGCTTCCGCGAGCGTGCGAGGCCGGAGCACGTCCATCCGCGTGTTCTACCGTTCCTCGCGCACGTACGGGACGCCGAGCGCCGCCGGCGCCCCGACTCGACGCTTCGCCAGGCCCGTCGAAACGAGGACGAGCACGACGATCGTCATGACGTAGGGCAACGCCTGGAGGAACTCGGGCGTCACCTGCACGTCGTGTGCCTGCAACGCGAACGGCAACGCCGAGAGGCCGCCGAAGAGATAGGCACCCACCAGGCAGAGCTCGGCCCGCCAGAACGCGAAGATGACGAGCGCGATGGCGATCCAACCGGCGCCGCTGACGAGCGTGTCCCCGGCTACCCAGCCGGCCGTGATGGACAGGCTGTAGCACGCCCCGCCCACGCCGGCGAATGCACCTCCCGCGATGACATGGACGTAGCGGTAGCGCGTGACGCTGATCCCCATCGCGTCGGCCGCTGCAGGCGACTCGCCCACCGCGCGCACGTTCAAGCCCCATCTGGTGCGCGTGAGATAGAGGGCAATGGCCGCTGTCAGCGCCCAGGACCCGTAGACGAGCGCCGATTGGTCGAACAGGATCGGGCCGAACACCCTGACGTCGCCCAGCCCAAAGACGTCGAGTGGGCCGAACTCGTGCGTCGGCGGGAGGTCGCCTAGACCGAGCTCGGTACCGAAGTACGCAGACAACCCGAGCCCGCCCGCGAAGATCGTCAGGGCAAGCCCAGAGACGATCTGGCTCGCCCGGAGCGTGACGGTGAGAAAGGCATGGATCGCCGCCATCGCCGCTCCCGCCGCCGCAGCTCCGACTACGGCCACGAGGAGCACGACGACGTTCGCCCCGTCGACGCGCTGGGTGACCCAGAAGCCGACCGCCGCCCCGACCAGCATCATCCCTTCGACGCCCAGGTTGAGGACCCCGGATCGCTCTGCCAACAGCTCACCGAGCGCCGCGTAAAGGAGCGGCGTGCCGTAGAGCACGGCCTGCGCCAGAACGAAGACGAGCAGGCTGTCGTTGATGCTCATGCCGCGGACTCCGTCGCCGGCCCGCTCGTCCGGCGCGGCCGCGTGAACCGCACGCGGTAGCGGATGAGCAGCTCGCCACCGAGCGCACAGAAGAGAATGATGCCCTGCATCACGCCGACGAGCCCGGACGGAAAGTCGGCACCCTGGAGCGTGAAGCCGGCGTTCTGGAGCCCGCCGATCAGCACGGCGACGAGGCACACTGCGAACGGGTTGTAGCGGGCGAGCGCAGCGACGACGATCCCCGTGTAGCCGAACGCAGCCGCCTGGAGCCCGCTCGGGCTGCCGTCGAGCGTGTGCGTGAAGTCGCCGATCTGACTCGCGCCCCCAATGCCGGCCATCGCGCCGGAGACTCCCATGACGGCCAGGATCTTCCGCCGCGTGCGCATGCCCGCGTAGCGCGCCGCGCGAGGCGAGTCCGCGATCACGGCGACCTCGAACCCGAACCGCGTGCGCGAGTAGAGAGCCCACAGCACCACGGCGGCACCGATGCCGATCAGGAAGCCGAGCGGCACGACGAGGCTCGAGCCAAACGTCGGCCAGTCGGACTCGATGGGCATTGGCTTGCCCTGCGGGAACGCCCGGGCCTGGAGCGTCGACGTGTCGCGCCAGTAAGAGGCGCTGTCGAAGATGAGGTACGTCAGCAGCAGGCCCGCGACGTAGTTGAGCATGAGCGAAGTGATGATCTCGTTCGTGCGCGCGAACGCCCGCAGGACGCCGGGGATGAGCGCCCAGAGCGCCCCGCCCACACAACCCCCCACGCACATGAGCACGACGAAAAGCGGCGTCGACGTCACGTCACGCTCGCCGAGCTGGAGGGCGATCCAGGAGGCGCCGACTGCGCCCAGGTAGAGCTGGCCCTCCGCGCCGATGTTGAACAGCTGCATGCGGAAGGCGGCGGCGGCAGCCAGTCCCGTGAACAGGATCGGGGTGGCGGAGATGAGCGTCGCCGAGAGCGCGCCGTTGCCCGTGAAGCCGGCCTCGATCATCCGCCGGTACGTGTCCCACGGGTCGTGGCCGGTCACGGCGAGGACCACTGCCATCACCCCGAAGGCGACGACGAGTGACCCCACAGGAACGGCAACCGAAAGCCACCACGGCTGCTCGAGCCGCCTTTCAATCCTCATCAGCGCTTCCCGCCGGCCATGAGGAAGCCGATCTCCTCGGGCGTCGCCGCCGAGGCGTCGAGCTCTGCGACGATGGAGCCCTCGTACATCACCACCACTCGGTCAGCGAGGACGAGGATCTCGTCGAGATCCTCGCTGATCACGAGCACCGCCACACCCTCGGCGGCCGCTTCGCGCAGGTACGCATGGACAGTCTCGACTGCGCCCACGTCGAGACCGCGAGTCGGCTGGGCGGCGATGAGCATGACCGGCTTGCACTGGAACTCGCGCCCGAGCACGAGCTTCTGGAGGTTCCCGCCGGACAGGTTGCGCACGGGCGTCTCAGGGCCGGGGGCCTTGACGTCATAGCGCGTGATCAGCGATCGCGCGATCTCCGCCATCCGCCGTACCCGCAGGAGCGGTCCGCTCGACACGGGCGGCGAGCGGTACGTCTTTATCACCGCGTTGCTCGTGATGGTCAAGCCGGGAGCGAGGCCGGTGCCAAGCCGATCCTCGGGGATGTGCGCAACGCCCGCCGCGATGGCGTCGCGGGGATCGCCTCCCCGGAGTCGCCTACCCGCCACCCGCACGCTGCCTGCCGAGGGCGCGCGCAGCCCGGAGATCGTCTCGGCGAGCTCGCGCTGGCCGTTGCCTGCCACTCCGGCGACGCCGACGATCTCTCCTGCGCGGACGTGCAGCGACACGTCTCGCAAGGCATCGCCGCCGCGGTCGCCGTGAGCGCTGACGCCTTCGAGCTCGAGCGCGATGTCCCCCGGCGTGTGCTCGGGCACGTGTCTGCTTGCCCCCTCGACCTCGCGCCCGACCATCAGTGCAGCCAGCGACCGAGGCATGGCCTCAGCTGCCTCGACGGTGGCAACGGTCCGCCCGCCGCGCAGCACCGTCACGCGGTCGGCGACCGCCATCACCTCGTGCAGCTTGTGCGAGATGAAGATCACCGTCTTCCCTTCAGCCGCCATCGAGCGCAGCGTCTCGAACAGCGCGTCCGCCTCCTGCGGCGTGAGCACCGCGGTCGGCTCGTCCATGATCAGCACCCGAGCGTCGCGGTACAGCGCCTTCAGGATCTCGACCCGCTGCTGCTCGCCGATCGAGAGCTGCCAAACCCGCGCGCACGGGTCAACGGCGAGGCCGTACCTCTCACCAAGCTCGGTGATGCGCCGCTCGATCGCACTGGGGTGGACGAAGAAGCGGCGGCCCTCACCGCGGTGGTCGCCAAGCACGACGTTTTCGGCCACGGAGAACGGCTCGACGAGCCGGAAGTGCTGGTGCACCATGCCGACCCCGGCGCCGAGCGCATCCCGCGGTGAGTGGAAGTGCACGGGCTCGCCGTACAGCTCGATGTCGCCCTCGTCGGGCCGGTAGAGCCCGATCAGGATGTTCGAGAGCGTCGTCTTGCCGGCGCCGTTCTCGCCGAGCAAGGCATGCACCTCGCCGACCCTCGCCTCGAAATGGACGTCCTCGTTCGCGACGACGCCCGGGAACCGCTTCGTGATGCCCCGCATCCGCACGGCGAGAGGTCGAGAGGCGCCGGTTGGACCGGCGCCTCTCTCACTCACTAGACGGACGGGGATCGACTCCCCCAACGGTCTAGCCTGGCGGCAGGACGCTCGAGATCTTCCCGACCACGCCCTTGACGAGCCACTGCATGGCGTAGAGGTCGGGCAGCACCTTCAGGGTCTTTCCCTTCGGCACTTTCAGCTTCCCTTGCTGGTCGTACAGCGGCCCCTGGAAGACGTTGAACTTCCCGGAGACGATCGCCTTCCGCTTCGCCGCGATCAGCGCCTTCGTCTTCGCGCTCACCTTCGGCCCGTATGGCGCGAGCGACGTGAACCCTTCCTTGACCGTGCCGTAGTAGAAGCCGGGCTTCCACGTCCCGTTGATGGCCGCCTTCGCACGGCGGAGGTAGTACGGCCCCCAGTTGTAGACCGCGGCAGTGAGCCACTGCTTCGGCGCCACCTTGCTCGCGTCCGAGTCGTAGCCGACCCACGCGATGCCCTTCTTCTCGGCCACCACGCCGGCGGCGGGGCTGTCGACATTCTGGCCGAGCACGTCGACCCCTGCCGAGATCAGGCTCTGCGCCGCAGCGGTCTCCTTCGGCGGCGAGTACCACGCGTTCGTCCAGATCAGCTTCACCTTCGCCTTGGGATTGGCGACCTGCGCACCAAGGGCAAAGGCGTTGATGTGCCGCACGACCTCGGGGATGCCGAACGGCACGACATAGCCGATCAGGCCCTTCTTCGAAGCGGCTCCGGCAGCGATGCCGGAGAGGTAGATCGTGTCCTCGCCGGCGCCGAAGTACTCCGACTGGTTCTTCTTGATCTGGAGACCCGTCGCCTGCTCGAAGAGCACATCCGGGTACTTGCGATAGAGCTGGCCGTTACCAGCCTCGAACATCTGGAACGACGTTCCGAAGATCATCTGGTAGCCCTCGCGAACGAGCCCGGCGACGACCTGCGGCACCTGGGCGTTCGAGAAGATGTTCTCCTTGTACGTCGTCTGAACCTTGGCGCCGAGCTTCTTCTGCACGTACAGGCGGCCGGCGTCGTGCGCCTGCGACCAGCCGCTGTCATTGTGCGGGCCCGGATAGATCCAGGCGACCTTGTACGGCGCCGACTTCGCTCCCGAGCCCGCCGCGGCGAAGACCAACGCCGCCCCTACAGCGGCGAGCACGGCCGTGCCCACCGCGAAGCGCTTCCTCTGCATTGTCACCCTCCCGCGTCGTCCCACCGAAACGGAGGCTCGACTATACGACGTTAGTAGGGTCCTTGGAAGATGCGCCGGCTGCTCACGAACGGGTGGATCGTGACGATGGACGACGCGGGCACGGAGCACGAATCCGGGTGGGTGCTCGTCGACGGATCGGTGGTCTCGGCGGTTGGGGGCGGGGCGCGGCCCGAGGCGGACGAGGTCATCGATCTCGCCGGCGCCGTCGTCACGCCCGGCCTCGTCAACACGCATCACCACCTCTTCCAGACGCTGACGAGGGCGCGGGCCCAGGAGGGCGATCTCTTCACGTGGCTGCGCGAGCTCTACCCCGTCTGGGCGCGGCTCGACGACGAGGCGGAGTACGCGGCGGCCCGTACCGGGCTGGCCGAGCTCGCGCTGTCGGGCTGCTCGACAGTCTTCGACCACCACTACCTCTTCCCGCGCGGGACAAGCGGGCTCGTGGAGGCTGAGGTGCGCGCGGCTCGCGAGATTGGCGTCCGCATCGTCGCCTCGCGTGGGTCGATGGATCTCGGCGAGTCGGCGGGTGGACTGCCGCCGGACTCGGTCGTGGAGGACGCGGAATCCGTGCTCGCGGCGACGGAAGAGCTCGCCGGCCGGCTGCACGAGGCCGGCGCGGGCGCGATGGTGCAGGTCGCCGTCGCGCCGTGCTCACCGTTCTCCGTCTCGAAGCAGCTCATGGCCGAGTCGGCGGCGCTGGCGAGGCGGCTCGGCTTGCAGCTCCACACACACCTCGCGGAGACGGTGGAGGAGGATGCCTACTGCCGGGAGCTGTACGGCTGCACGCCGGTCGAGTACCTCGCCGAGCTCGGCTGGACTGCGTCAGACGTCTGGTGCGCGCACTGCGTCCATCTCTCACCGGCGGACGTGCAGACCTTCGCGGGCGCCGGTATGGGCATCGCCCACTGCCCCACCTCCAACCTCCGCCTGGGCGCAGGCGTAGCGCCGGTGCGGGAGTTGCTCGACGCCGGCGTACGGGTAGGGCTGGGCGTGGACGGCTCCGCGTCGAACGAGCGCTCCGACCTCTTCTTCGACGTGAAGCAGGCGCTGCTCGTCGCGCGCGGCCGCGGCGGGCCGGCGGCGATGACCAGCCGGGAGGCACTGCGGCTGGGCACGCGTGGTGGCGCGGCCGTGCTCGCGCGTGACGACATCGGCTCGATCGAGCCCGGCAAGTGCGCGGATCTCGCGGTGTGGCGTACCGACGGCCTCGAGCTGGGCGGCGCCGACGATCGCGTGGCCGGGCTCGTGCTGTCGGCGCCGCATCGCGTCGAGCGTCTGCTCGTCGGCGGCGACGACGTCGTCTTGGACGGCCACCTCGTCAGGGCCGAAGAAGACGAGATCGCCCGGGAGCACCGCGCGCAGGCAAGCCGTTTTGCCCCTTAGGACAGGGCCGGTGCCTGGCACTCAAGTTGTGCCAATTCAGCGACAACTCATCCACAGGGGAAGTAGATTCGCGACGTGTCCAGAGCGGCGGTCGTTACCGGAGTCAGCCGGAGGAACGGGATCGGCTTTGCGGTCGCTCGCCGGCTGTTGGCCGCTGGCAATGGCGTCCTCATCCACTCGTGGGCAGCCGGTGACGAGAACCCGAACCCGGGCGGGTTGCCGGCAGTTCTCGCCGAGCTGGAGCAGGCGGGCGGCCCCGTGGCGCATGTCGAAGCCGATTTCACGGATCCCGCCGCTCCTGCAGCCGTCTTTCGTGCGGCGCAGGACGCCTTCGGTCACGTCGACATCCTTGTCGTCAACCACTCATTGCAGAGGAGGGGCGCCCTGGCGGAGATGACGGCCGAGGACCTGGATGCCCAGCTGCAGGTCAACATCCGGGCGCCGCTACTGCTCGTGAAGGAGTTCGCCAGCCAGCACGACGGCCGGGCCGGAGGCCGCGTGGTGCTGTTCACGTCCGGGCAGCACCGAGCGCCCATGAGATCGGAGGTGGCGTACGCAGCCGCCAAGGGCGCCCTGCACCAGGTGACGTTGACGCTGTCGGACGAGCTGATCGATCGCGGAATCACGGTGAACACGATCTCTCCCGGTCCGACTGACACCGGCTGGGCCGCCGACCTGGACCCGTCGCGCTTCCCGCTGGGCCGCTGGGGGCAGCCCGACGACGCCGCACGCCTGATCGCCTGGCTTTGCTCCGACGAAGGGGAATGGGTGACGGGCCAGGTGGTCGATTCCGAAGGCGGCTTCCGGCGCTGGGGCGGCTGACGTGAGATCCTCCGCCACGTGATCTCCACGCACGTGCTCGACACCGGACGCGGCGAGCCCGCCGAAGGCGTCATCGTCGAGCTCTATCGCGGCGAATCGCTGCTCGCGGCCGCGCAGACGGACGCCGACGGACGCGTCGCAGAGCTCTCCCCCAACGCCCTCGAGAACGGCACGTACCGGCTCGTGTTCCACCCCCCGTCGGCGTTCTTCCGCCGGGTCGAGCTGGAGATCGCGATCGACGATCCCGAGCGCCACTACCACGTGCCACTGCTCGTCTCGCCCTACTCGTGCGCGAGCTACCGCGGCAGCTGACCGTAGACCAGCTCGAGGAGCTCTTCGAGGGCCGCACGGCGCTCGTCGAGCGGCTGGCGGAGATCGAGGATCCACTGGGTAACGCGGACGAGGTGGTCCGCACGCTGACCGATGACGAGAAGCTCGCGGCGCTCGACGCGCATCCCGCGATCGGGCAGCGAGAAGGCCTTTCGGCGCGGTCGTCGGCCGAGCAGAGCTCGGACGACGATCCCGCGGTGCTCGGCGAGCTGGCGGAGCTCAACAGGCGCTATGAGGAGCGGTTTGGCTTCCGCTTCGTCGTCTTCGTGAACCGCCGGCCGAAGGCCGAGATCGTGCCGATCCTTCGCGAGCGCCTGGAGCGCAACCGCGACGACGAGCTGGACACCGCGCTGGCCGAGCTCGTGGCCATCGCCCGCGACCGCTGGCGGCGCGGATGATCGTCGCCGTCGACCCGTATCTCATCGACTGGCTCGACCTGACGTTGCGCTGGCTCCACGTCATCGCCGGCGTCGTCTGGATCGGCACGTCGTTCTACTTCGTCGCCCTCGACAACCATCTCGCCCCGCCCAGGCGGAAGGAGGACGCGGACGGAGGCGTCGCCGGCGAGTCGTGGGAGATCCACGGCGGCGGCTTCTACCTCGTCCAGAAGTTCCGTGTCGCCCCCCGCACGCTGCCCGAGCCGCTGCACTGGTTCAAGTGGGAGGCGTACACGACGTGGCTGTCCGGCTTCGCGCTCTTCTGCGTCCTCTACTACGTCGACGCCGACCTCAACCTCGTGGGCGCGGACATGTCGGAGTGGACGGCGATCGCCGTTTCCATCGCCCTGCTCGCCGCAGCCTGGCTCGTGTACGACGGCCTCTGCCGCGCGATCCGCAACGAGCTCGTGCTGGCTGCGGTGCTCATCGCACTTACGACCGTGGCCGCCTACGGCCTCAGCCTCCTCTTCACGAATCGCGCGGTCTGGCTCCAGCTCGGCGCGATGCTGGGGACGATCATGGTGGCGAACGTCTTCTTCGTCGTCATCCCCGCGCACTGGGACCTCGTCAGAGCAAAGCAGGCGGGACGCGAACCCGATCCGGCGCCGGCTATCCGCGCGAAACAGCGGTCGGTGCATAACAACTACCTCACGCTGCCGGTGCTGGTGGCGATGCTCGGCGACCACTTCGCGTTCGCCTACGGTCACGCCGACGGCTGGCTCGTGCTCGTGTGCCTGATGCTCGTCGGCGCCTGGATCCGCCTCTTCTTCAACCTCCGCCACGCGGGCCGCACGGTGTGGTGGATCCCTGCCAGCGCCGCTGCGGCGCTCGCCGCAATCGCGGTCTGGATCAGGCCACCGGACGCCGACTCGACGACCGGGCCGGCGGTCAGCTATGCCGAGGTCGCGCCGATCGTCGAGCAGCGCTGTGCGTCGTGTCATTCGGGCGCAGCCGCGCCGAAGGGCGTGCGCCTGGAGACACCGGAGCAGATCGCGGCGCAGGCAGACGCGATCGAGCGGGTCGCCGTCCTCACCCGCGTGATGCCGCTCGGCAACTCCACGGGCATGACGGACGCCGAGCGCGACCTCCTCGGACGATGGATCGCGTCCCAGCGGTAGTCGGGCCTGCGCTCGCACGGCTGCGGGAGCTCGAGCCGTCAGCGATCGCCGTACTCGTGGGAGGCAGCTACGCCCGAGGCACGGCCGACGAGCTCTCCGACTTGGATTTGACAGCGATCGTCGAGCACGGCGGCGATCGCTACTACACGTGGTTTCAGGAGCGAGCTGAGAAAAGGCCACTGCACATTTCGGCGAGGGTTCGTACGGCTACAGGCTTCTTGGCTCGGCGAGAGATCCCGGCAGGCATTTGGCTCGGCCTCCCGGCAATCGAGCCGGCGTGTTACGCCTGGGCAACCGACGACGCAAGGGCGGTGCTCGGGGACGATCCGTCGATCCGCCGTCCAGCGCGCCCGCCCGAACTGGAGGACTTCTTCGAGTCTTCAATGAAGGTCAAACGAGCCGCAGCCGCCGGCGACGGATTCGGGCTACGCGTCTGGGCCCTCAGCGCGGCGGAGCTCGCGCCCCGCCTCCTGCTCCCGCTCAATCCCGCGGTGCTCGTAAGCAGCCGACGCGAGGCTGCGGAGGCAGCTCTCTCTCTCCCGGTCGCGCCGGAGCACTACTCGGAGGATCTCGGCGTCTGCCTCGGCCTAACGCCCGCCGAGGACGATGCGCTCGCGCACGCCGCTCTTCGCCTCGGCCAAGAGCTGCTCGCTTTTCTCCGTACGCACAAGCCCGACATCGACCCCTTGCCAGACCTCGTCGAATGCCTAGTGAGCGGTGCACTCGAGCGGCAACTTGCCTCCTGACGCGCTAGCGTCCCGGCCGTGCTGAAGATCACCGTCGGTTCCTTCGAGCTCTCCGCGCGGCTGGAGGAAGAGCGCGCTCCGAACACGGTCGCGGCCTTCCGCCGCCTGCTGCCGCTCGATTCGCAGCTGATCCAGGCTCGCTGGTCGGGCCAGGCAGCGTGGATCCCGTTCGGCGAGCTCGACCTCGGCATCGGCTTCGAGGACGCGACGAGCTACCCCGGCCCCGGAGAGCTGCTCATCTATCCCGGCGGCGTGAGCGAGACGGAGATCCTCTTCCCGTACGGCCAGACGTGCTTTGCGAGCAGGGCCGGCCAGCTGGCGGGCAACCACTTCGCGACGGTGGTCGACGGCCGAGAGCACTTCGAGGAGATCGGCCGGCTCGTGCTCTGGGAGGGAGCTCAAACCATCCGCTTCGAGGAGGTCTGATGGTGATCGCGCACTGGGACGACGTCGAGCCGCTCTCGCTCCACCGCGGGCCGATGCAGCTCGAGCGCTACGACCTCGGCGCTGCAGCCGGCACGAAGGACGTCGGCGTCGCCCGTCTGAAGCTCGACCCGGGCGGCCGCTCGTCACCCGTGCACGTCGAGCTCGACGAGGAGGAGATCTTCTACGTGCTCGGAGGCTCCGGCCTTTCCTGGCAGGACGGCAAGACGTACGAAGTGCGCCCCGGAGATTGCATCGTGCACCGCGTGGCCTGGGAGGAGCACACGCTCATCGCCGGCCCGGACGGCCTCGACGTCCTCGCGTTCGGCGAGCGAACGAGCGCGACCGCGTCGTACCTGCCGCGCGCCGGCGTCGTCCGGATGGGCGTCACGATCGAGGTGACGACCGAGCCTCATCCCTGGGACCGGGAAGCGGCGGCCGGGGAGCTCGAGCTGCCCGAGCCGAGCCCTCGTCCGTCGAACATCGTCAATCACGCCGAGATGGAGGGCGGGTACGGCGGCCAGGTATTCGATCTCGCGACCGCCGCAGGCTCGGAGCGGACCGGCCTCAACCGAGTCGCCCTGCCTCCCGGCGAGGATGGCGCGCCGCCGCATTGCCACTCACTCGACGAGGAGATCTTCGTGGTGCTGGACGGCTCTGGCGTGCTCGAGCTGTGGCCTACACCAGGCGCGTACCGCCTGAACCCGAATGTGGAGAAGGAAGTGCATCAGCTTCGCGCGGGCCACGTCGTCTCGCGGCCTGCGGCGACGAGGATCGCCCATTACTTCCGAGCGGACGACGAGACGTTCACGTTCCTTGCCTATGGCACGAGGAAGGCCAACGACATCATCTACTACCCGCGCTCGAACAAGATCCACTTCCGCGGCGTCGGCATCATCGCGCGCCTCGAGAGCCTCGACTACTACGACGGCGAGCCGGAGGGCTAGCTCGCCAGGCGCCGTAAGGCGCCGGCGAGGACGTCGACGGCGAGCGCGACGTCCTCCTGCGACGAGAGCTCATCGGGGGAGTGGCTGACGCCGCCGTTGAGGCTGCGGACGAACAACATCCCCGCGTCGACCCCGGCCGCGGCGAGGATGCCTGCGTCGTGACCGGCGCCTGACGGTAGCTCGACGGCCCGGAGACCGCGAACCGCGATCTCTTCGTTCAGCGCGGCGCGGCAGCGTTCGCTCATCGCCACCGGCTCGGCGCGATCCCCCGGCTCGAGGCCGACCCGAGCGAGCACGTCGTCCAGCCGCTCACGATCTGGCGCGCGGACGTCGACCGTCATACGAACTCGACCTGGGATCACGTTGCCCGCACCGGGCTCGACCTCGACGTCGCCCACGGTCGCCACGGTGCCCTCCACCTGGAGGGCGGCGTCGCGGATGCGGAGGATCTCGGCGGCCGCTTCGACGAGCGCATCGTGGCGGTCGTGCATGGGCGTCGTACCGGCATGGCCGGCGCGACCTTCGAACACGAGCTCGCCGCGCGCGTAGCCGACGATGCTCGTGACGACGCCGAGCGGCACCCCGGCCTGCTCTAGCATCGGCCCCTGCTCGATGTGGAGCTCGAGGAACGCTGACGGCACCTCGTCATACCGGCAGAGCGCCCGGCTGCCGATGCAGCCCACTTCCTCGCCCCGAAAGGCGACGGCGGAGCCGCACCCGGCCTGCTCGACGGCCTCGATCGCCGCAACGACTCCGAGCGCGCCGTCGAACTTCCCTCCCTGCGGAACGGTGTCGAGATGCGAGCCGACCCATACGTCGTCACGGTGGCCCGAGCGCCCGAGCAGGTTGCCGTGGGCATCGACCTCCACGCCGAGACCCGCCTCGCGGAACCATCCCGCAGCCAGCTCGTGGGCGGCGTCCTCCTCCGCGCTCGGATGGGGTCGGTTCGCGCCCAGCCCCCCGCCAATGGCGTACAGCTGCTCCAGGCGATCGAAGATGCGCGTCGCGCGCGCGGTCATCTAAAGCCCCGGATTTGCCGGCCGCGTGCCGGTGCCGAAGACGACGCTCTTCGTCTCGAAGTAGAGATCGAGATCGAGGACATTGCCCGAGGCCGGCTCCGCTATGCCGCCGTCGATGAAGAGGCCGTACTCCCTGCCGGTCGCCACCGCCATCGCGGCGGACGATACCCGCACGGCTCTAGCGTCGAGCGCGAACGAAGAGCACCGCTCGCTCGTCGCGAGCCGCGACGCGCCAGCCGTCGCGGCCGGCGAGCCGCTCGGCCGGAGGCGTGTCGGCGGTGACGAGGACCGCTGGGAACGAGGCAGGCAGCGCGTCCCCCGACTCACGGCCCGCGATCCAGTCGAGGTAGAGACGCTGATCGGCCAGCGTGAACGCGTCTAGTGGATTCGCGATCCAGACGAGACGACCGTCGAGCGCCAACGCCTCGGCATTGATGTCGTCGGCGAGGATCGGCGCGCTGCCAGCCTTCAGAGCGGCGCGTGCGCGAAGCGCGTCACCTGCGCCGGGAGGAGCTACGGCGCGCCCGAGGCCGACTGCGAGCAGCAGGACGAGCATCGCGGCGAGCGCCCCAGTCACGAGCCGCGGCGGCCGGATTCGCCACTCGCGCGTGCCGGTCAACCAGCGCGCCGCGGGCAGTGCAGCGAAGACGACGAGCCAGACGGCGTTCCGTCCGGCCTGAATCGTCAGCGCGGCTAGTCCCGTCAGGGCGACGAGCTCCCAGAGCTTCGGACGCGAGGCAAGCGCGGCCAACACGAGCGGCACGCCCGCGACGAAGAACGCGATGTCGAGCGGCATGTCGAACGAGAGCGGCGCCCAGAGACCTTCGTGCCCGACGGCGGCCTCGCTCCCGAGGACACCATGGTAGTAACGGCGCGTGTCGAGCAGCGACGGCGTCGCGAGAACTGCGGCCAACGATGCCACGAGCACCGCGATGGCCGTCCCCGGCGTCCGTCTCAGCCGATGGAACAGGAGATACGCGCCCGTGACGGCGATCCCCACGAGCACACCGCCGTGGAGATTCGACCAGAGCGCGAAGAGCGGCGGCAGCACCCAGATCGTCTGCGACGGCAGGCGTGCCTGGTCGCGCAGGATCAGAACGACGACCGGGAACAGCGCGAGCGAGAAGAGCTGGCCGCGCACGACGAGCAGCGACTGCGACGCGGCCACCGCGACGAGCAGGAGCACGAGGGCCGAAGGGGCATCGGCTGTGTCGGCGCGCCGCATGTCGAGCGAGAGCACGGCCACGGCGAGGAGGACGGCTCCGACGAGCGCGAACAGGAGCCCACGGTCGCCGAGCGCGGCTTCGAGCCCGTGGAACGCGAGCTCCCCGAGTACCGGTGCGTTCTCCCAGCCAGCCGACGAGGCGGCCGCATACGGAACGCCCGCGGGGATCTTGCCTAGCTCGACGATCTCGCCTCCGAGCGCGGCCAGCCAGTGCGCGTCGGCCCCGATCGAGGCGACGAGCGCACAGAAGGAAACGACGAACGCGCCCGCGAGCCACGTGAGCCGCGGTGTCGTCTGCGACAGCGGATTCACCCAACCGTTATCGGCCACGAGCGGCCGAATCTTCAGCGTGAGCCGCTAGGACACAAATTCGACGCGGACCGGACGCTCGTATGCGCCGAGCGCTTGCGCGCGCTGCAGCAGTTCCTCGACCGCGCGGCGGCCTTCTTCGCCGTAGTCGCACGTGAGGTCGTTCACGTACATGCCGACGAATCGGTCGGCCAGATGAGGCTCGAGACCGCGGCTGAACTCCATCGCGTACGCCATCGCCTCGGCGCGGTTGTCGAGACCCGTCCTGATGGAGTCCTGTAGCACCGTCGACAGCAGCGCAAGTTGCTCGTCGCCGAGGTCGCGGCGCGCGACGTTCGCGCCGAGCGGCAGCGGCAAGCCGGTCTCGAGCAGCCACCACTCGCCGAGATCGAGCACCTTCTCCAGGCCCTCGTCGGCGTACGTCAGCTGACCCTCGTGGATGATGAGGCCGACGTCGGCGTCGCCCGCCTTCACTTCGTCGAGGATCTCGTCGAACCGCACCTCCCGGTAGCGGAAGTCCCCGATCGCCATACGCAGGACGAGGAACGCGGTCGTCATACGTCCGGGCACCGCGATCTCGAGGTCGGCGAGGTCGTGCAGCGCGAGCGGCTCGCGCGCGACGACGATGGGGCCGTAGCCGGCGCCCATGCTCGCGCCGTGCGGCAGGAGGACGTAGCGGTCCTGAACGAAGGGGTAGGCGTGGAGGGAGATCGCCGTCGTTTCCAGGCGCCCTTCGAGCGCCCACTCGTTCAACGTCTGGATGTCGCGGAGGACGTGCTCGAACTCGAAGCCGCGCGGATCGACGCGCCCGGAGGCCAGCCCCCAGAACATGAAGGCGTCGTCGGCGTCAGGGCTGTGTCCCAGGCGGATCCGCATGAGGCGCTCGACCCTAGCAGCCTCTGCCCGGGCCGGTCGCACCAAGGAGGGTCTGACGAAACAATGACTATGCCGCCGGAATCACGCTGGAGGCCGCGCTGCGGCGTCCTCGGTCGCCCACGTACTTGTCCAGTACGCGGGCTCCCTGCGTCCTTGCATCACAACCTCCAGCGCGCCCCGGCGACGGGCACCGTTCCGCCAGACCCTCCTACATCTCGTGGAGAAAGCGGTGCTCGAGCTTCGGGAGGATCTCCCGGCGCGTGAACGGCGCGACCTTGATGTCAAGCCCCTCCTCCTCGAGCACCCGTACCTCGTCCTCGAGCGCCTCGTTCGCGTGATCGAGCGCGTCCTCCAGCTCGTAACCCGCGAAGATGACGTCCTCGGCGCTCGGCTCGCCGGTGGGGCGGTGCTCAGGATCGATCGCTCGGCCGACGGCCCACGATCCGTCCTCGCGCCACTCGATCCAGACGACGATCTTCTCCCTCGCGCCCCCCTCGTCGATGCCTTCGACGACTCGCTCCGCAAAGCGCTCCGGCGAAGGGGCTTCGCGCATGGGGCAAGGATACAATCGCTCCGGTGAGCCGTCTCGGCGACTTCATTCGCAATCTCTTCGCCAGCACGAAGAGCTCGAACGAGCGCATCGCCGCATACATCATCCGCGAGCACGACCGCGGCCGCACGCTCGAGGAGATCCTCGACGACCCCTACGTCG
>JBOGZW010000010.1:0-24570 GCA_050697575.1 Gaiellaceae bacterium | reverse complement strand
CCTCGAGCGCATACCGACGGGTGATTGGATCATCGTGGTGTCCCTGCTCGAGGACAAAGACATTGCCGGAATGCTCGAACGGCTCGCGAGCGCGGGGAGCACGTTCGTTGTCACGCAGTCGTCGAACCCTCGTGCGCTCCCGGCGGATGAGCTCGCCGACCGGGCGCGCCGATACGTTACGGACGTCGTGACGATCGCGGACCCGGTCGCCGCGTTGCGGCAGGCCCACGAGCTTGGCACGCGCGTGCTCGTGACCGGCTCGCTCTACCTCCTCGCCGACCTCCACGCGGCGGCACGGTGAGCGTGTCCGTTCCTGGCCCGGTTCCCCGGCCCGCACGCCCTCGGCGGCGGCGTAGAGGGCGCTCGGGCGTCGCCGGCGTGATCCTCTTCGCGTTTCTCGCGCTCGCGCTCTTCGTGGCCGCGGCGTTTGCAACCGGGTATCTCATCGGCAAACTGCTGATATGAGCGCCGCCCTGCTTGCCGATTTCTTCGACTCCGAGGCGTGGTTCGTCACGCGCAACCTCCTCTTCTTCTTCCTCGTCGTCTTCTGGCTCGCCGTGGGGTACTGGACGTACAAGGACGCGCGCCGCCGGATCCAGGATCCGTGGCTCGTGGCCATGGCGACGTTGCTCGGGCTCGTCCCGCCGTTCGTCGGCGTGCTCATCTACATGCTGTTCAGGCCCCCCGAGTACCTCGAGGAAGTGCGGGAGCGAGAGCTCGAGATGAAGGCGCTGCAGGCGCTCCGGCCTTCCGAAGAGCGGTGCCCGGTATGTCGCTCGGCCGTGGAGCCCGGTTTCCTCGTGTGCCCCGTCTGTACGACGCGGCTCCGCGAGTCGTGCTCGGGCTGCAAGGCCCCGCTCGACCCGCTGTGGCAGGTCTGCCCGTTCTGCGAGACGCCCGTGTCGCGCCCGGCGCCGGTCGAGCTGCCGGATACGACGTCGGAAGCCGCGGAGCGCGCGGAGGCACGGCGGCGGCGGCGTCGCGCCGCCGAGTAGATTTCCGCCTCGATGGCCGCCGAGCGGACGCTCATCCTCGTCAAGCCCGACGCGTTGGAGCGCGGGCTGGCCGGCGAGATCCTCGCGCGGTTCGAGCGTCGTGGCCTCGCCGTTCGCGCGGCGACCCTCCTCGCCGTAGACCGCAACCTGGCCGAGCGGCACTACGCCGAGCACGCGGAGAAGCCGTTCTTCGGCGAGCTCGTGGACTTCATCACGACGGGAACGACGCTCGCGCTCGTGCTCGAGGGAGAGGACGCTGTGAGCGTGACGCGGGCGACGATCGGGGCGACGAATCCCACGGATGCGGCCCCCGGGACGATCCGCGGCGACCTCGCGCTCGCGATGCCGAACAACCTCGTACACGGCTCGGATTCGCCCGAGACCGCGGCACGGGAGATCGAGCTCTGGTTCGGCGATGAGCTCGCCTGACTACCCCGAGTACGTCGCGCAGAACATCGCGGTCTGGACGAGGAGCAACGCGAAGTACACCGGCCCGAATGCGCGTGCGGCATGGGCGGAAGAGGACATCGGCTGGGGCGTCTTCGGCGTTCCCGAGTCGGAGCTGAACGTCTACGGCGACGTCTCGGGGCTCGACGTCCTCGATCTCGGTTGCGGCACGGCGTACCTCTCGGCCTGGCTCGCAAGGCACGGTGCACGGCCGGTCGGCGTCGACCCTACGCCGGCGCAGCTCGAAACGGCGCGCGAGATGCAGAAGGAGTTCGGGCTCGAGTTCCCGCTCGTGGAGGCCGTCGGCGAGGACGTGCCGCTCCCCGACGCCTCGTTCGATCTCGTCGCGTCGGAGTTCGGGGCGTCCATCTGGGCCGATCCCTACCGCTGGATTCCTGAAGCCGCTCGCCTGCTCCGGCCCGGCGGCCGACTCGTCTTCCTGAGGAACTCGACGATCTCGACGCTGACCATGGATCTTGACGGTGCCACCGAGCAGCTACAGCGCCCACAACGCGACCTGAATCGCCTCGAATGGCCGGACACCGGCGAGGTCGAGTTCCACCTCCCGCACGGCGAGCTCATCGCGCTGCTCCGTGACAGCGGCTTCGAGATCGAGCGCCTCATCGAGCTCTACGCGCCCGAGGGTGCCGAGACGCACGAGTACTACGACTACGTCACACCGGACTGGGCGCGGAAGTGGCCGGCGGAGGAGATCTGGGTCGCACGCAAGCGCTCTTAGCGGCCGCCTGGGATGATCGTCCTCGCTTCCACGTCGCCGCAGCGGCGGGCGATCCTCGAGCAGTTGCGGATCCCGTTCGAGATCGTGCCTCCGACCTACGAGGAGGTCGGCGACGATCCCGTCGAGCACGCCGTCGGCAAGGCCCGGTCGGTCGACGGAGGCGAGTCGCTCGTGCTCGGCGTCGACACGGTGGTCGTGCTGGACGGCGCCGTCCTCGGCAAGCCTGCCGACGCCGAGCAGGCCCGGGCGATGCTCGAGCGTCTCTCGGGGCGAACGCACGAGGTCGTGTCCGGGATCTGCCTGCGGACGGCCGAGTGGGAGGAGGTAGGCCGCGCCGTGACGGAGGTGACGTTCCGAGGGCTCACGGACCGTGAGGTCGCGGACTACGTCGCGAGTCGTGAGTGGGAAGGCCGCGCGGGCAGCTACGCGATTCAAGGTTACGGCGCCGCGCTCGTGGAACGCATCGAGGGCGACTACCTGAACGTCGTGGGGCTCCCGGCCCCGCTGCTGCTCGATGCACTGAGTCGGGCCCCGAAGACGCGCGGCTAGACTCCACGGCTCGCCATGGGCATCTTCGACAACCTCACGGGCTTCGGCAGCCGCGACATGGCCGTCGACCTGGGCACGGCGAACACGCTCGTCTACGTGCGCGGACGCGGCATCGTCCTTTCCGAGCCCTCGGTCGTCGCCATCGACACGCGCACAGGCGAGGTGCACGCCGTCGGCGTCGAGGCGAAGCGGATGCTCGGCCGCACGCCGGGCTCGATCTCGGCCATCCGCCCCCTGAAGGATGGCGTCATCGCCGACTTCGACGTCACCGAGCAGATGCTCCGTCACTTCATCCAGAAGGTGCACCAGCACCGCTTCGCGCACCCGCGCGTGGTCGTCTGCGTCCCGTCCGGCGTGACGGGCGTCGAGCGCCGAGCCGTGGAGGAGGCGACCCTATCCGCGGGCGCGCGCCAGGCGTACCTCATCGAGGAGCCGATGGCCGCCGCGATCGGCGCCGGGCTGCCGATTGCCGAACCCGCAGGGAACATGATCGTCGACGTCGGCGGCGGCACGAGCGAGGTGGCTGTGATCTCTCTCGGCGGCATCGTCTGCTCGCAAAGCCTGCGGGTCGGCGGGGACGAGATGGACGAGGCCATCGTCAACCACGTGAAGAAGGAGTACAAGCTGCTCGTCGGCCAGCAGACGGCGGAGGAGATCAAGCTCGAGATCGGCTCTGCGTACCCAGTGAACGACGAGCTCAAGGCCGAGGTGCGCGGCCGCGACATGCTCACCGGGCTGCCGAAGACCGTGGTCATGTCGTCCGACGAGGTCCGACACGCGCTCGAGGAGCCGGTCGGCCAGATTCTCGACGCCATCCGGCAGACGCTCGACAAGACGCCTCCCGAGCTCGCCGCGGACATCATGGACCGCGGTGTGATGCTCGCCGGCGGCGGCGCGCTGCTCACCGGGCTCGACGAACGCCTGCGCAGCGAGACTCACATGCCCGTGCACGTCGCCGACTCGCCGCTGACGTGCGTCGCGGTCGGCTCCGGGAAGAGCCTCGAGGAGTTCGAGGTCATCCACCGCAGCCAGAAGAACCGGAGCCGTAACCGGATCCGCGTGGGCAGCCGGGTTTAGCCTCGCTTCTAGCCGAAGCCGTTCCGCAGGCTTCCCTACACTAAGGACCCCTCGTGCCTCGCCACCGATCAGCCCGCGTCGGGACGCTCATGCCGACCGGACGGCGGCCCGTGGCCTCCGCAGCGAACCCCTCGAAGCCGGGCAAGCCCTTGATTCGCCGCGCGGTCGTCGTGGGCCTCGTCATCGCCTCGCTCGCTCTGCTGAGCGTGTACTTCCGCGAATCCTCGAGCGGGCCGCTCCACGACGTCCAGAGCGCCGGCGCGTCCGTCATCCAACCGTTCCAGGTCGCGGCCGAGCGGGTCGCCCAGCCGTTCGAGGACCTGTACGGCTGGGCGGGTGACATGCTCGATGCGAAGGGGGAGAACGAGAAGCTCCGCAGGGAGAACGAGCGTCTGCGCCAGCAGGCGATCCAGAACCAGACTGCCGTGCGCCAGAACGCCGAGCTCAGGCGGCTGCTCCGCTTCCGTGAGGGCCCGGCCTTCCCGCGTGATTACAACGGCGTCGCCGCGCGCATCATCGGCCGCACGCCTGGCCAGTTCGAGCAGCAGGTGCTGATCGCCGCCGGCTCGAACGCCCGCGTCCGCGTCAACGATCCCGTCGTCACTGCCTCCGGGCTCGTCGGCCGCGTGACGAAGGTGTCGCGCCGGAGCGCGCGCGTGACGCTGCTCACAGACGAGACGAGCGCCGTGTCCGCGCTCGACCTGCCCACGAACGCCGCCGGCATCGTCCGCCACGGAATCGCCAGCGGCGAGGCGCTCGTCCTCGACCGCGTAACTAAGGAGGACGTCGTGAGGGCCGGCGACGTCGTCATCACGGCAGGCTGGCGCTCCGGACGGCTCGCGTCGATCTACCCGCGGGGGATCCCCATCGGCATCGTCACGAGCGTCGGGCAGCTCGACACTGACATATACAAGCGCATCGAGGTCGACCCCTTCGTGGACTTCTCCTCGCTCGACTCCGTGCTCGTCCTCGTCGAGAAGCCTGAGATCGCGGCGGGAGCGAACCGCCGATGATCGTCGACGCGCTCAAGGTTGGAGTCGTGGTGTCCGTCGCGGCCGTGGTCCAGACCGCGGTCTTCTCTGGCATGTCCGTGCTCGGCGGTGTGCCCGACGTTCTCCTCGTGACGCTCGTGGCCGTCGCGCTCGTACGCGGAGCGACGATGGGTGCCGTTGCCGGCTTCTTCGCAGGCCTCGTCGTGGACATCGCGCTCCTCGACACGCTCGGCATGACGTCGCTGCTCTTGACGCTGGCCGGCTACTGGGCCGGCCGCTACGGCGAGACCGTGCCGTCCGGACGCCGGTACGCGCCGTATCTCGCCGTCGCGGTGATGACCGTTCTCGTCGCCGTTGGATCGCTCGTGCTCCGCTTCATGCTCGGCGAGCCGGCGCCTGCGCAGGAAGTGCTCGTCGAGACGCTCGCGCAGTCGCTCGCGCTGAATCTCCTCGCCACCTGGCCGGTCTTCGCGATCGTGCGGCGGCTGCTGCCGCGTCGCCCGGGTGTGACGATGTTCGGCCCGGAGGTGGGCGTCCTTGGCTAGCTCGACGGGCCGGCTGCCGAGCTTCCTCCCACCGGATCCCAAGGTCGAGGAGCCGTATCTCCTCACACCGAGGATGGCGATGCGCGTAGCCATCCTCGGTGGCATCGCGCTCATCGCCTTCGGCGTCCTCTTCCTCAGGTTGTGGTCACTGCAGATCCTCTCGCCGGACAAGTACCGAACCGCGGCCGTGGAGAACCAGCTGCGACGCGACTCCATCGAGGCGCCCAGGGGCACGATCGTCGACCGGCAAGGCCGCGTGATCGTCCGGAACGTCTCGTCGACGGCGGTCGTCGTCTGGCCGGCAAGCCTGCCGACAGGCGTGGGCCGCGACACCGAGGTCCGTCAGCTCGCGAAGATCCTCGACATCCCGTTCTGGAAGCTCCGCCAGAAGATCCGGGCGCACCAGAACGACCCATTGACGCCGGTCACGCTGAAGGTCGCGGTCTCGCCCGAGGTCATGGATTACCTCGACGAGCACCAGAGCGAGTTCCCAGGAGTCGACCTCAAGCAGACATACCTCCGGTCGTATCCGGCCGAGGAGCTGTTCGCCCAAGGCCTCGGCTACGTCGGCGAGATCTCCGCCGAGCAGCTGAAGCACATGCGGGACGGCTACGTCGCAGGCGACCGGATCGGGCAGTCGGGTGTCGAGGCCGCGTTCGACCAGGTTCTGCGCGGGGAGGACGGCCTGGCCGAGCTCCGCGTCGACTCGCTCGGCCGGCCGAAGAGCGAGTTGCTGGTGACGAAGATCCCGAAGGCGGGAGACTCGATCCGCCTCACGATCGACATCGCCCTTCAGCGCGCCGCAGAGCGTGCGCTCCAGCACGGCATCGCGCTCGCGCACGAGGACGGCGAGTGGGCGGCGAACGGCGGGTCGATCGTCGCGCTCGATTCGAACAACGGCGACATCCTGGCGATGGCTTCTTACCCGACGTACCGGCCGAGCGTCTTCACGGGCCGGGCCAGTGAGAAACAGCTCGAGCCGCTGCTCAACGCCGAGGTTGCCGAGCGCGAGAACTACCCGGCGCTGAACCGCGCGACGGCGGCGATCTACCCACCGGGGTCGACGTTCAAGCCGATCACGGCGCTCGCCGCGCTCCAGGAGCACCTCGTTGACCAGTACTCGCAGCTGCCCTGCACGGGCTCGTACACGGTGCCCGGCGTCACTGGCGCCGACCAGGTCTTCCGCAACTGGGATCCGAACGTCAACCGGTCGATGGCGATGTCGGAGGCGATCGCCGCCTCGTGCGACACGTACTTCTACCGGCTGGGGACGATGTTCTACGACCTGCCACCCGAGCGTGGGCACCCGCTCCAGGCATGGGCGAGCCGCTTCGGAATCGGCGCCCCGACAGGGGTCGACATCGGGCCCGAGGAGCGCGGAATCCTGCCCACGCCGGAATGGCGCGAGGCGACGTACACGAACGAGATCGACAAGCTCTGGAAGCCCGGCGACTCGATCCAGCTGACGATCGGCCAGAAGGATGTCGCGGTCACGCCGCTCCAGATGGCGCGCTTCTTCGCGCTCGTCGCGAACGGCGGGAAGGTCGTGACGCCGCACGTCGTCGCCGCCGTCGAGAAAACGGGCGGCGAGAACGCAGCGCCGACGGTCGTGCGGTCGTTCGAGCCGCCGCCGCCCGTGGACAGCGGCGTAGACCCGACGGCACTCGAGGTGGTCCAGAGCGCGCTCTACGACGCCACCCACGCCGCGTACGGCACGGCAACATCGGTCTTCGGCAACTTCTCCATCCCCGTCGCGGGCAAGACGGGCACGGCCGAGAAGGTGGTCCTGCTCCCGGGCTACGGCTACCCGCTGCTGCTCGACCAGGCGTGGTGGTGCGGCTACGCGCCGGCCGACAGCCCGTCGATCGCGCTCTGCGCCGTCATCGAGAACGGTGGCCACGGCGGCACCGCGGCCGCGCCCGCCGCTCTCAAGGTGTTCGAGCAGTACTTCAAGACGAAGGCGCCCGTAATCGGCGACATCGGGAACACCGACTGATGGTCGAGTACGTCGACACCGTCCAGGCCACGCGGCGCCGCCGTCGACCGGGGCCGCTCGCGCGCTCGGAGGAGCGGCCGTTCGTCGCCCGCCTCGACTGGGTTCTGCTTGCCGCCACGTGCGCACTCGTCGCGTTCGGGCTCTGGGCGACCTCCGGCATCACGCAGCACGACGTTCCGGGCGAGCCGCGCTACTACCTGACCCGCCAGCTCGTCTTCGCGGGCTTCGGAGCGTTGTTGATGGTATTCGCGATCTTCATCGACCCCGCCTGGTACCGGCGCTGGAAGCCCGCGATCTACGGCGTGATGATCGGGCTCATGGTGCTCGTCGAGCTCGCGGGCACCGTGGCGCGCGGCTCACGGCGCTGGATCGACGTTTCGTTCTTCCGCTTCCAGCCGTCGGAGTTCGGGAAGCTGCTCTTCGTCCTCTTCATCGCTGCCTTCCTCGCCGACCGGATCAGGCGCATCGACGACGTGCGGACGCCGCTGCTCGCGATCGCCCTCGCGGTTCCGCCGGTGCTGCTCGTCTTCCTTCAGCCGGACCTCGGTAGCGGGGTCGTCTACCTCGCCGCGCTCGCGGCCTGCCTCTTCGTGGCAGGCGTCCGCTGGGTGCACCTCGGCGTGCTCGCGGCGCTCACGCTCGTGGCGATTCTCGCGACTTTATGGATCCTGCCCGCTTCCGGAATCGAGGTGCTGAAGCCGTACCAGACCGACCGCCTGACCGGCTTCCTCGACCCTGACGAGGACCCGCAGGGCACGACGTGGAACCAGCGGCAGTCGATCACGGCCGTCGGCTCCGGTGGCTTCTCCGGACGAGGCGTGGACGAGGCGACGCAGACACGGCTCGACTACCTGCCCGAGCACGCGACCGACTTCGCGTTCGCGTCGCTCTCGGAGCAGCGAGGCTTCGTAGGCGCGGCGATCCTGCTGTTGCTCTACCTGCTCGTGGTCTGGCGAGGCTTGAAGATCGTCACGATCGCCCGTGACGCGTTCTCCGCGATCGTCGCCGCCGGGATCGTCTTCGCCCTTTTGTTCCAGATCTTCGTCAACGTCGGCATGGCGACCGGCGTGGCGCCGGTGACCGGGATCACGCTGCCGTTCGTAAGCGTCGGCGGGTCGTCGCTCATCGCGAACCTCATGGCGATCGGCGTGCTCGAGGCGATAGCCGTCCGCGGGCGGCGGCGTCCCTAGTCCCTGCTCGGGAGCACGTCCCGCGACGCGAAGACCCGCCTCACCGAGCGGACCGCGTTCAGTGTGCGCGCGAAGCCGATGAACGGCGAGAGGAAGACGACCGTCTCCACGATCCGGTCGGGCGGAACCCCGATGTTGAGCGCGATGCCGATGTGGTACTCGAGTTGCGGCTCCGCGCCGCCCATGGCCGAGAGCGCGGAGATGGCGGCGAGCTGCCGGGCCTGGTCGTCGAGAGCGGGTCGCGAGTAGATGTCCCCGTACCCGAACTCGATGACATACCGGGCGAGGTCCGGCGACACCTCCTCGAGCGTAGCCATCACCGATTCGCCTCGTTCGCCGGCGAGCTCGCTCAGCCGCTGCCTCCCTCGCTCGTACCGATCGTCACCCATCTCGTCCCTCCCTTCCTCGTGTCGTCCGCTCCTGGTCCTAGCATCCCGTGACGTGGCGAAGCTCGAGAAGGCACCGCTGCCGCGATCGGAAGCAGAGGAGCTGCTCGAGATCGAAGAGGCAGACGCGTGGTTCGAGTACCTCGACAGCATTCGCAACCTCGCGAGTCACGAGTCGAGGTACGGAGAGGTGGAGCCGTGGGCCTGGGCGCGGCTCGCCGTGCGGCTGCGTACGATCAGGACACGCCGGTCGAAGCTCAAGGCTGCGTGATCCTGCTGCTACGCTGGCTGCAGAGGTTTTCACAGTGACCCTCACAGACAACGCGCTGCACGCTCCGCGCCCTTCGCAGGCCGCAGATTGCGCGCGCTCTCATTTCGAAGGAGAAATTCTTGGCCCTACGTTGGTTTCGACGGCGCGCTCGCGAAGAGCAGACGCCCGCAGGCGAAGTACCCGCAGTACCCGCAACACCCGACTCACAGCCTGAGACTCAGCCCGTAGCGGAGCCTCCGCCTCCAGCGGGAGCCGAGCAGCCCCGTCCCCGTCGACGCCGCGGATCCCGCGGTGGACGCGGTCGGAAGCGCAAGCCGCAGACGGCGCAGGCCGAGGAGAAGCCGGCGGCGCCCGCGGAGAAGAAGACGCAGCCTCGCAAGCGCACGAGCTCACGTACCGACTCGCGGCGCAAGCAGCCCACCCGCCGCGCCCCGCTGCCTGCGGCGAAGCGCGAGCTCCTCGTCACCGTGGATGTCACCGAGCAGGCGGTCGCCGTGCTCGAGGACGACCGCGTGGCCGAGGTGTACCTCGAGCGCCCCGGACGGCGCTCGATCGCCGGCAACGTCTACAAGGGCGTCGTCGACAACGTCCTCCCCGGCATGGAGGCCGCCTTCGTCGAGATCGGTCTCGAGAAGAACGGCTTCCTCTACGTCGACGAGATCGTCGGCCCCGAGCTGGAGGGGAAGCGGCACGGCCGGCGCATCCAGGACCTCCTCGCCCGCGGCCAGGAAATCCTCGTCCAGGCCGTCAAGGACCCGATGAAGTCGAAGGGCGCCCGCCTGACGACGGAGATCTCTCTGCCCGGCCGGTTCGTCGTCTATGTCCCGCTGGGCGAGGGCATCGGCGTCTCCCGGAGGCTCGAGGACGACGAGCGCACTCGCCTGAAGGAGATCCTGCGCGCGATCGAGCTGCCGAAGGGCGGGCTCATCGTCCGCACGGCGGCAGAAGGCGCGTCAGCGGAGGACGTCGAGCGCGACGTCCGCTTCCTCGAGAAGCTCTGGAAGGAGATCCAGGCGAGCGCGAAGAAGGCGCAAGCCCCGAGCCTCGTCTACTCCGAGGCCGAGCTGCCGCTCCGCGTCGTTCGCGACCTCTTCACCGAGGACTTCGAGCGCGCCATCGTCGACGACGACCGTACGCTGCGGCGGATCACCGGCTACCTCAAGAAGACGTCGCCGCACATGGCGGAGCGCGTCATGCGCTACAAGGAGCGCACGCCGCTGTTCGAGGCGCACGGCGTCGACGCCGAGATTCGCTCGACGCTCCACAAGCGCGTCGACCTCCCATCCGGCGGCTATCTCATCTTCGACTACGCGGAGGCGTTCACCGTCATCGACGTCAACACCGGGCGCTTCGTCGGCTCGCGCTCGCGCACGTCGACGGCCAGGCTCGAAGAGACGGTGACGAAGAACAACGTCGAGGCGGCGAAGGAGGTCGTCAGGCAGCTCCGGCTGCGCGACATCGGCGGCATCATCGTCATCGACTTCGTCGACATGGCGAATCCGAAGAACAGGGCGACCGTCGAGGAGGCGCTGAAGCGGGAGCTCGAGCGTGATCGGACGAAGACGTACGTGGTCGAGATCTCGCCGCTCGGCCTCGTGGAGATGACGCGCCAGAACGTCACCGAGGGGCCGCGCGAGATCCTCACGCGCCGCTGCCCGACGTGCGAGGGGAACGGCGCGATCCTCTCCGAGGCCTCTGCCGTCGTGGACACCGAGCGCAGGCTGCGCGCGCTCGCGACTGAGAGCCCGCGCACGAAGGCGTTTCGCGTCGAGCTGAACGCACGCGTACGCGATCTCCTCGTGGGCCCGGGAGCGACGCAGCTCCAGGCGCTCGAGGACGTGACGAAGCGCCGCTTCTTCCTCGAGTCGAAAGCAGACGCTCCGCTCGACCACTTCAATGTGCTCGCCAAGGGGCCGCTCGCGAAGCTTCAGCCGCAGGCTGCTGTCGAAGAGGGCGCCGAGCTCGAGCTCAAACTCGTCGAGGTCGGGCTCTACGACGTCGAGTCCGGAGTCGGCAAGCGCGACGGCCTGGACATCGCGGTCGCGGGCGCGGCGAAGCTCGTCGGCAAGAAGGTGAAGATTCGCGTCGAGCGCGTGCTTGACGTGACGGCGTTCGCAACGCTCGCCGACGCAGGCAAGCAGGTTGCCGCCCCGATCACTGCCGAGGGTCTCGCCGAGAAGCCGACGCGGGCGTCCCGCTCGCGGAAGGCCATCGAGGAGCCCGTGGAGGAGGCGGACGAGGTCGTGGAAGCTGTCGCCGAGGAGACCGAGGAGCCAGCGGAGGAGCCAGAGCCCGCCGAGGCGCCGAAGAAGAAGCGAACGCGCCGCGGCTCGCGCGGCGGGCGCAACCGCAAGAAGAAGCCCGCCGCCGCTGCCGCGGCCGCGAACGGCGAGGTCACAGAGACGGCCGCGACACCGAAGATCCACCTGCCTGCCGCCGACCTCGGCGCCGAACCGTCGGCCGACGGCGACGAGGCGCAGGCCGAGGCGCCTAAGAAGAAGCGGACGCGCCGCGGCTCGCGCGGCGGCAGGCGGCGCCGCAAGCCTGCCGCCCCCGCGGTCAGCGTCGAGAGCGAGCCCTCTCCGTAGCGCCGAGGGCGAAGAACGCGACGGCGGCGAGCACGATGGCCGCCCAGCCGAGGCTCGCCTTGGGCAGGATGAGGCTCGGGATCTCCCGCGACGTCCAGCCGCGCTTCACCACCTGCTCGAGCCAGGCGTCCTGAACCGCGTTCGCGAGACCGTATGCCAGCATGAGCGCGAGGTAGGCGCCGACGGCAATGCGCAGGCGCGTCACGCGCATGCGCGAGAGCGCGAGCGCGGAGAGCGCGAGCAGCACCCCGTCCAGGCCGTGGTGGTGACCCGCGTGCACTGCTGCCGAGGGGACCTCCTGTCCCGGCTGGAGCCTGAGCTCGTCCGTCTGCCATACCGAACCGACCGCGGGTACGCCGGCGAACGAGATCCCCAGCATCGCTGTCAGCCAGGGCACGGCGAGTAGCATGAGCGCGATGGCGATCGCGACGCGCAGTAGGTCGAGCGACCGGGGAGGAGCGAAGTTCCCGCCGAACCGGCGCCAGGCGGCGATTGCGAGCCCTGCGGTGAGCAACACTCCCGCGGCTGCCAGGCCGTTGACGGCGCGAGCGTCGAGATCGGACTGCTCGACGACGCCTGGCCAGAATACGACGGCGCACAGGCCGACCGCGACCAGCCCCGCTAAGGCAGCCGGTCGCCCGCCGAGCCTGGCCACGACGATGGCGGCGACGGGTATCGCCACCAGAGCCGCCGAGTAGTTCAAGAAGACGAGCGCGCGGCCAAACCCGCCGCCGAGGCCCTCGTGGGAGACGTTGTACAGCTCGTCGACCGGTGTCCGTGCGTACGTGAACGTGATCCCCGCGGCGATCACGCCCACCGCACAGAGGACGGCGATCGCCTCCCCGATGCCGCGGTCTCCGTTGCGGGCGTGCATCGTGCGTGGCTACACTAGGGCGGTCGCGGGCCGGCTGTGCCCGCGTTTTCCACGTAGGAAGCTCACGGGCATGTACGCGATCATCTCACTACAGGGCAAGCAATACCGCGTCGAGGAGGGCCAGCGGCTCATCGTCGACCGGCTGTCGACGCCTGCAGACAAGCCGTTTCATCCGGCGGTGCTCTTCGTCGGAGGCGACGGCAAGGCCGAGTTTTCGCCGAAGGGCGCACAGGTGACGGCGAAGGTCGTGCAGGACGTGCTCGGCGACAAGATCCGCATCGGCAAGTACAAGCCGAAGTCCGGCATCCGGCGTCACACGGGCCACCGCAGCAAGCTCACGGAGATCGAGATCACCGCCATCGGTCTGAAGACGGCTCGCAAGACGGCGGCCGAGAAGGCTGAGGCGGAGAAGCCGGCCGCCGAGAAGAAGGCTCCGGCGAAGAAGCCGGCGACGAAGAAGGCGCCGGCAAAGAAGAAAGAGGACGCGTAATGGCACACAAGAAGGGACTCGGCTCGTCGCGGAACGGCCGCGACTCGAATCCGAAGATGCTCGGCGTGAAGCTCTTCTCCGGCGAGAGCGTGAAGGCCGGGATGATCATCGTCCGCCAGCGGGGCACGCGCTTCAAGCCCGGCGCGGGCGCCGGCCTCGGCCGCGATGACACGATCTTCGCGCTGCGCGACGGCAAGGTCGCGTTCCGGACGAGCGGCGACCGCCGCACCGTCTCCGTCAGCTAGGGACGTCATGTTCCATGACCGCGCCCGCATTACCGCGGTCGCCGGGCGTGGTGGAGACGGCGCGCTCAGCTTCCGGCGCGAGAAGCACGTGCCGAGAGGTGGGCCAGACGGAGGCGACGGCGGCGACGGCGGGGACGTCGTGCTCGTCGCCGATCCCGATCTCCGCGACCTCTCGGCGTTTCGGTCGAAGCGCAAGTACGCGGCGGGACGCGGGCGTCCCGGCCGGGGAGCGGGGAAGCATGGCGCAGCAGGCGACGACGCCGTGTTGCGCGTCGCCGTCGGCACGCAGGTGTTCGACGATGAAGGCCACCTCATCGCCGATCTTGCGCACCCGGGCGCCCGGGCCGCAGTCTGCCGCGGAGGTGCGGGTGGACGCGGCAACCGCCGGTTCGCGACGTCCACGCTCCAGACTCCGCGGTTCTCCGAGACCGGCCTGCCCGGCGAGGAGGCCGAGCTCGAGCTGCACCTGAAGCTGCTAGCGGACGCCGCGCTGGTCGGCCTCCCGAATGCCGGGAAGTCGTCGCTCCTTGCGCGCATCTCCAACGCGAAGCCGAAGATCGCCGACTACCCGTTCACGACCCTCGAGCCGGTGCTCGGGACGGTCGACGCGCCGGATGGTACGCAGCTCGTGGTCGCCGACGTTCCCGGGCTGATCGAGGGTGCGGCCGAGGGCGCCGGCCTCGGCCACGAGTTTCTCGCGCACCTCGAGAGGGCGCGGATGCTCGTGCATGTCGTCGACGCTGCGGCCGGCGAGGTCGATGATCACTACGCGACCATTCGTGCCGAGCTCGGGAGCTACGGCGCCGGGCTCGACGAGCTGCCCGAGGTGCTCGTGCTGAACAAGATCGACCTGCTCGCAGAGCCTCCGACCTTCAGCCCGCCCGGCATGCTGGCCGTCTTCCCGCTCTCCTGCGCGACCGGGGAGGGCGTCGAGGCGTTCCGGCGGGCGCTCTTCTCGCTCGTGCCGCCGTTGCCCGAGGAGGAGCCGGCCGAGCCCGAGATGGCCGAGTACCTCGTCTACCGGCCGAAGCCGAAGCGACCCGCGTTCCGCATCCTCCGAACCGATCGCGGCTACCGCGTCGCGGGCGCGGCGCCTGGCAAGGCAGAGCTGGAGGAGGCCCTGCGCCAGGCGGGTGCGCGATCGGGCGACGGGGTCGAGGTCGGCGACGAGACCTTGGAGTACAGGTGACGCTCGTTTTCGGCGGGATGTTCGACCCGCCCCATGTCGGTCATGTGAGGCTCGTCGAAGGCGCGAAGCGGCATTTCGGCGCGGGGCGCGTGCTCGTGCTCGTTATCGCCGATCCTGGTCACCGCGAGGTCGTGGCGAGCGCCGCAGATCGGCTCGCCCTGGCGCGCGCGGCGTTTCCCGGCGATGACGTCGAGATCGACGAGCACGAGCGGACGATCGACATGCTGCGCGCCAGGCGGCTGGACGATCCCGTGCTCGCCATGGGCGCCGACGAGCTCGCAGACCTCCCGAATTGGAAGGAGCCCGAGGCCGTGCTCGAGCTGGCTCGCCTCGCCGTAGGTGAGAGGCCGGGCCATGTCGTGAACAATGCTCCTGCGGGCGTCACGTTCTTCGAGATCGAGCCGACACCGGTCAGCTCGACGGAGATCCGTCGCCGCGTCGCCGCCGCCGAGCCGATCGACGGACTCGTGCCGCCTGCGGTGGCCGTCGCGATCGAGCGGCTCGGTCTGTACCGGGGCTAGACTCCAGACCGATCGACTCCGGAGACCGAACCGCACTGACTTCGCTCGAACAGGCTCGCCGTATCGCCGGCATCGCCCAGGAGAAGCTGGCGCGCGACGTCGTCATCCTCGACATGCGGCCGGTGTGCACGTACACCGACTACTTCGTCATCTGCTCGGGAGGCAACCCCCGGCAGACGAAGGCGATCTACGACGAGGTCGCGCACTCGTTGAAGAAGGACGGTCGCGTCCTGCCGCGCTCCGTGGACGGCGTGCAGGAGGGTACGTGGATCGTTGCCGACTACCTCGACGTCGTGCTGCACGTCTTCACGCCCGACACGCGCGGCTTCTACAAGCTCGAGGAGCTCTGGTCGGACGTGCCCTCGATCGAGGTCGCCGCCACCGCCTGATCCATCCGGTCCGCTCGCTATCGTTGTCGAGAATGACAACCGATCAAAAAGGGAGCCATCGCCGAGGCCGCTATCGCTCTGGAGGCGGTCAAGCTCGGCATTGACGTATACCGACCCGTGGTCGAAGGCGGCCGCTACGACCTCATCTTCGACCTGGACGGGCGACTCGTGCAGGTGCAGTGCAAGTGGGGCGCCAGGTACGAAGACGTGATCATCGTTCGCTGCCGTTCATGTCGCCGGACCCGGGAAGGGTTGCTCCACCGTCGGTACACGCCCGATGAGATCGACGCCTTTGCCGCCTACTGCGCCGACACCGATCGCTGCTATTACCTGCCCATCAAGCGCTTCTCATACAGCCGGGCAATCCGGCTCCGATTGGGTCCGACCCGGAGTAACCAGCGACGCGGCATCAACTGGGCAAAGGACCATGAGTTCGCGGCTACACTTGCACGCCACGGGGCCGTAGCTCAGTTGGGAGAGCGAGCGGCTGGCAGCCGCTAGGTCAGGGGTTCGAATCCCCTCGGCTCCACTCTCTGATCCGCCACACGCTCTACGTGCTTGTTGTAGCCGCTGGAGATCGGGAAGTAGCGTGAACGCGTGCCCACGTTGAACGTCGAAGTGCTCCCGGACGAAGACGCCGTCGCGCGGCGCGCCGCCGAGCTCATCTGTGAGCGGGTACGCGCCGGTGTCGAGGAGCGCGGCTCGTTTTCGCTCGCGCTTTCGGGCGGCCGGAGTCCAGCGCGGATGCTCGAGTTCTTGCACGACGAGCTGGATGTGCCGTGGGAGGCGGTCGACGTCTACCAGGTGGACGAGCGCATCGCCCCACGGAATCATCCAGATCGCAACCTCGCTCTGCTGGAGGCAATGCTTCCCGACGCGCGCATCCGCGCCATGCCGGTCGAGGATGAGGATCTCGGCGCCGCCGCCCTCCGCTATGCCGAGCTGCTGCCCGACCGGCTTGATTTGGTCCATCTCGGCCTCGGCCCCGACGGCCACACGGCATCGCTCGTCCCGAACTGCGGCGCACTCGGCGTGCGAGATCGCGACGTGGCCATCTCCCGTGAGTACAACGGCCGCCGGCGGATGACGTTGACGTATCCCGCGATCGACCGTGCGCGCGAGGCGCTCTGGGTCGTGACGGGAGAAGACAAGGCCGAGGCGCTCGCGCGGTTGCTCTCCGGAGACGAGGAGATACCGGCCGCCCGGGTGCGAACGCCCGTCCAGACGGTGCTGACAGACCAGCCCGTCACCTAGTCTTAAGCCATGCAGTCGTGTGTCCTCATGAAGTTCGGGGAGATCGTGCTGAAGGGACGGAACCGCGTGCTCTTCTACGCGCAGCTGCGGCGAAACGTCCAGCGGCTGCTTCGCGATCTCGGCCCGCTCGAGCTCCGCCAGCGCGGAGGTGTTCTCGCGGTGCTCTCGCCGGCTCCGGTCGACGAGCTGACCGAGCGCGCACGGGACGTGCTGGGCGTCAACCTCCTCCATCCCGCGCTCGTGCTCGACAAGACGCCGGAAGCGGCCTGCGCCGCCGCCATCGACCTGCTCCGGGACCGGCCTGGGAGCACATTCGCGATCCGCGCGCGCCGTCGCGACAAGGGCTGGCGCCTCACGTCGCACGAGCTCGCGACCGTGGTCGGCAAGGCGGTGCAGGACGAATTCGGGCTCGGCGTCGATCTCACGCACCCCGACCTCGAGGTGCACCTCGAGGTCGACAAGCGCGAGCTCTTCGCGTTCTCGGAGCGGATTCCCGGCCGCGGCGGGCTGCCGGTCGGTGTCTCGGGGCGCGCGGTGTGCCTCGTCTCCGGCGGCATCGACTCGCCGGTCGCCGCCTATCGGGCGATGAAGCGAGGGCTGCGCTGCGAGTTCGTCCACTTCTCGGGTCGGCCGTTCACAGGTCCCGAGTCGATCTACAAAGCGTACGCACAGGTGGCGCAGCTCGACCGCTTCCAGGGCGGCTCGCGCCTCCATGTCGTGCCGTTCGGCAACGTCCAGCGCGAGCTGGCGACCGCGGGCGCCGCCCGCCTCCAGGTGATCGCCCAGCGGCGGCTGATGATTCGCACGGCGTCGGCGCTCGCCGAGCGGGAGGGCGCCGAAGCTCTCGTCACCGGAGACTCGCTCGGGCAGGTGTCGTCGCAGACGCTTCGTAACCTCACTGTCGTCGAGGACGCTGCGACGCTGCCCGTCCTCCGCCCGCTCGTCGCGTGGGACAAGTCGGAGATCGTTCGCGAGGCGCAGGACATCGGCACGTACGAGATCGCCAACCTGCCCGCCGAGGACTGCTGCACGCTCTTCGCGAGTCCGCTCGCCGAGACACGCGCCGCGCCCGATCAGCTCGTGAAGCTCGAGCGGCGGCTCGATCTCGACGAGACGGTCGCCGCGCTCCTCGAGACGGCGGAAATCGTCCGGCCGCGCCGCGAATCGCCGTCGTTACAGCCGACTTTACAAACCGATTACGCAGGCAATATCGCGCGTTGACGCGAAACGGCAATCATGGAAGCGGCGTGGCACGTTCTCGCAACGCATCTCGCGTCTCGAAGCCATGGACGCTCGCAGCCGCGGCTGTCGCCGCGCTCGTCGTCGGCGTCACCGGCTTCGCCGCGTCGTCGGCGCCGCCGCAGGAGGCGCGCGCCCTCGGCGAGCTGTTCTTCGACAAGAACATGGCGCGGGCGGAGGTCGTGACCGTTCGCGGCGGGGTCGTCCACGACTACCGCATCGACCAGGGCAAGGTCATGGGCGTCCGCGGCGGCTCGATCGAGCTGCTCGAGCGAGACGGAACGCGCCAGCTCATTCCCGTCTCGCCGACCGCGCAGGTGATCGTCAACGGCCGCTTCGCGACGCTCGCCGGTATTCCGCTGCGCCTGAACGCCATCACCATCAGAGATGGCGACCAGCCTGCGACCTCGGTCCGCGTGACGGGGATACCCAAATCGACTTCGGGAGATCGAGGCGGTGGTAGAGGAGCTCGCCCTTCACCTCCGCGCTGGGGATGAGATCGTTCATGCGGTTGAAGCAGCGGATGAACGTGCTCGTCCGGGGGATCGGCCTCGGGCGGGTGTTGCTGGCCGGCGGGATCATCCTCACGCTGCTGACCCTGCCGACGGTGAAGTGACGGCGCAAGGTCAGGCTTCGCACCTGCCCGCGGGACAGACAGGCGGCACGGTGCTGCTCGTCGAGGACGAGGAGGCGATCGGCGCGATCGTCCGTACGTACCTCGGCCGCGACGGCTATCGCGTGGTCTGGGTGCGTACCGGGGAAGAGGCACTCGCGGAGTTCACCCGGCACCCGATCCGTCTCGTCGTGCTCGACATCGGCCTGCCCGGCGTCGACGGGTTCGAGGTCTGCCGCCGCATCCGTGCCCAGTCGGCGGTGCCGATCCTCATGCTGACGGCCCGCGACGAGGAGCCGGACCGCGTCGCCGGTCTCGAGCTCGGCGCCGACGACTACGTGCCGAAGCCGTTCTCGCCGCGCGAGCTTGTCGCGCGCGTGAAGGCGATTCTCCGCCGCTCCGAGCCCTCGCCGCGCCAGAACCGCATCGAGCTCGACGATATCTGCGTGGACATCGAGGGCCGCGAGGTGAAGGTCGGCGGCGAGGCCATCGAGCTGACCGCGAAGGAATTCGATCTGCTCACGTACTTCCTCGAGAGCCCGGGCGTCGTGCACTCGCGCGACCGGCTCCTCGACCGCGTGTGGGGGATGAGCTACCCCGGCGGCACGCGAACCGTGGACGTCCACGTGGGACAGCTGAGGCGGAAGCTCGGCCGGCCCGCCCTCATCAGGACCGTCCGCGGAGCCGGGTACAAGGCCGTCGCGCCGTGAGCGCACGGCGATTCCCGCCGCTTCGCAGGCGTCTCTTCTTCGCAATCGTCGTCATCGTCGTGGTCTCGATCGGCGTGACGTTCGCCATCGGCGTCGCACTCTCGCGCCAGGCCGTCGAGCGGGCGAACCTCGACGACCTCGCCCACCAGGCCGACCTCATCGCCGAGCGGGAGAGCCAGTCGGACGTGTTGCTCCCGTTCTCGCGGCTCGAACGGCTCCGGCCCTTCCTCGAGAAGCAGAACCAGCAGATCGAGGTCGTGGGCTTGAACGGACCCTCCACGTACCTCCGAGGCGACACGTTGGCCGAGATTCGGGCGCGCCGGCCGGTCGAAGGCACGGTCACCGTGAACGGCGAGACGTACCTCATCGCTGCGCGCAACGTCCAGGATCGCGGCTTCATCCTGCTTCGTCCGAAGGAGCGCTTCGCGGACTGGCAGCCGTTCCTCCAGGGCCTCCTCATCGCCGGAGCTATCGCAGCCGTGCTGGCCGCCATCGGCGCGTTCCTGACGGCCCGGGCGATCGCGCGCCCCGTGCGGCGCGTCGCCGAGGCGAGCCAGAGCCTCGCCGCCGGCGTGTCGCCCGAACCCGTGCCCGTCCAGGGCTCCGCGGAGCTCGCCCTGCTCGCGACGTCGTTCAACGAGATGGCGGAGCAGCTGCACACGGCGAAGGAGGCCGAGCGGAACTTCCTGCTCTCCGTGAGCCACGAGCTCAAGACGCCGCTCACGGCCATCCGCGGCTACGCGGAGGGGCTGGAGGACGGCGCCGTCACGGCCGAGGAGGCTGCCGCGACGATCCGCGAGGATGCGCGGCGGCTCGAGCGGCTCGTGCGAGACCTCCTCGACCTGGCGCGCATGAACCGGCGCGAGTTCGCCATTCATCCGGAGGAGATCGATCTCGGCGACGTCGGTCGCGAAGCTGTTCGCCGGTACGAGGCGGAGGCGCGCGCCAGCGGCGTCGAGCTCGACGCGATCGCACCGGACGGAGCGCCGGCACTCGGCGACCCGGACCGCGTCCTGCAGGTGGTCTCCAACCTCGTCGAGAACGCGCTCCGCTCGACGCCTCCCGGCGGCACGGTCCACGTCCGCGCGCGGCCGGGCGTGATCGAGGTCGTCGACACCGGCGTCGGGCTCGCGCCCGAGGACGTTCCGCATGCGTTCGAGCGCTTCTACCTCCACGACCGGGTGGGGAGCGCGGACGGGGCGCGTTGGAGCTCGGGTCTCGGGCTCGCGATCGTGAAGGAGCTGTGCGAGCGGATGGGTGGTCTCGTGACGCTCGAGAGCACGCTCGGCGAAGGCACGACGTTCACCGTGCGGTTGCCCGGGCCACCGCCTGCACCTCGCGTGGCCGGCGATACGCTGCGCGTTCATGGCGCGCCGTGACGTTCTCGTCCTCTGCTACCACGGCGTCGCCCCCGGCTCTCTCCACGGAGGGGTCACGCCGGAGGCGCTGCATGCACAGCTGAGGCATCTGGCTGCGCGGGGCTACCGGTGGGCGACGTTCACCGACGCGGTACTGGGCTCCGAGCCCGAGCGTGTGGCCGCGATCACGTTCGACGACGGCATCGCCTCGGCCGTCGAGCACGGCCTGCCGATCCTCGACGACTTCGGGGCGCGGGGGACGATGTTCCTGACCGTGGAGATGCTCGGCTGGGGTGGGAGGGTCGATGCCGAGGGCGCCGCACGGCTCGCCGAGCGCGGCTGGGAGATCGGCTTCCACACGATGACGCATCCGGTGCTGACGAACGTCGACGACGTGACGCTCGAGGCCGAGCTCCGCGAGTCGAAGGGGGAGCCGAAAACATCGTCGGCCGGCCCTGCAGCCCGTCTCGTACGCGACCGGGCGCTGCGACGCGCGCAAGGTGGACCGCAGGCTTCGTAGGCCGTAAGCAGGCGAAGATCGGCTCGTCGTCGAGACCGAACCGGCGGCGGAGCTGATCGTCCTGCTGTTCGGGAAGCCGGACGACGGTTGCCTAGGAGCCCAGGGCGCTCAACTGCACCGCGTGGTCGTCCGGCCCTTTGGGGAAATCGCGGCGGGGAAGCTGGATGAGTGCCGTGCCACCGGGACGCGTAATGCGGTGGAGCTCCCGCACCGCCTTCTCCCTGTCGTCCACGACGTCGATCACGTGCGCGCACAGCACGAGATCGAACGATGCGTCCTCGAGCGCAAGGTCCATCACGTCCATCACGCGATCCACGAGCGGATGGGCGGGATCGAGGTCGACGGAGAGCCAGGATCGGGCGTCGCCGCCATAGCGCGCGATCACGACCGCCTCAGGACCGATGTGGAGCACGTCGCCCGCGACGAGCTCAGGGTTCCGGTCGAGGTAGAGGCACAGCAGCCGGTGCCGTTCATACGTCCCGCAGCCGGGGCAGTACGCGGACGGGTAGTCGACGAACCGGCGGTACGACCGCCCGCAGCACGAGCAGTGGACGGCGTCGCCTCTCAGCGCGAGCCCCACAACCGCGAATGCCGCCCGGTTGACCAGCCGGCGCACGCGAGGCGGTACGAGCGGCTTCAGACGCTCGCGTATGCAGTGCAGGCTCACTGAGCGAGTCTCGCACGGAAGTAGAGTCATCCGGTGGCGATTCTCGGCGTCGACGTTGGCGGCACGTTCACGGACGCCGTGCTGCTCGACGGCGACCGCCTCGTCACCGCGAAGGTCCCCACCGAGCCCGAGCAGGAGTCGTCCGTGCTCGCCGCCGCTGCAGCTGTCGGGGCTGGAGACGTCGAACGCTTCTCGCACGGGACGACGATCGCGACCAACGCGTTGCTCGAACGCAAGGGTGCGCGGACGGCGTTCGTGTCGACGGCCGGCTTCGAGCATCTGCTCCACCTTCGCCGTCAGACGCGTGCGCATCTCTACCGGCTGTGCGCCGAGCATCCGGAGCCGCTCGTCCCGCTCGAGCAGTGTTATGGCGTTCGCGAGCGCATCGGACCGGAAGGCGTGCTCGAGCCGCTCTCGCTCGACCCGCTGCCTGACATCGATGCCGAGGCGGTCGCCGTCTGCACGCTCTTCTCGTTCCGTGATCCGAGCCATGAGCTCGCCATCGCGGCCGAGCTCCGACGCCGCCTGCCCGACGCGCACGTCGTCGCCTCGTACGAGATAGCGCCGGAGTTCCGCGAGTACGAGCGTGCGTCAACGACGGCAGCGGACGCGTACCTGGGGCCGATCTGTGCGCGGTACTTTCGCGCCCTTGCGTCCCGGTCGGCCGCTGAGGGCCTGCCGCCGCCGCTCGTCATGCGCTCCTCGGGCGGCGTCATCGGAGCAGACGAGGCGGCGGAACACCCCGCCCTTGTGCTCGTCTCGGGCCCTGCAGCCGGCGTGGTGGGTGCAGCGCTCGTCGCCCGGCAGGCCGGCATCGAGAACGCGATCGCGTTCGACATGGGCGGCACCTCGACCGACGTCTGCCTCATCGCCAGCGGCAGTGCCGAGCGCACGTCCGAGCGCGCGGTTGGTGGTCTCCCGATCCGGTTGCCGATGATCGATATCCACACCGTCGGCGCTGGAGGCGGCTCTATAGTCTGGCGTGACGTCGGTGGTGCGCTGCGTGTGGGCCCGGAGAGCGCCGGCGCGAGCCCGGGCCCGGCTTGCTACGGACGCGGAGGAACACGCCCGACCGTGACCGATGCAAATCTCCTGCTCGGGCGGCTGCCGGCGGTGCTCGCGGGCGGACTCGAGCTGGATGTCGGAGCTGCGGAGGCTGCGCTCGGCGACCTCGACCCGGCGGACGTGATCGAGATCGTCAACGCCGAGATGCTTCGTGCGCTGAGGGTCGTCTCCGTCGAGCGCGGCCACGACCCGGCCGATTTCGCGCTCGTCGCCTTCGGCGGCGCCGGACCGCTGCATGCCTGCGCCCTCGCGGAGGAGCTGGGGACGGAAACGGTGCTCGTCCCGGAAGCGGCCGGCGTGCTGTCGGCGCTCGGGCTCGTGGCGAGCGACGAGCGCCGCGACGCCGTCGCCGCGTACGTGTGCCCGCTGGAGGAGGCCGGGGAGCTGCCCACGGAGGGCGAGGCGGATCTTCGCTACCGCGGGCAGTCGTTCGAGCTGACGGTGCCCCTCGGGCCGGACCTCGGCGAGCGCTTCCATCGCGCGCACGAAGACCGCTACGGGTCGGCCGACCGCGCGCGGGAGATCGAGCTCGTGGCCGTGCGAACGGCGGACGTGCGGTCGGGCCCCGAGTTGCGCTTGCCGTACGGTGAGCCGATGCGGGTGGAGGAACCCCAGACCGTCGAGCTCGACGGCGCCACTTGTTGGATCCCCCCCGGGTGGGTGGGGGCTAGGGATGGAACCACACTTCGACTGACCAGACTGTGAAAATTCAGCACCAAGTTCTTGGCGCGCAGCTCCGCGCCGTTGCGGAGGAGATGGGCGCGGTCCTCGTCCGCTCGGCCTTCTCGGCCAATATCAAGGAGCGCCGCGACTGCTCGACCGCCCTCTTCGACGAGCGCGGCCGGATGATCGTCCAGGCAGAGCACATCCCGGTCCACCTCGGCGCCATGCCGGAAGCCGTCGCCGCCGTCCTCGCCCGCGACCCCCGGCCAGGCGAGGTCTACGTCGTCAACGACCCCTTCACCGGCGGCACGCATCTCCCGGACATCACGCTCGTCTCCCACGTGCCGTGCGGCGTCGCCTGCTCGCGCGCCCACCACGCCGACGTCGGCGGGATGGAGCCGGCCAGCCTCCCCGCGGGCTCGACCGACATCTACCAGGAGGGGCTGGTGCTGCCGCCGGTGCGCCTCGACGACGAGCTGCTGACCGTGCTGCTCGCGAACATGCGCAACCCGGAAGAGCGTCGCGGTGACCTCAACGCCCAGCTTGCCGCCCACCGGCTCGCGGAGCGCCGCCTCGCAGAGCTCGTAGAGCGGCGAGGGGCGGAAACGGTCACGTCCGCGATGGAGGAGCTCTACCGCTACTCCGAGCGCGTCGTTCGCGCGGCCATCGCCGGCCTCCCCGACGGTCGCTTCGAGGCGAGTGACGCGCTCGAGCCGGCGACGGGGGAGCTGGAGATCCGGGTCGCGGTCACGATCGCAGGTGACGAGATCGAGATCGACTTCGCCGGGACGTCGCCGCAGCATGAGGGCAACCTCAACTGCCCGCTTGCCGTGACCCGTTCCGCCTGCTACTTCGTCGTCCGCTGCCTCACCGAGCCCGATCTCCCGTCGTCCGGCGGTGCGTACGCCCCCGTGCGCGTCACCGCTCCGCAGGGCTCGCTCGTGAACGCCTCACCGCCCGCGGCCGTCGTCGCAGGAAACACCGAGACGTCGAGCCGC
>JBOGZW010000009.1:0-25332 GCA_050697575.1 Gaiellaceae bacterium | reverse complement strand
AGGTCCCTGCATATTTGCAAATAGACTTGTAACGCCGGGCGGACCCTGCTATCGTTCCGCCTCAACTTGAGGGTGAGGCTTTCGCCGGCACCGCAGGCCGGTGAAGGAGCAGCCCGGCGACAGGGGGAGCGCGCATGGCAGCCCGGACACAAACCGCGGTTCGCACGGCGCAGAGACAGAAGCGCGAGCTCGAGGATCTCCAGCTCGTCATGCGCGTCCGCAACGGCGACGACCGGGCGCGCGAGCTGCTCGTCCGCCGCTACACCGGCTTCGTGCGCATGAAAGCGAGCTCGTACTTCCTCGCCGGCGGTGAGTCGGAGGATCTCATCCAGGAGGGGCTCATCGGCCTCTGCAAGGCGGTCCGGGACTTCCGGCCCGACAAAGAGACGTCGTTCAGGAGCTTCGCAGAGCTCTGCGTGACGCGGCAGATCATCACCGCGATCAAGACGGCGACGCGGATCAAGCACCGGGCGCTCAATAGCTACGTCTCCTTCAGCCACACGCCCGCCGGCCAGGATCCCGACTCGGACTGCACGCTCGGCGACGCGCTGCCGGGCTCCCAGGTTGACGAGCCGTCGGTGCAGGTGATCTCCACAGAGGAGCTGCAGAGCCTCGTCTGTTCGCTTGGCAGCGGGCTGTCGCAGCTCGAAGCCGATGCACTGCGCCTCTACCTCGAGGGCAACTCGTACGAGCAGATGGCCGAGCTCCTCGGGTGTGACACGAAGACGATCGATAACGCCCTCCAGCGCGTGAAGCGGAAGATCGTCGTGCACCGGCAGTCGCGAGCCGTCCTCTCGTAGCCGGTAGCCTCCACGTCGTGAAGCGGGGGCTCGCGGGAATTGCGCTCGTTGCGGCATGCCTGCTCGGCGTGGGCGCGGCAGCCGGAGGGCTCGACGGCAAGCCGAAGCCCAAGCCAAAGCCAAAGCCGAAGACGAGGCTCGCGCAGCCTCCGATCAGGCTCGCGACGAAGGATCCGAGCGTCCTCGTGCTGACCGCGCCGGGCTACCGCCTCATCCTCAGCAAGGAGAACGGCGAGATCCTCGAAGTCCTCGACCGTAGCAGTGGCGAGCGCGTGCTGCGCGGACAGGTCGGGTGCTTATGGGCGGCGAAGCAGACGACCGGAGAGGCTGCAAGCGGCTGCGCGTTCAACCGCACGGGCGACAACCGGTTCACGTTTCGCTGGTCGCCGCTGACGACGACGCTGACGATGGGCTACGACTCGAGCCCTGCGAGGCCGGGCGTCGATGCCACGGTCACGCTCGTCGCGCGCAGCAAGGCCTTCGACGTACAGCTCGAGCTCGAGTCGGGGGTCGAGTACCCGCTCTCGGGCATCCTCTTCCCCGTAGACCTCCTCCTGCCTGCGGCCGAGGTTCAGAGTGCGTACATGCCGACCTTCCTGCCGGGCACGCGCCTGCTCCCGGGCTTCTTCAAGAGCCCGCACAAGAACGTCGAGACGTATCCGTCGCGTTGGGCGTTCGCGGACTATCTCTCCGCCGATGTCGGGAAGGGGCACGTTGCGGTGTACTCGGTGAACCCGGCGCCGAAGACCATCGCACCTGCGGACATGGGCTTTGTGCGCAACGCTGAAGGTGCTCCGTGCGGTGGCCCGTCCTTCTGCGCGACGCACGTCTTCCAGACGTGGGTGGAACGTGGACAGAAGTGGACGAGCCCGTTGGTCAGGGTGCGCGTCGGCGGCACGGTCGAGCAATCGCTCGCGGCGTACCGCGACGACAACGGCATCGACGACTATCCGTCGCTCGCAGAGAAGGTCGGCTCCAGGCTCGACAAGCTCGTCCGCGCGCCGCTGATCAAGGCCGACCTCTGGAAGGGGCTCCCCGAGTTCAACCGGTGGGCGGGATACCTGAAGCAGCTGCCGTCACCGGCGCTCGTGCACCCGGTGGCGTTCCAGTCGGGCGGTTTCGACGAAGCTCATCCGGACTTCCTGCCGCCCGACCCGCGCTGGGGCGAGAGCGCCGACTTCAACGGCATGGCTGCCAACGCGAGGTCGCTCGGGCAGCTCGTCATGCCGTACCTGAACGTCAGCTGGTGGGATACGACGTCGCCGAGCGTGCAAGCGCTTCCGTCGCCCCTCGAGCCGAAGGACATCGCCGTCCAGAACCTTCGCGGCAACCCTGTGACGGAGCAGTTCGGCCCGCACGACGGCTACATCGTGTCGCCCCATGTCGCCGCGGTGAGGAAGCGGATCGACGGCGTGTTCGAGGAGTGGAATACCGACGTGCCCGCAGACTGCCTTTTCTTCGATCAGATCGGCGCGCGACCGTGGCGTCGCGACTTCAACGCGGCGGCTCCGACGCCGCTTGCGTACTACGACGGCTGGCTCTCGCTGTTCGCCCCGTACGCCCAGCGTTGCGTGATGGCCGAGGACGGCTGGGATCGGCTCGCACGCACCTTCTCCGGCTTCCATGGCGGCATGCTCCAGATGTCGCATCAGTTCGAGTGGCCGAACGACCATTGGGGCCAGGGGAACTGGGAGCCGTATCCGATCGCCGGTTACCTCTTCGGGGACAAGGTGCTCATGTACCAGCACGACCTCTACGAGCCGACGATGACGATCGACCCCGAGACGCTGCTGTTCAACGTCGCGTTCGGCTTTGTCCTCTCGTACGCGTGGGACGGCGAGCGCGAGGAGGCCTCGCTCACCAACCCGTGGGCGACGCTCGTCGGCCAGGTACAGCGAACGCTCGGGCCGCACTACGCCGGCAAGCGGCCCACTGGCTTCCGGAGTGTTGCGCCCGGCGTGACGGAGTCGGTGTTCGAGGGAGGCTTTCGCGTGCTGGCCAACTGGAACAAGCAGGCTGTCGAGGTCGAGGGCGCCCGGTTGGCGCCGCACGGCTTCCTCGCGCGCAAGGGCGGGGAGGTGCTCGCGAGTGCACTCGGCTTCACGTGGGGCGGGGTCACCTTCCCCGCGGGCGCGCGCTAGTCTGGCCGCAGTGCCGGAGTAGCTCAGCTGGTAGAGCAACGCCCTTGTAAGGCGTGGGTCGTGGGTTCGAGTCCCTCCTCCGGCTCATCCTCCGGCGAGGGCCTGCTCGAGATCGGCCCACAGCGCGTCTACGTCCTCGAGCCCGACGCTGAGCCGCAGTAGCCGCTCGGACACGCGCTCCCCCTCCCAGCGGCGGCGGGACTCGATCGTGGAACGGACGCCGCCGAGGCTCGTGGCATTGGCGATGACGGACACGCTGCGCTCGACGGCGAGTGCGTCGCCGCGAACGTCGAACGACAGGAGGGCACCGAAACCACCGTCCATGTACCGGGCGGCGAGCCGGTCGGGCTCGAGACCGGGGTAGCGGACGACCTCGACCTTTGGGTGCTCCGCGAGCCGGCGGGCCAGCTCTAGCGCCGACGACGACTGCCGCTCGATCCTGAGCTCGAGCGTCTGGAGGCTGCGGAGGAGCAGCGCCGCGGCGTCGGGCGTCGCGATCGCCCCCGTGCGCGTCCGGAACTCGAGGAGCCGCTCGTGATCCTCCTGGCGGCGGCAGACGACGACGCCGAGCAGCAGGTCGTGGTGGCCTCCGAGGAACTTCGTCGCGCTATGGAGGACGAAGTCGGCGCCGTGCTCGAGCGGCCGCAAGTGGACCGGTGTGGCAGCCGTCGCGTCCACGATCACGGGAGCTGCCTGCGCCGTCGCTGCCCCGAGGTCGGGAAATGTGAGCAGCGGGTTCGACGGAGCCTCGACCCACACGAGGTCGGCTCCGGCCGGCGGCTCGAGCGTCTGATCGAAGTCGACTCGTGCCAGTCCCCACCGCGCGAGATCGTCGACGAGCACGCCCACGCCGTAGTACGCGTCGCGCGCGAGCGCCACCGTCTGCCCCTGGCGCAGCAGGCCGAGCAGCACGCCCGCCGCTGCAGCGAGCCCAGAGGCGAAGAGCAGCGCGTGCCCGCCGTCGAGCGCACCGAGGGCGGCCTCCGCCGCCTCTCCCGTCGGGTGCCCGTCGCGGGCATAGGAGAACTCCCCCGGCCGGCCTTCGACGTAGGACCAGATGGTCGATCGATCGATCGCCGTCCAGGGATCCACGTTTGAGACTATAGGCCGATGGCAGCCCAGCCCGACTCGACCGAGGCGAAGCTCGCGCGGCTCGGCGAGTTGCGGGAGGCCGCCCTCCACCAGGGAGCGGAAAAGGCCGTCGAGCGGCAGCGCTCGCAGGGGAAGCTCCTCGCGCGGGAGCGCCTCGAGCAGCTGCTCGACCCGGGCTCGTTCGTGGAGCTCGACCGCTACGTTCGCCACCGCGAGGTCGAGTTCGACATGCGCGAGCGGCGTCCGTGGGGGGACGCTGTCGTCACTGGCTACGGGAAGGTCCTCGGGCGCAAGGTCTTCGTCTTCTCCCAGGACTTCACGATCTTCGGCGGCAGCCTCTCGGAGGTTTTCGCCGAGAAGGTCTGCAAGGTCATGGATCTCGCGATGGAGTACGGCTGTCCCGTCATCGGCATCAACGACTCCGGCGGTGCGCGCATCCAGGAAGGGGTCGTCTCGCTCGCCGGGTACGCGGAGATCTTCTGGCGGAACGTCCAGTCGTCCGGTGTCGTGCCGCAGATCAGTCTCGTCATGGGCCCGTGCGCCGGCGGCGCCGTGTACTCGCCCGCCATCACGGACTTCGTGCTCATGGTCGAGGGCTCGTCGTACATGTTCATCACCGGCCCCGACGTCGTGAAGACCGTGACCGGGGAGGAGGTGACGTTCGAAGAGCTCGGCGGCGCGGCGACGCATGCCGCGAAGTCCGGCGTCGCCCACTTCATCAGCCACGACGAAGCGGCGTGTCTCGAGGATGCGCGTTACCTCCTCTCGTTCCTGCCCCAGAACAACCTCGAGGCGCCGCCGTTCTTCGAGCCATCTGATCCGCGCGATCGCGAGTCCGCCGAGCTCGACGCGCTCGTGCCCGACGATCCGGCCAAGCCGTACGACATCAAGCACGCGATCGAGCTCGTCGTCGACGACGGCGACGTGCTCGAGGTGCACGAGCGGTACGCCGAGAACATCGTCTGCTGCCTCGCGCGGCTGGGCGGCCACGTCGTCGGCGTCGTCGGCAACCAGCCGCGATCGCTGGCCGGCGTGCTCGACATCGACTCCTCCGTGAAGGCGGCGCGGTTCGTGCGCACCTGCGACGCGTTCAGCATCCCCCTCGTGACGTTCGTCGACGTCCCGGGCTTCCTGCCGGGCACGGATCAGGAGTGGCGCGGGATCATCCGGCACGGCGCGAAGCTGCTCTACGCGTACGCGGAGGCAACAGTCCCGAAGCTCGCCGTGATCACGCGGAAGGCGTACGGCGGCGCCTACGACGTCATGAGCTCGAAGCACATTCGCGGCGACTTCAACTTCGCGTGGCCCACGGCGGAGGTGGCGGTGATGGGCCCGGAGAGCGCGGTGAACATCGTCTTCCGCAACGAGCTCGGCGGTCAGGGCTCGGACGCGAGGCGCAGCGAGCTCATCGCCGACTATCGCGAGCGGTTCGCCAACCCGTACGTCGCCGCGGAGCGTGGTTACGTGGACGACATCATCGAGCCGCGAAGGACGCGCCCTATGCTCATCGATGCGCTCGAGATGGCGCTGTCGAAGCGCGAGCCCCGCCCCAAGCGAAAGCACGGAAACATTCCCCTCTAGCGCCGAGAAACCGGGCGACGAGGTCGCCGAGCCCGTAGATCGCGGAATGTCTCGTCAGCCGCGCGAGGTTGTGCGCAGCCGTGACGTGCCGGATTCTGGTCTAGGGTGAGCGGCGTGGACATCGAGATCCGTCCCGAGCCGTCGCCCGAGGAGCGGGCTGCGATCGAGGCAGCGGTTGCGGGGCTGCTCGCCGGGACGGGTGAGAATCACAGCGCGTGGTGGCACGCCGGGCTGCTCGACGCCGTGGAGCTCGACGAGTCAGACCCTCCTGCTAGGACGTCGCCGGCCCTCTGAGCAGGCGCGGGGCGGCTCGGGCGTAGTCGAGTCCGGAGACGAGCGTGAAGACGAGCGCCACGAGCAGCGCCCACCACGCGACGTCGTCGCTCCACGCGCCGGCCGCTGCGAAGCCGCCGATCGCGGCCGCGACGGCCTGCGCCCACGTCTTCAGCTTGCCGAGATCCCTTGCGGGGATGACGACGCCACGCTCGATGGCCGCGAGGCGCAGCCCGGATACGAGGAGCTCGCGGGCGACGATCAGCGCCACCATCCACGCGGGAAATGCGCCGGTTCCGACGACCATGATCAGCATGGCGAGGACGAGGACCTTGTCGGCCACCGGGTCGAGCACAGAGCCGAGGGCCGACGTCTGGCCCTGGCGCCGCGCGAGCCAGCCGTCGACCTGGTCGGTGGCCATGGCGGCGACGAATACGGCGGTCGCCCAGTAGAGGTGATTGTCGAAGTCCCACTCGAACAGCACGACCACGAGCGCTACGGAGGCGGCGCGCGCGATCGTCAGCTGGTCCGCAAGCGGCATCTCTCGGAGAGAATAAGCGCGTGGCCCCGTTCTCTCGCGTGCTCGTGGCAAATCGGGGCGAGATTGCCGTACGCATCTTCCGCACGCTCCGCGAGCTCGGTGTCGAGGCGGTGGCCGTCTACTCGGAGGCGGACCGAGGCGCTCTGCACACCCACGTCGCCGACGAGGCGTTCCTCATCGGCCCGCCGCCACCGGCCGAGAGCTATCTCGTCATCGAGCGGCTCCTGGAGACGGCACGGCGTGCGGGGGCTGAGGCGATTCACCCGGGCTACGGGTTCCTCGCCGAGAACGCGTCGTTCGCACGGGCGGTCGAAGACGCCGGCTTCGTCTGGATAGGGCCTCCGCCGGAGGCGATCGAGCTGATGGGGACGAAGACCGCGGCCCGGGCTGCCATGCAGGCGGCCGGCGTCCCGATCGTTCCGGGGACGGTCGATCCTGTCGAGAGCGCTGCCGACGCGATTCGCATCGGTGACGACATCGGGTGGCCGATCGCGCTGAAGGCGGCAGCCGGCGGCGGCGGCAAGGGCCTGAAACTCGTGTCCGGCCCCGACGAGGCCGCCGCGGCGTTCGAGTCCGCGCAGCGCGAGGGGCAGGCCTACTTCGCCGATCCGAACGTGTATGTCGAGAAGTACCTCGAAGATCCGCGACACGTCGAAGTCCAGGTGCTCGGGGATGCGCACGGGAACGTGATCCACCTCGGCGAGCGCGAGTGCACGATCCAGCGGCGCCACCAGAAGCTCGTCGAGGAGACGCCGTCCCCTGCCGTCGACGACGCACTTCGCGCCCACATCGGCGCGATCGCCGTCGACGCGGCGCGAGCCGCCGGCTATCGATCTGCCGGGACCGTCGAGGGGCTCCTCTCCCAGGACGGCGAGTACTACTTCCTCGAGATGAACACCCGCATCCAGGTCGAGCACACGGTGACCGAGCTCGTGACCGGGCTCGACCTCGTCCGCGAGCAGGTGCTCATCGCAGCCGGTGAGCCGCTGCCCTTCCGACAGGAGGACGTCTCGCTACGCGGCCATGCGATCGAGTGCCGCATCAATGCCGAGGATCCCTCGACGGGCTTCCTGCCTGCACCGGGGAGGATCACGAGCTACCGCGAGCCGGCGGGTCCGGGCGTGCGCGTGGACTCCGGCGTCGAGGTCGGGACGGCGGTGGCGCCGTTCTACGACCCGCTCCTCGCAAAGCTCGTCGTCCACGGTGTCGACCGCGAGCACGCGCGGAGGCGCATGCTCCGCGCCCTCGAGGAGTTCGAGATCGGCGGAGTCGAGACGCTCCTCGGCTTCCATCGCGCGCTCCTCGCCGAGCCGTGCTTCGTGGAGGCAGGCACGTGTGCGGGGATCGTCGAGTCGGAGGAGCTGGCGAAGAAGGCGATGCAGTTGTCTCATCGGACAACGATCGTAGCAGGATCGCCGGACGGTGCCGTTCGAGCGACCGTCGTGCCTGTCGAGCTGGACGGGCGGCGGTTCGAGGTGCGTGTCCTCAGTGCCGAGCCCCCGCACGCCGCGCTCGCACGCGCAAAGCGCGCTCGCGGGCCAAGTCACGGCCTCGGTGCCGGCGCGCCCGACGCCATCGTCAGCCCCATGCAGGGAACCGTCCTCCACGTCCGCGTCACCGAAGGGGACGAGGTGGCTGCAGGCGACGTCGTCTGCATCGTCGAGGCAATGAAGATGGAGAACGAGATCGCTGCCCATCGGCCCGGGGTCGTCACGAAGCTGTCGGTAGCCGTCGGAGAGTCCGTGACGCTTGGCCAAGTGATCTGCATCGTGGAGGTCGGCGAGAGTGGCTCCGGCTAGGCGGTTCTGCTCGGAGGTCTCGCGGGAGCACGGCGAGCCGCTTGTGGCCACGGCCAGCCGAGTCGACCGCTGGATCCTCATCGAGCACCACGGCGCGTGGGGCAAGGACGCCGTCGACTCGAGCGGGCTCTCGGTCGAGATCAAGACGCATCTCGCGCAGTGCGCGGCGGCGCTGAGGCCGGCGAAGGTGCTCTTCATCCGGCGCCGCGAGCGCAGCGCTGCAGACGGCATCCATGCCTACTGGGGAAGGTCGGCGCCGGACGGCCCGTGGCTGTCGTCGACGGTCGTCGAGGGCTACGAGGACCTGCTCGGGCTCGAGTTCGCCGACCCGGGCGATGTGCTGGCCCATCCCTTGCTGCTCGTCTGCACGCACGGCAAGCACGACGCGTGCTGCTCGAAGTACGGGCTACCGGTCTACGAGGCGATGCGAGATCTCCTCGACGAAGGGTGGCTCTGGCAGTGCTCGCACGTGGGCGGCGACCGCTTCGCGGGCAACGTCGTCTGCCTGCCCGAGGGCGTGTATTACGGACGCGTCGGCGCCGGCGATGCCCTGCCGTTGCTCGAGGAGCATCTCGCGGGCCGGGTCCAGCTCGACTTCTATCGCGGGCGATCCTGTTATTCGTTTCGGGTGCAGGCAGCAGAGCGCGCCGTCCGGGCGTCGTCGCGGGCGCTCGGTCTGGACGAGCTCGAGCTTCGCTCGACGTCGCCCATCGTCTTCAGGGTCGACGGGACCGACTTCGAGGTCGACGTCGTGGTGGAGCACGGCGACCTCGCCCAGCTCACGTGCAATGCCGCTGGTCTCAGTCGACCGCGGCGCTACGCCGTACGAATCCTTCGCGAATCAGCCGTCTGAGCAGGACGAGCCGGCTCTCAGCGTCGAGCTCGCCGGGCAGCTCGCCGGCCCGGAAGGGCCCCTCGGAATCGGCGATCGCTCTCAGCTCCGGAACAGCCCTTTCGGGCACACGAATGCGCTTCCCTTCGAAGACAAGCGAGCCGTCTTCGAGCTCCGAGAGCACCGTCGGCCGCCGCTCCAGCAGCGTGTCGGTCGTCAGCGCATCGGACGCGCGGAGCTCGGACAGGGCGTCCTCGAGCACCGGCCGGCGCGTGCGCACGAGCTTCGAGCGCCGGCGTCGAACGACGTCGTCGGGCTGAAGCCTCGCCTCGAGCGCGCGGAGCAGATCGGGGGCCGAGACGCCGTCTTCCGGCACCGAGCGCCTGAGCTCCAGCTCGTCCGTGCATGCGTCGAGCGCGGCCCGCAGGGCGTCGAGCCAGGTGTAGACGTTGACGCCGATCGTGAGGTGGAGCGAGTCCTCGTTCGACGTCAGTGCCTCGTGCAGCCACCCGCGGGGCATGTACAGCGTGTCTCCCGGCTCGAGCACGAGATCGAGCACGGGATTCCCGGGCTCGCCCAGCTCCGGGCGGTAGCGCTGTTTGCGGAGCGGGAGCTCGAGCGCGGGCTCGTAGACGAGCCAGCGCTTCCGGCCGGCGACCTGCAGGCAGAAGACGTCGTGCGTGTCGTGGTGGACGGGCAGTCCCTGCGAGCCGCGCGGCGTGAAGTATGCGTTCGCCTGAACCGGCTGCTCGAGCTCGGCCTCGAGCAGGCGACAGAACGCGGCCAGCGGCGGATGTGTGTGGTGGAGCGCCTGGAGGACGACCGTTGCGCCGCTCGCAAACGCCGTGAGGGCGTTCGGGACGTCGATCGTGCCCGTGAACGGCACGGGCCTCCATGGGACGTCGGTCGCGTAGTCGCCGAGGTCTAGCCGCTCTCCCGCCTTGACGAGGCGGAACGCCGGATGGCGGAGCCCGCCGGAGCAGAGCATTCGCTCGACGTCTGCGAGCGAGAGGAGGTCGTCGAACCGGCCGGGCTCCGACCGGGGAACGCACAGCGGCTCTTGCTCGAAGACGTCGTCGAGAAACTGGCTCTCGACGGCGGGCTCGATGCAGCGCGCGAGCGCGCCGGTGCTACGACGGGTCGTCGGTATCGGCGTCGGAGTCGGTGTCGTCCGTGTCGACGTCCGTGTCGTCGGTGTCGGCGTCGCCGGTCTCCGAACGCGAACGGCTGCCCGCGAGCGGCGTGGTGACGATCTCGTCGTCGGTCAGAGGCTTGCGTGCGTCGTCCATCTTCCTCCTCGTCGTGGGTCGCCCGAGTCTAGTTGGAAGCCTGTATCCCCGCAGTGGGCCGCCCGCAAACGCGTAGACTCGCGCCCGCCATGGACCTCTACGAGCACCAGGGGAAAGAGCTCTTCCGCCGCTTCGGCATCCCCGTCTCCGAGGGGCGTGTCGCGAAGTCGCCGGCCGAAGCGCGGCAGGCAGCCGAGGAGCTCGGCGGTCAGGTCGTCGTCAAGGCGCAGGTGCTGACGGGCGGGCGCGGCAAAGCGGGTGGCATCAAGCTCGCCGCGACTCCGGACGAGGCCGAGGGCCACGCGGAGGCGATCCTCGGCATGGACATCGGTGGCCACGTCGTCGGTCGGCTCTGGATCGAGCAGGCTTCGGACATCGAGCGCGAGTACTACCTGTCGCTGACCTTCGACCGGGGCATCAAGCGCCCGCTCTTCATGTTCACGACCGAGGGCGGGATCGACATCGAGGAGGTCGCCGCCACCCACCCCGAGCTGCTCGTGCGTCTCCACGTCGACCCTGTCGAGGGCTTCCAGCCGTGGCACGCACGCCGGCTCTTGTACGGCGGTGGCGACGCGGAGGCCGACGAGCAGAAGCAGATCGCCGCCATCGCACAGAAGCTCTACGAGTGCTTCGTCGCGTGCGACGCCATGCTCTGCGAGATCAACCCGCTCATCGTCAAGCCGGACGGCGCCGTGCACGCGCTCGACTCGAAGTTCACGGTCGACGACAACGCCCTCTATCGCCACCCGGACATCGCCGAGATGCGCGACCTCGACGCGTATCCGCCGGAGGAGCGCGCCGCGCGCGCGAAGGATGTCACGTACGTGAAGCTGGACGGCGAAGTGGGCGTTCTCGGCAATGGCGCCGGCCTCGTCATGTCGACGCTCGACGTGGTAGGCCTGGCCGGGGGGTGCGCGGCGAACTTCTGTGATCTCGGCGGCGGCGGCGATGCGCAGGGCGTCGTGGACGCGTTGGAGGTGATCGTCGCCGATCCGCAGGTGAAGTCAATCCTCTTCAACGTCTTCGGAGGCATCACGCGCTGCGACGAGGTGGCGCGGGGGATCCTCCAGGCGCTCTCGCAGATGACGATCGAGCTGCCGATCGTCGTCCGGCTGGACGGCACAAACGCGGAGGAGGGGAGACGGCTGCTCGCTGAGGCGGCGCCCGCGAACCTCCACGTCGAGCCGACGATGCTCGACGCCGCGCGCCGGGCCGTGGAGCTGGCGAACGCATGAGCGATCCGTGGTCCGATCGTGCCGATGCCTACCGCGAGAGCCCCGCGCATCGCAAGGGGCCGGACCTCGATCTCATCGTCGAGTGGGCGGAGGGAGCAAAGACTGCGCTCGACGTCGCGACGGGAGGTGGACACGTGGCTCGTCGACTGAGGGAGGCTGGGCTCCAGGTGGTGACGACCGACGCGGCTCCCGGGATGCAGCCAGACGTCGTCAGCCGTGCCGAGGATCTGCCGTTCGCAGACGGCAGCTTCGACATGGTTGTCTCGCGATTCGCCGCGCACCACTTCACGGACGTGCACGCGGCGGTCGCCGAGATAGCACGGGTCACCCGCGACCGCGTGATCGTCGTCGACAGCGCCTACGGCGGTGAGGCCCTCGAAGAGGCGGAACGCGTGCGCGACCCTTCGCACGTCCGTTGCTACTCCGCCGACCAGTGGCGGGAGATGCTCGAGGGGGCGGAGCTTGCCGTCGACGATGTCCGTCTCTTCGCAACCCGCGACGAGCTGGAGCCGTGGTTCGAGCGCACGGGCTGCGCCGGCGAGGACGCCGAGCGTGTCCGCCAGCTCGCCGCCGACCGAATCGTGGACGGCTGGATCACGTTCGACCGCATTGCGGTAAAGGCGGTGAAGGGCTAGTGGCCATCATCGTCGACCGCGACACGCGTCTCGTCGTCCAGGGCATCACCGGGCGCGAGGGCTCGTTCCACACGCTGCGCAACCGCGCGTACGGGACGAATGTCGTCGCGGGCGTCACACCCGGCAAGGGTGGCGGGGACGTCGAGGGGATTCCGGTCTTCGACACGGTAGCGGAGGCGGTCGAGCAGACAGGCGCAAACACGTCGCTCGTCTTCGTGCCCGCCCGTTTCGCGGCCGACGCGATCCTCGAGGCAGCGGGCGCGAGCATCGGCACCATCGTCTGCATCACCGAGGGCGTCCCGGCGCACGACATGCTCCATGTCTACTGGACGGTGCGGCCACGCGGCGTGACGATGATTGGGCCCAACTGCCCGGGCGTGCTCTCGCCGGGCAAGGCGAACGCGGGCATCATCCCCGCCGAGATCTTCTCCGAAGGTGCCGTCGGCCTCGTCTCGCGCTCGGGCACGCTGACGTACCAGATCGGGCACGAGCTGACGCAGCTCGGGCTCGGCAACTCCACGATCGTCGGCATCGGCGGCGATCCCGTCGTCGGCTCGTCGTTCGTCGACGTCCTCGAGAAGTTCGAGGCGGACGAGGAAACGGAGATCGTCGTCATTGTCGGTGAGATCGGGGGCGACGAGGAGGAGAAGGCGGGGCGCTTCATCGAGGCGCACATGTCGAAGCCGGTCGTGTCTTACATCGCCGGCTTCACGGCGCCGCCGGGGAAGACGATGGGCCATGCGGGCGCGATCATCTCCGGCTCTTCCGGCACCGCACAGGCGAAGAAGGACGTCCTCGAGTCCTGCGGCATCCGCGTCGGAACGACCCCGACGGAAACGGCCGACCTCGTCGCCGAGATCGCCCGTTAGCCGCCGCAGGCGTTCGGCTCCGCGCCAGCGTTTGCGGCCCAGTGTCTGACACTGAGTTGTGCCAATTGTGTGTCAATTCATCCACAGCTCTAGACTGGCCGGGTGGGGGTGATCTCGTTCGCACGCGGGGTGCCAGCGCCCGAGTGCCTGCCGACCGGGCAGCTCGCGGACTGCGCGAGGGCCGTCTTCGAGCGGGACGGCGAGGTCGCGCTCAACTACGGGCCGGCCGGTGGGTACGCGTCATTGCGGGAGTGGCTCGCCGAGCGGCACGGCGCGGCGCCAGGCCAGATCGTGCTCACGAACGGCTCGCTGCAAGGCCTCGACCTCGTGGTCGGCCGTTTCGCGGCCGAGCGCCGGTTCCTCGTCGAGGCGCCGACGTACGACCGCGCGCTCCGGACCGCAGCGCGGCATGGGATCGACGTCGCGGCGGTCGCGCACGACGACGAAGGCATCGACCCGGATGCGCTCGCGAACGAGCTCGCGCGCGACCCGCGGCCGGCGCTGCTCTACGTGCTGCCGACGTTCCAGAACCCGACCGGTCGCACGATCTCCCTCGAGCGGCGGCGTCGCGTGCTCGAGCTCGCGGATGCTCACGACCTTGTCGTGCTCGAGGACGATCCATATCGGCTCGTGCGCTTCGACGGCGACGACGTCGCGGCCCTGCGCGAGCTGGACGGCGGCGACCGCGTCCTCCACTCGTCGTCGTTCTCGAAGATCGTCGCGCCCGGGCTCCGCGTCGGGTACCTCGTCGTCCCCTCCGATCTGGCGGCAGAGCTCGAGGCCGTTGCCGCGGGGACGTATCTCGCGCCGGCCTTCTCTACGCAGGCGATCGTCTTCGAGTTCCTGCACAGGGGCCTCCTCGAGCCGAACGTCGAGCGCGTGTGCGGCCTGCTGCGGCGCCGGCGCGATGCCTTGCTCGCGGCGCTGGAGAGGGAGCTACCCGAGGCGTCGTGGAGCACCCCCGCCGGCGGCTACTTCCTGTGGCTCGAGCTTCCGGCAGGCGTCAGCGCCGGCGACGCGCTCGCCGCCGGCGAGGAGGCCGGCGTGACGTTTGTGGCCGGCGGCGACTTCTTCGTCCGCCCGGAGGACGGAGCCGGCGCGGCGCGGCTGGCATTCAGCTTCGCTTCACCCGAGGAGATCGGCGAAGGCGTTGCGCGGCTCGCCGGCGCCCTCGCCGTGGCGACCACCTAGGCCCCTCCTTAGGCGGCGGCGACCTTCAGCTGAAGGCGGACGACGTCGGCGAGGGGCCGGGCCGCTATTCGAAGCGGTTGCGGCTGCGCGAGCGTGCCGCTCGTGTAGGGGCGGAACGTCGGGCATGGCTCGTCGAGCCGGAGCGCGCAGAGCTCCGCCCGCCTGAAATAGCATTCCTCACAACATACTCTAGTCGAGTAGTCTTTCATCTCCCCTGCTCTGGTGCCTCGCCGGTAACGAACCACGTTCGATACTAGGCGCCTCGGCTCACGATGCAAGAGGCGTGCTCAACGGACTTTCCGCTATTTCCGCTGTATTCATTCCGGGCTACGACGACGCGCCGGGGAGCCTCGCGAGGGCCTGGACCGCCTGCTCGACGGACCGCACCGGAACGATCCTCAGCCCATTCGCGTGCGCTCTCGCTTCGGCGGCATTCTCGGTGGGAACGAGGAAGACGTCCACGTCCGCCGCCCGCGCGCCGATCGTCTTTTGCTTGATTCCGCCGATCCTGTGCACCGAGCCGTCGAGGGACAGCTCGCCTGTCGCCGCGACCCTTCGGCCGCCGTCGACGTCACGTCCGAGCTTCTCCATGACGTCGAGCGCGAACGCGAGCCCGGCCGACGGCCCCCCGATGTTGCCCGCGTCGATGGACACCTTGAGCGGCAGCCGGATGTCAGCGGCCGGCTCGACGAGGACGCCGATCACGGATCGCCGTTCGTCCGCCGGGTTGGCGGCGGTCGTCAGGCGCACGCGCCGCCGCCTGTCCGAGCCGCGCAGCGTGAGCGTGATCGAGGTCCCCGGTGGCCTCCCGCCGATGAGTCGCTGGAGATCGATCGTCGAGCGGACGCGTTGGCCGTCGACCGCCTCGATCACCTCGCCGGGCACGACCTTGCCCAGCGCCGGGAGATCGGTGTAGACGCTCGCCACGAACGCACCGTTCTCGCGCACCTTCACGTCGTAACCCAGCTCGTCGAGCGCCACGGCAGCGGCGATCTCCTGCGAGCGCGCCATCTGGCCGAGATCGGCCTGTCGCCGAACGGACTCCGCGATCCCGTGCGGGTTCACGCGATCCTCCGGAACGAGCGTCGCGCCGTCGCGGATGCTCGGGAAGATGCTCTCCAACAGCGTCGCTCGCCGTTGGAGGAGGTCGACGAAGTAGATGCCGTCCTTGCCCCCTCCGCGCTTCGGCTTCTCCACCGTAACGAGCGGCGCGACCGGATGAGCCTCGTCCGGCAGCAACAGGTAGTCGCCCGAGGGGGCCAGCCAGAGGACGCCAAGCGTGACGACTGCGAGGAGGCCGCCCGCCAAGAGCAGCTTTCCCGGGCTGAAGAGCCGTTTCACTAGAGGAGAGAGCGGATGAGCCCGCCGTCGACGGCGATCGTCGCGCCGGAGACGTAGGCGCCACGGTCCGAGCAGAGGAAGGCGACGAGATCGCCGACCTCGCGCGCCGTGCCGAGCCGTCGCAATGGGATCGAGGCCAGGTCGGCCTCGGTCGGGCCGTCTGGATAGACCTCGCGGATGCGGTCGGTGTCGATCCGGCCTGGCGCGATGCAGTTGACGGTGATCCCCTGCGGCCCAAGCTCGCGCGCGAGCGTCTTCGACCAGCCGACGACGCCGGGCCTGACGGCGTTCGAGAGTGCGAGGTTGTCCACAGGCTCCTTCACAGTGCTCGAGGTCACGGTGACGATCCGGCCGTGGCCAGAACGCTCGAGGTGGGGGAGGCAGAGCGAGGTCAGCCGGACTGCCGAGACGAGCAGCAGCTGAACGGTCGCCTCGATGTTCTCCTCGTCCATTTCCAGCGCAGGCGTTCGCGGCGGGCCGCCGGAGTTGTGGACGACGACGTCGATGCCTCCGAAGGCCTCGATCGTCCGCTCGACGAGCCGCTCGAGGTCTCCTGGCACGGTGACGTCGCCGCGCACCGCGAGCGCGCCCAGCCGGTCGGCCTCGCGCTCGAGCACGTCGCGGCGGCGCGCGAACATCGCGACGTTTGCGCCTTCCTCAGCGAGTACTTCGGCGATGCCGAGCCCAATGCCGGCGGACGCGCCGCAGACGATCGCCGTCCGGCCTTTGAGCCCGAGGTCCACGGCTGCGGAGGGTAGCTGGCGCGCGGTTGCCCGGAGGCTACTTGTGCGTGAGGACGCCGACGACCTCGCGGACGGCCGCGGCTGAGGCCTTGACCGCCTTCTTCTCCTCGGCTGAGAGTCGCAGCATCACGATCTCCTCGATCCCGCCGGCGCCGAGCTTCACGGGCATGCCCATGTAGAGGCCGTCGATGCCGTACTCGCCCTCGAGCAGCGCGGTGCACGGCAGGATCCGCTTCTCGTCGAGGAGGATGGCGTCCACCATCTGCGCCGCCGCCGCGCCCGGCGCGTACCACGCGGACGTGCCGAGGAGGTTGACGATCTCGCCACCGCCGACGCGGGTCCGCTGCACCAGCTTCGCGATCCGCGCTTTCGAGACGAGCTCAGTCAGCGGAACGCCGCCCACGGTCGTCGCCGAGACGACCGGAACCATCTGGTCGCCGTGGCCGCCGAGCACCATCGTCTGCACGTCCTTGATCGACGCTCCCGTCTCCCAGGCGATGAACGCGCGGAAGCGGGCCGTGTCGAGGATGCCGGCCATGCCGAACACGCGCTCGCGCGGAAGCTTTGAGACCGCCTTCGCCACGTGACACATGGCGTCCAGCGGGTTCGAGACGACGACGACGATCGCTTTGGGCGAGCGCTTGACCGCGTTCTTCGTGACGGCGCCGACGATCGCCTCGTTCGTCGTCACGAGGTCGTCGCGGCTCATGCCCGGCGCGCGCGGCTTTCCTGCCGTGACGACGATGACGTCCGAGCCGGCGGTGTCCTCGTACCCGTTCGTGCCGGTGATGTTCGGCTCGTACGAGAGCACGGCTCCGGCCTGGTTCATGTCGAGTGCCTTTCCCTGCGGGAAGTTCGGGATGATGTCGACGACGACGACGTCGGCGTAGTCGCGGCGGGCGATCTCCTGTGCGCACGTGGCGCCGACGTTTCCCGCGCCGATGACCGTGACCTTCCTTCTCATGTCGCCAGCTCGAGCTTGTCGATGATGGCGTCCGCGACCTCGCTCGTCCCGACCGCCGTCGGGTCGTCGCGGGTCGGCTTCATGTCGTACGTGAGGCTCTTGCCCTCGGCGATGATCGCGGCGACGGCCGTCTCCAGCCGTGCGGCAGCCCCAGGCTCGCCGAGATGCTCGAGCATGAGCTTTCCGGAGAGAATCATCGCGATCGGGTTGACCTTGTTCTGGCCGCGGTACTTCGGTGCGGAACCGTGTGTGGCCTCGAAGACGGCTGCGTCGGCGCCGATATTCGCGCCCGGAGCGACGCCGAGGCCGCCGACGAGGCCGGCTGCGAGATCGGACACGATGTCCCCGTAGAGGTTCGGTAGCACGAGCACGTCGTACTCCTCCGGCCGCTGCACGAGGCCCATGCAGATCGCGTCGACGAGGTTCTCCCGAGGCTCTACGTCGGCGTACTCGGCGGCGACGTGCCGGAAGACCTCGAGAAAGAGCCCGTCCGTGTGCTTCATGATGTTCGCCTTCGTGACGCAGTGGACGGTGCCGCGGCCCTGTGCCCGCGCGTACTCGAAGGCGAAACGGATTATTCGCTCGGACGCCTCAGGGCTCAGAGGCTTGATCGAGATGCCGGACTTCGGCGCCACCTGCTTCGGCTGCAGTCGCCCGAGCGTCGCGATCAGCTCCTGTGCAGCGTCGCTCCCCGACTCGAACTCGATGCCCGCGTAGAGGTCCTCCGTGTTCTCGCGGACGATGACCACGTCGACCGCCTCGTAGCGCGTTCGCACGCCGGCGTACGTCTTGCACGGCCGCAGGCATGCGTAGAGGTTGAGCTCATGGCGCAGCGCGACGTTGACCGAGCGGAAGCCCGTGCCGATGGGGGTCGTGATGGGTCCCTTGAGGGCAACCCCGGTGCCGCGGATCGACGCGAGCGTCTCCGGCGGCAGCGGATTGCCGTCGTGCTGGTCCATGACCTCCGCGCCTGCCTCCTGCACGTCCCACTCGAGGGCGACGCCTGTCGCCTCGAGCACGCGTCGCGTCGCCTCGGTCAGCTCGGGGCCCGTGCCGTCTCCCGGGATGAGGGTCACGCGGTGGGCCATGACTCCGCGTGACTCTAGCCAAGCGCCCTCGCGACTGGCTTGGGGTAGATTCCGGGCGCGATGACCGACTTCCAGCCAGGGCTCGAAGGTGTCGTTGCCGTCGAGACGGAGATCGCGGAGCCCGACCGCGAAGGAGGCACGCTCCGCTACCGCGGAGTGGACATCGAGGAGCTGGTCGGCCACGTCCCGTACGAGAACGTCTGGGGCCTCCTCGTCGACGATGACATTCACTCCGCGATGCCGGCACCGGAGCCGTACGAGCCGGCCGCGCTCACCGGCAATGCCCCCGCCGATCTCCAGTCGGAGACTGCACGCCTGTCGGGCATCTGGGGGCTCGGCAAGCTGCACGAGATCTCCGACGAGCAGGCGCGGGACGACCTGGGCCGACTCTCGGCGCAGATGATGGCGATCGTCGCGCGTTCGGCGCGCATCGCCGACGGCTACTCCGATCCTGTCCCCGAAGACGTCGTCGCGAGAGGGGAGACCGCAGCCGAGAAGTTCCTCCTCCGGTGGCGGGGAGAGGCCGACCCGCGACACGTCAAGGCGATCGACACGTACTGGATCTGCACGGCGGAGCACGGCTTGAACGCCTCGACCTTCACCGCCCGGGTCGTCGCCTCCACAGCCGCCGATTGCGGAGCGACTCTCTCGGCCGCCGTCGGCGCGCTCTCGGGCCCACTCCACGGCGGGGCGCCTGCCTACGTGAAGCCGATGCTGGAGGCCGTACAGGCCACCGGCGACCCCGAGGGCTGGGTGCGTGGGACGCTGGACGCGGGCAAGCGCATCATGGGCTTCGGCCATCGCATCTACCGCGCCGAGGATCCGCGCTCGCGGATTCTCAAGCGGACGGCGAAGGAGCTCGACGCCCCGTATGTCGATATCGCCGAAGACCTCGAAGAGGTGGCGCTGAAGGCGCTGCAGGAGCGCCACCCTGAGCGCGTGCTCGCGACGAATGTCGAGTACTACTCCGCCGTCGTCCTCGACGTCGCCGAGATTCCACCGGCTCTTGCGCCTGCGATGTTCGCGTGCTCGCGTGTGGCCGGCTGGTCGGCGCACATTCTCGAGCAGAAGCGAACGGGGCGGCTCTTCAGGCCGTCGGCACGTTACGTCGGCCCGGCTCCGCGATCCCTGACGACCGCTTGACGCTCGCCGAGGCAGCCGCGCATGCGGATGCGCTGGCCGCGGAGGGGAGCGAGCGGGAGCTGGCCGATCTTCGGCGGCAGTGGGACGACGAGCTCGAGGCGGAGGCGCGGAACGCGGATTACCGTCAGCGGGCAGTCGCGTATCGCGCGGTCGGGCAGTTTCGCTTCCGCCAGAAGATGGAGCTGCTGCGGCGCGGGCTCGACGACGAGAGCCCTGCGTGCCGAGGCTCGGCGCTCGTTTCGCTGGAGCTCCTCTCCCGTGACGCACCCGGCGGCATCAATGCCGTCCGTCCGCTGCTGCACCGGCTCGTGTCGGCCGACGATAACCAGGCGGTGCGGCGCCTTGCCGTCGTCTGCCTCCGCAACGGCTCGCCGAGCCGCGACACGATCGTGCTCCTGAACGGGCTGGCCGACGACGACGAGGCCGACCGCGACCTGCGAGACGTGTCGCGCAAAGTCGCTGCCGCGCTGAAGAAGAAGTCCGATACCCGCCAGTAACCGGCACAATCAGCCACGTCCAGCATGTACGGGGGACAGTCACTGCGACTGTCCCCCGTCCTTTTCAGCGGCGTTTCGCGTGCGGGTGGGCCGCGAAGTATGTGTCGCGACGGCGTTTGTCCGTCACGTGTGTGTACAGCTCGGTCGTGGCGAGATCGGCATGCCCGAGCATCTCCTGGACGCTGCGGAGGTCGGCGCCGCCCTCGAGCAGATGGGTCGCGAACGAGTGGCGGAGGAGATGCGGGTGCACGCGGCCGGGATCGAGCCCTGCCCGCTCGGCGAGCCGGCGGAGGATGAGAAACGCGCCCGCACGCGTCAGTGGCCCGCCCTTCGCGTTCAAGAACAGCGCGGACGACCGTCGCCGGTCGAGGTACGGCCGCCCGCGTGAGATGTAGCGGCGAAGCGCGTCGGTCGCCTGCCGCCCGATGGGGACGATGCGCTCTTTTGAGCCCTTGCCGATGCAGCGCACGAGCCGCTCGTCGAGGTCGACCGACCCACGCTCCAGGGACACGGCCTCGCTGACGCGCAGTCCCGCGCCGTAGAGCAGCTCGACGAGCGCTGCGTCGCGAAGCGCGCGCGGCGCCGTCCCTGCCGCCGCCTCCATCAGCCGCTCCGCCTCGCCGGGCGAGAGCGTCCTCGGCAGGCGGCGGGTCCGGCGCGGGGACGGGACTTCCGCCGCTGGGTTATCGGAGCGCTCGCCGATCAGTAGCTCATGCCGGTAGAAGGACCGGAGAGCCGCCAGCCGGCGCGCGAGCGTCGATCCGGCTCGCCCTGCAGCCCTCAGCTCCGCAAGGTACTGCTCGATCTGCTCTTGTGACGCGCCGGTCGCGTCTGCGCCGAGCCACGTCTCGAAGTCCTCGAGATCGCGCCGGTAGCTCTCGACCGTCCTCGGCGCGAGCCGCGCACGCGAGACGGCGAGAAACCGATCGACCGCTCGGCTCGTCATGTGCCCTCCGTTCGCGCTTGCATCCGCAGCGGACGCCGGGCACCCGCGCGGCGGGCCCAGAAGCGGGCGGCGACGAACAGCAGGATCGCCTGCAGCACGCACAGCACGCCGATGACGACGGCCGTGTCGAGCCAGAAGCGGTCGGGGTAGAGCCGGCGGAGCGTGTCCGTCTCCTCGAAGCGCCACGTCTCGCCCTCGAAGAACAGCCAGTGAAAGGGCTCTTCGAACCAGCTGTAGCTCGTGGACGCGAGCACGCCGACGACGACGGCCACGCCGACCGTCAGCACGGCGCCTCTCGCAAGCGCGACGGGGACGAGCGCGCGCAGGGAGGAGCCGAGCAGGCCGAAGAGGACGGCGAGGACGGCGATTGCCGCGACGGCAATCAGCTGGAAGCGGTACGCGCGCGAGACGGCCGTCCGAACGTCCTCCATGTGCGCCAGCTCGCGGGCGTTGAACGCCGCGTCGCCGTTCGGGAAACGCGCCTCGCGCAGCAGGGAGATCCCCTCCGACGAAGGCTGAATGGACTCGAGGCCGACCAGCGCGAGCCGCTCTCGCGTCGCCGAGCCGAGGCCGTAGCGGTCGTCCGGGACGCCTCCGTAGTCGTACACGGCTTCGACGTACTGCTCGTTCGTGACGAGCCTGATGCCGTTGACGGCGAGGATGGCCGGGACGACGAGCGTCACGGCGACACTCAGCACGATGGTGGCGATCCGGGCCATTACGACCGAGGGTGCGAGCGATCGTACACGCGGCGCAGACGGCGTCCGTCCACGTGGCTGTAGACCTGCGTGGTGCTCAGCGAGCTGTGCCCGAGCAGCTCCTGGATCACCCGGAGGTCGGCGCCACCCTCCAGGAGATGCGTGGCGAACGCGTGGCGGAGGTGGTGTGGGTGAGGAATGACGCGCCGGAGCGTGCTCGTGTCGAGCCGACGGCCTCGAGCCGAGATGAAGAGGGCGTTCTCGGCCCCCCGAACGAACTGCGGGCGGCCATCTCTCAGGTACCGGGAGAGCCAGTAAGCAGCCTCCTCGCCCAGGGGCACGACGCGCTCCTTGCCTCCTTTGCCTAGCACGCGAACCGTCTCCTGCTCGAAGTCGACGTCCTCGAGGTCGAGCTCCACCGCCTCCTTCGACCGTAGGCCGGCCGAGTAGACGAGCTCCCCCACCGCGCGGTTGCGAAGCGGGATCGGACCCTCGCCCTCGAGCGATCTCAGCTCGCGGTCGATGTCGTCTGCCTTGCCGACATGGGGAAGGCGCTTCGGCCGACGCGGCGCGAGCGAGATGTCGGGCACGCGTCCGGCGCCGAGCGCGTGGCGGAGCAGCGCGCGAACGGCCGCGAGCTTCCGGGCGATCGAGGCCGGGGCGAGCCTCTGCGGCCGCCCGCGACCGAGCTGGGCCGCGTACTCGGTGAGCACGCGTGCGTCGACATCTGCAAGGCCGAGACGGCGCTCGTCAAGCCAGCCGCCGAACGCGCGGAGATCCGAACAGTACGCGCGACGGGTCGCGTCCGAGAGCGCGGTGGAGGAGAGGAACCGCTCGATGGCGGCTTCGGTGCTCATGGCACCGTTTTCGCTGCCGAGCCATCCTCTCCCGCCAGCCGCGAGAACATCACGAAGTCGACGCGGCGCCGCTGGCGACGGCTGTAGCGCGCCGAACGCAGGACTCCCTCCCGCTGAAAGCCGGCGTTCACTGCGACCCGCTGCGAGGCGGCATTGAGCTCGTCGGCACGGAGCTGGAGGCGCTGCACGCCGCCTTCCTCGAACGCCCACTCGGAGGCGAGCCGTACGGCGCGGGTGGCGACGCCGCGTCCACGGGCGCCGGCGCGCACCCAGTAGCCGATCTCGGCCACGCCGTGCGGGTGGTCTTGCCAGCCGACGCCGCAGGAGCCGAGGACCTCGCCCGTAGCCGCATCGGTGACGGCGAAGGCCCAGAGGCTGCCGTCCTTCCAGCCGCGACGGCACGCTGCGACATAGGCGCGTGCGTCGGCCCGCGTGTACGGGGCCGGAATGTCGTCGATCCAGCGCGCGATCTCCGGATCGCGGCACGCCTCCGCCACCGCCGGCACATCGGCATCCGTCCAGGGCCGGAGCAGGACGGTGCCGTCCGTGAGGGGAAGATCCGGCGCGCGTAGTCTCACGTGTGACGAGGGTAGAGGATCGACGTAGGATTCCGGCGATGGTGGCGACGGCAGGAATCGAGCTGCGCGGCCCTGTGGGCCTCGACGCGCACGGCCTGACGCCGTCCGGAACGGTGTACTGGAACCCGACGACGTCGCTTTTGTACAGTCATGCGCTGTTGCGGGGCGAGGCCTGGCTTGCCGAGGGCGGGCCGCTCGTCGTCGACACCGGAGAGCACACCGGCCGCTCGCCGCTTGACAAGTTCCTCGTGCAGGAGCCCGGCTGCGAAGAGCGCATCGCGTGGGGCAGCGTCAACCAGCCGATCGAGGAGGACCGGTTCGAGGGCCTGCGTGCGAGGATCGTTTCGTTCCTCGACGAGCAGGATGTGTACGTCGTGGATGCGTTCGCCGGGGCGGATCCGGCTCATCGCCTTGCGTTGCGGGTCGTGACGTACAGCCCGTGGCACGCGCTCTTCGCGAAGACGCTCTTCATCGAACCGACCGAGAGCGAGCTGCGGCGACACGCGCCGGAGACGGTCGTGCTGCACGCCCCCGCCGTCGAGGCCGATCCGGACACGGACGGCACGCGCTCGGGGACGTTCGTCGTGCTCCACCCCTCTCGCTCCGAGGTGCTTGTCGGCGGCACGTACTACGCGGGCGAGATCAAGAAGTCGATCTTCACCGTCATGAACGACCGCCTGCCGTTGCGCGGCGTGATGCCGATGCACTGCTCGGCGAACGTCGGCGACGACGGCCGCGTGGCGGTGTTCTTCGGGCTTTCGGGCACGGGCAAGACGACGCTCTCCGCCGATCCCGAGCGGCATCTGATCGGCGACGACGAGCACGGCTGGTCGGACAACGGCATCTTCAACTTCGAGGGCGGCTGCTACGCGAAGGTCATCCGGCTGTCCGCGGAGGCCGAGCCACAGATCTACCGGACGACGCGGAGATTCGGCACCGTGCTGGAGAACGTCGTCATGGACGAGCGGGGCGTGCTCGACCTCGACGACGATTCGAAGACGGAGAACACGCGGGCCGCGTACAAGCTCGAGCAGATCGCGAATCACCTGCCGACGAAGCGGGCGGGGCATCCCGCGTCCGTTGTGATGCTGACCGCCGATGCGTTCGGGGTGCTGCCGCCCATCGCACGGCTGACCCGCGAGCAGGCGCTCTTCTACTTCCTCTCCGGTTACACGGCGAAAGTCGCGGGCACAGAGATCGGCGTGACCGAGCCGCAGGCGACGTTCTCGGCGTGCTTTGGCGCCCCGTTCCTGCCGCAGTCGCCGTCCGTGTACGCGGAGCTGCTCGGAGAGCGGCTCGAGAGCCACGGCTCGACCGTCTGGCTCGTGAACACCGGCTGGACGGGCGGCCCGTACGGCCAGGGCGAGCGAATGCCGATCGCGGCCACGCGGGCGATGCTCCACGCCGCGCTCTCCGGCCGACTCGAGAGCGCCGCGTTTCGCACGGACGGAGTCTTCGGCTTCGAGGTGCCGGAGAAGGTGCCTGGGGTCGACACGAAGCTCCTCGATCCGCGTTCTACGTGGCGGGATCCCGAGGCGTACGACGAGCAGGCTTCGAGGCTCGCGCGGATGTTTGTGGAGAACTTCGGGAAGTTCGCTGACGAGGTGGCCCCCGAGATCACCGCCGCAGCACCTCGCAGCTGACAAAGTGCCGCTTGTCCCCTTGTCCCTCCGCTCTTCGTGTAGCGTCGGGCGCCGGTAGCCCAGTCCACGAGAGAGGAGAAACGAATGCTCAGGGCCGGGACACCTGGACCGGCGACCGACGGCCAGGCGGCAAGGGACACCGCGATGTGCCTGCCGGGCGAGAAGGCGATCGGAGGCGGCTGGGACCAGGACCGCGGCGGCCTCGGGTACGTAATCGCAGACAGGCCGGTACCGGACGGCTCCGGCTGGCGCGTCCACGTCTTCGGTGCGGAGGCCAACGACCTGCCGGCGCCCGGCACGATGTGGGCCGTCTGTCTCAAGGTCTCGTAGACGAAGCACACGAGGCGGAGGCCCTGGCCTCCGCCTCGCTCTGAAGCAGAGCACGAGACGTCCGTAGCAAGCCGAGGCCGCTGCCTGTCGTGTAGCGTCCGATGTCGTGGACGCAACGCACGACGTGCTGGTCGTGGGCGGCGGCTGCGCAGGCATGCGCGCCGCGATCGAGGCGTTCGACATGGGCGCCGACGTCGCCATCGTCTCCAAGATCCATCCCGTCCGC
>JBOGZW010000008.1:0-26636 GCA_050697575.1 Gaiellaceae bacterium | reverse complement strand
GAGCAGACCGTGCGTGCCCGCGTACGTGAGGACGACGAAGAGCGGATCGAGCCAGTCGACGCGATGCTCGACGATCCACCGCTCGAGGCACTCGTCAAGCGAGATCACTCAGGGCGTCGTCACGGTCGTCGTCGTCGTCGTCGTCGTCACCGTCACCGTCTGGCGCGTGGCCGCCACAGGAACGATCGTCCGCGTCTGTGTCGTTGCGCCCTCGGGTGTCTGATCGGTCGCGATCGACTGGCCGAGCGCGACACCGAGCGCGAAGACCACGCCGAGCGTCGCCGTGACGAGCAGCGCCCTCAGCACCGGGCGACGCCGGCGCTGCCGCCGCCGACGCTGCGTGGCGACGGTCACGGCCGGTAGTCGCGCGCTCCCCACGCGTACAGATGGAACGCTGCGTCGGCCGCGGACGAGGCCGTCCGAATCCACCCGGGGCGATAGCAGCGCTCGGAGATGGCCGTCAGGGTCCACCGCTCCGAGTCTTCGTAGGTAGTCGCCAGCTCCGTGAGCGTGAAGGAGCCGCCGACGCGGCGCCGCAGCTCCGCAGACACGGTCTCCATCTGCTCGCGCACGCGCGGATCGATGCCCGAAGGGGCCCGGAGGAGGCTCTCGTACGACTTCGCCCACTGCTGGCGCGCAAGCTCCACACGGCTCTGCACGCCCTGAATGTAGTAGGAGGGACTAGAGGGAGCAGCAGCCGTCTTCGGGAAACAGCTGTTCCAGCTCCGCAACGATTCTCTCCCCGAGGACGTATCCAGGCCTCGCGAGCGCGAACGCGACATGGGCGTGAAGGCACTTCAGCCGGAGCGGGCTCGACGAGCCTCCGATGCCGAGCTCCAGCGAGGCGCCTCCGTCGCGGCCTACGCACCCGGCGGCGAGGGCCCGACGGAGCTCGCGCTGCTCCTCGGTCGCTCGCTCCACGCTCGCTTGCAATGCCGCATCGGCAGCCGCGAGCGCACTCCATCGCTCGACGCCGCCTGCGGCCTCGAGCCGCGAGACGGCAGCGACTGCCCGCGGGCACGTGAGGTAGTACGTCGTCGGGAAGGGCGAGCCGTCCGCTGCGTACGGCGCCTGCTCGGTGACCGCCGGCCGGCCGTACGGGCACCGGTAGGCAACCCGTAGAAACGCGCGCAGCGGCCGCCCGAGCTGGCGCTCTACCGCAGCGCGGTCGTCAGCCTCGCTCGTCGGCACGCTCGGCGGCCCGCGCTCGTCGCCAGGCGTCGATGCCCTTGACGATGAAGAGGTGCTCATCCGACCGTACGAGCCCGAGCCTCCGTGCCTCGCGCACGAGCGTCGCGGCCGTGCCGTCGAGAGCCAATCGCCGGCGCAGCTTCGTCCGCTCGGCGGAGAGGCGGCGCACCTCGGCCGAACGCTCCTGGAGCGCATCCTGAGCCCGAACGTATGCCTTCACCGGGCGGTAGTAGAGAAAGCCGACGAGCGCCAGCGCGGCCACCGCCACGAGCCAGGCGCGACGGCCTCGTCGGACGGTCCGTCGGCGGACACGGGCTCCTCCCATGCGGTCCGGTTCGCGCGCGGCCGCGCCCTTCCTTCACGACGCTCTCCTACGGGGCGACGTCGACCTTGATGACGTTCGTCGAGCCAGGCGTGTTCACGAGCGTGCCCGCCGTGATCACGACACGGTCTCCCGACTCGATGAGCCCCGCCTCGCGCGTTGCTTCGAGCGACCGGCTCCAGAGCTCCTCCACGTTCTCGCAGACGTCGATCAGGAGCGACACCACGCCCCACTCGAGCGCGAGCCGCCGGGCCACGCGCTCGTCGTGTGTGATCGCGACGATGGGACGCCGAGGGCGCAGCCGCGCCACTGCGGACGCCGCGCCGCCGGTGAAGGTGGGGACGACGAGCGCTATGGCGTGGAGCAACTCGGCGATGTCGCAGGCTGCGTTCGAGATCGCCTCGCCGACCGTCGGCTCGTCGCCCGCGGTCGGCAGCTCGTGACGGTGGCCCTGACTCGGCTCGACCGTGCGCGCGATGACATCCATCGTCGCCACCGCCTCGACGGGGTATTCGCCGACGGCCGTCTCCTCCGACAGCATGAGCGCCGACGTGCCGTCGAGCACGGCGTTGGCGACATCGCTCGCCTCTGCCCGCGTCGGCTCCGGCGCGTGGAGCATCGACTCGAGCATCTGCGTCGCCGTGATCACCGGACGGCCTCGCTCGAGCGCCATCAGGATCATCCTCTTCTGGAGCAGCGGCACCGCGGCTGGGCCGATCTCGACGCCGAGGTCGCCGCGCGCGACCATCACCGCGTCGGCCGCGTCCACGATTGGCCCGAGGGCGTGCACCGCCTCCGCCTTCTCGATCTTCGCAATGACGCGGGCCTGCGATCCCCCCTCCTCGATCAGCTTTCTGAGGTCGCGGACGTCTTCCGGCGAGCGCACGAACGACAGGGCGACGAAGTCGACGCCGAGGTCGAGCGCAAACGCGAGATCGCCGCGGTCCTTCTCGGTCAGCGACGGGATGGGGACCGCGACACCGGGAAGGTTCACGCCCTTGTGGCTCTCGACGGGCCCGCCGACGGCAACGGAGCACACGGCGCGTCCGTTGTCGACGCGCTCCACGCGAAGGCGTACGTGGCCGTCGTCGATGAGGATGTCGTTGCCAGCCTGGAGCACTCCGCCGACGACCTCGGGAGCGATCGGCAGATCCACCTGGCCCCCGTCCGGGCCCACGACGATCTCGTCGCCCCTGGAGAGCACCACCGGGGCCGGCAGATCGCCGATGCGGAGCTTCGGCCCCTGTAGGTCGGCGATGAGCGCGAGGGAACGTTCCCGCTCCTTCTCGATGCTCCGAGCGGAAGCTGCCATCTCCCCATGCTGGGCCTGCGTGCCATGAGAGAAGTTCAGCCGGGCGGCGTCCATGCCGGCGGCAACGAGCTCCTCGATGCGCCCGGCCGAGGCCGGCCCGAGCGTAGCGACGATCTTCGTCCGGCGCGGGACCTCAGCGGCCATGGCGCCAGCGTATCGCGGGGCGCGACCGCTACCGCTGGAAACGCGGGAACGCGTCCCAGCCGGGATAGACGGCGCGCGAGCCCAGCTCTTCCTCGATCCGGAGCAGCTGATTGTACTTCGCGACCCGGTCCGACCGGCACGGCGCACCGGTCTTGATCTGCCCGGCATTCGTGGCGACGACGACGTCCGCGATCGTCGTGTCCTCCGTCTCCCCGGAGCGGTGGGAGATCACCGATGCGTATCCGGCTCCACGTGCGAGCTCGATCGCCTCGAGCGTCTCCGTCAGCGTTCCGATCTGATTGAGCTTGATGAGGATTGCGTTGCCGACACCCTCGTCGATGCCCCGCTCGAGCCGTTCGACGTTCGTCACGAAGAGGTCGTCGCCGACGAGTTGGAGCCTGTCGCCCGAGCGCTCGGTCAGCTCGCGCCACGATGCCCACTCGTTCTCTGCGAGCCCGTCCTCCACGGAAGCGATGGGGTACGTGCCCGCGAGCTCGACCCAGAACTCCACCATCTCAGTAGGGTCCTTCACGCGCCCCTCGAAACGGTACGCGCCGTCGCGCCAGAACTCGGTCGCGGCGGGGTCGAGAGCGATCGCGATCCGCTCGGCGTGGCCCGCCTGCTCGGCGGCGGCGAGAATGACGTCGATCGCCTCCTCGCTCGAGCCGAGATCCGGCGCGAAGCCGCCTTCGTCACCGACGGCGGTGGCGAGCCCGCGCTCGTGCAGCAGGGCCTTCAACGTGTGGAAGACCTCGGCGCCGATCTGCAGCGCCTCGGCGAACGAGCCGGCCCCAGCCGGCACGACCATGAACTCTTGAAGGTCGAGAGAGTTCGCCGCGTGCGCGCCGCCGTTGACGACGTTCATCATCGGCACGGGGAGCACGACCGCCTCCTCGCCGCCCAGCGAGCGGTAGAGCGACACGCCGGCGTCTTCCGCGGCCGCCTTGGCTACGGCAAGCGACACGCCGAGCAGGGCATTTGCACCAAGCGCGCTCTTGTTCGGGGTGCCGTCGACCTCGATGAGGCGGCCGTCGACCGCCGCCTGATCGCTCGCGTCGAGCCCATTCACGGCAGGGCCGAGCCCGGTGACGACGTTGCCGACCGCCCGGAGGACGCCCTTGCCGAGGTACGCCTGCGGATCTCCGTCTCGCAGCTCGACCGCCTCGTGCTCGCCGGTCGAGGCTCCCGACGGAACAGCGGCGCGACCGAATGCACCCGACTCGAGGACGACGTCGACCTCGACCGTCGGGTTGCCGCGCGAGTCGAGGATCTGCCGGGCCGCGACGCGCACGATGGCGCTCACGGGCCCCCTTCCTCCACGCGCTCCATGAACCGCCGGCTCGCGCCGCGCAGGGCGAGTTCGGAATCGACGTTGAGCGCCGATGCCACGGCGACGACATCGAACAGCACGTTCCCGAGCGCCTCCATCATCTTCACGTCCGGCTCCGTCTCCGGAGGCGGCGTCCCGGCCCGCCGCACCCCCGCGCGAAGCTCGTCGAGCTCCTCGTGGAGCCCGGCGAGATGCGCATCGACGTCGCGAAAGGCAAAGCCCGTCGACGCCGCCCGCCGCTGCACCTTTCGAGCATAGAGCAGCGCCGGCAGAGGCTCCGGGACGTCGTGGAAGACGCCCTCTCTCCTCTCCTGCTCGGACTTCAGCTCCTCCCAGCGATGCTTGACGGCCTCCGGTGAGCCGGGGGTATCGGCGTCGCCGAAGACATGTGGATGCCGCCGTACGAGCTTGTCGTGGACGCCGCGCGCAACCGCCTCGAGGTCGCCCGCTCCGCGCTCGGAGAGCAGCAGCGAAAGGAAGAACGTCTGGTAGAGCAGGTCACCGAGCTCGTCGACGAGCTTCGCGTCGTCGTCCGCCATTGCGGCATCCGCCACCTCGTATGCCTCCTCCACCGCGTGGGGGACGATCGTCCGAGCCGTCTGGTCGGCGTCCCACGGGCACTCGCGGCGCAGCAGCGCGGTGAGCTCCTGGAGCTCGACGAGCGCCTGCTCGAGGCTCAACCGGTCTCGGTCGTACCCGTGGTGGGCGACGTGTCCGGGGGTGCGAAGCCGGAGGCGTACTCGATCTTGTCCGCGTACTCCTGCTTGAGATCCTCGAGCCACTTCGTGACCGCGTCGGAGCGCTCCTGGCCGACAAGCGTGTCTCGGATCGTCTGCCTCACGTCGGCCAGTGGAGTCGTCTTTTCCTTGCTCCACGGCCCGAGAGCCTCGATGACGTGCCAGCCGAACTGCGTCTTCACGGGCTTCGAGACCTCGTTCACCTTGAGCCCGAGCACGGTCTTCTCGAACTCCGGCACCGTCTCGCCCTTCCGAATCGTCAAGGCGCCGCCGACGTCCTTCGACGAGTCCTCCGAGTACTTCTTGGCGAGGGCCGCGAAGTCGCCGCCGTTCTCGATCTGACGGTAGAGGTCGTCCGCAAGCGCCTTCGACTTCACGAGGATGTGGCGCACCCGGCGCGACGACTGCTGCATATAAAGCTCGGGGTGGGCGTTGTAGTACGCCTTGATCTCGGCGTCGGTGACCTTCGCCGCGTCGCCCACCTTCGCGAAGATCTTCTCCGAGACGAGCGTCGCGCGCAGCTCGTCGCGCACCTGCTCATCGGTGATGCCCTGCTTCTCCAGGGCGTCCTCGTACTTCTTCCGGCTGCCGCCGAAGAACTGCGTCAGCACGCGCTCAACGCGCTCGTCGACCTCCTTGTCGGTGACGGTGACGTCGAGCTTCTTCGCCTGCTGCTCGAACTGCGCGCGCTGGACGAGATACGCGAGCGCGTTCTGCTGGAACGCCTGGTACTCCTGGGAGCCCGCGGCGGGGATCTTCTGTCCCTGGGATTCGAGGCGCTCCTTGGCCTGCGATATCACCTCGTCGAGCTCGGCCTGCGTGATCTCGTCGCCCGCCACGCTCGCAACGACGCCCGAGGCGAGCGGCCCGCCGCTCGCGCCGCCGCCGCCGCAGGCGGATGCCCCTAGCGACAGCGCCGTAACGGCGGCTGCGAGCGACGCGGAAAGGATTACGCGATGGCCGTTCATGGAAGGAAAAAGCGCCTCAGGCTGCCTGGCGCACATCGAGGATAGCAGTGAGCAACGGCAGCCCTTCGCGGAACCCGTCGCTCCTCATCGAGAGCTCCCGACGGTCGCTCACATACGCCGCGGACGCGACGGCTGAGCGGATGTCACGGACGTCCTCGGCACCGAGCAGCACCGGCCCCACGGTGAGCTTGCCGTTGCGGAACACCGCGTAATCGGCGCCGATCTCGGCCAGCCCGAGACGTGCCTCCTGCAGCGCGAAGAGGTTCTCGACGGGCTCCGGCGGCGGCCCGTAGCGGTCCTCGACGGCGGCGTGGAGCTCGCGCAGCTCCTCGTCCGTTGCGGCAAGCGCCAGCCGCCGGTGGAGATCGATCTTCAGCGCCTCGGACGAGACGTAATCCGGAGGCACGTACGCGTCGACCCGGGCGTCGATGCGCACCGGGCGCGGAACGAGCCGCTTCCCGCCGGCGAGCTCCTCGACAGCCTCGTTCAGCAGGTCGACGTACAGCTCGAAGCCGACGGCGGCGACATGGCCGGACTGCTCGCGACCGAGCAGCTCGCCGGCACCCCGGATCTCGAGGTCCCGCATCGCGATGGCGAACCCCGAGCCGAGCTCCGTGTGGTCGGCGAGCGTCGACAGGCGCGCACGCGCCTCCGGGGTCAGCTCAGTCGCGTCCGGGTAGAGCAGGTACGCGTGCGCCGGCACGTCCGAACGACCCACGCGGCCTCGGATCTGGTAGAGCTGGGCGAGGCCGAGCATGTCCGCACGCTCGACGACGAGGGTATTGGCCTGCGGGATGTCGAGGCCCGACTCGATGATCGTCGTCGAGACGAGAACGTCGGCGTCGCCTCTCAGGAACTCCATCATCCGCTCCTCGAGATCGCGCTCGGCCATCTGGCCGTGAGCGACGAGCAGCCGCAAGTCGGGACAGAGCTCGGAGAGCTTGGCGGCGGCCTCCTCGATCGTCTCGACGCGGTTGTGGAGATAGAACGACTGGCCGCCGCGCTCGGTCTCCCGCTCGAGCGCATGCTTGACGAGCTCCTCGTCGTACTCGCCCACGTATGTCCTGATCGGGCGACGCCCCTCGGGCGCGGTCTCGATCATCGAGATGTCGCGGAGACCTGCGAGCGACATGTGCAGCGTGCGGGGAATCGGCGTCGCGCTCAGCGACAGCACGTCCACCTCCAGGCGGAGCTGGCGCAAGAGCTCCTTCTGCGCGACGCCGAATCGCTGCTCCTCGTCGACGACGACGAGACCGAGATTCGACGGGACGACGTCGCGCGAGAGGACGCGATGCGTGCCGATGAGGACGTCCACCTTCCCTGCCGCGAAGTCGGCGAGCGCGCGCTTCACGTCGGCCGGGCTGCGGAACCGCGACACCATCTCGCACGCAATGGGGAAGTCGCCGTAGCGTTCTCGGAACGTGTTCCAGTGCTGCTGCGCGAGGATCGTCGTGGGCGCCAGCACAAGCGTCTGCCTCCCGTTGAGCGCGACCGCGAACGCCGCCCGCACGGCGATCTCCGTCTTGCCGAATCCGACGTCGCCGCAGACAAGCCTGTCCATGGGGCGCGGGGACTCGAGGTCCTCCTTCACTGCTTCGATCGCCTCGAGCTGATCCGGCGTCTCGCGGAACGGGAACGAAGCCTCGAGCCGTTCGAGCCAGTCGCTCGAGAGGTCGAACGCGGCGCCGGCAGCGTGTTCGCGCTGCGCGTACAGCGCAAGCAGCTCTCCCGCCAGCTCGCGTACCGCATGGCCGGCGCGGCTCTTGACAAGCTGCCACGCGCGACCGCCCAGCTTCGAGAGCGTCGGGTGACGCCCATCCGCGCCGACGTAGCGCGACACCTTGCCCACCTGGTCGTGCGGCACATACAGCCGGTCCTCGCCGCGGAACGCGAGCAACAGGTAGTCGCGCGTGATTCCGCCGACGGTCTGGGTCTCGAAGCCGAGCAGCTGGCCGACGCCGTGGTCCTCGTGGACGACGTAGTCGCTCGTGCGGAGGTCGGCGAACGACCGCAGTGCCCTCGCCACACGGGCCTGGCGCGGCGCCCGCCGGCGTAGCACCTGCGCCTCGGGCACGAGGGCGATGGCAAGGTCGCGCCAGACGAACCCGCGGCGGGCGGGGGAAGGCGCAAAGAGCAGAGCTCCGTCCGCCGGCAGTGGGCTCCCAGGCTCCAGCATCGCCGCCTCCGCGCGTCGCAGCAGGCGTTGCGTGCGCAGGGCGTCGCCGCGGTAGGGGAACGAGACCACCACGCGGAGGCCCGCCCGGACGAGCGTGTTGAGCTCGCGCTCGGCCTCGGCCATGCCCCGCGCAGCGAGAGCCGGCCGTTGCGCTTCGAACGTGAGCTCCTGGCCGCTGGGGAGCGCGTCGAGCTCGGCGCCGTGCACTTCGAGATCGACGCCGAGCTCGTCGCGCCACACCTCCAGCACGCCGGCAGGCCTCCACACGAGGTCGGCCTGCCGAGCGAGCGCGCCGATCTCACTCGAGTCGAGCGCCTCATCCTCGGTGAGGTCGGCCCGGCGCTCGCTCGCCGGGAAGATGACCGCCCGCTCTAGCTCGCGCAGCGCGCGCTGCGTGAAGGGCGAGAACGCCCGGACGCCCTCGACGACGTCGCCGAAGAGCTCGACGCGGATCGGCTCGCGCCCCGTCGTCCCGAAGATGTCGAGAATGCCGCCGCGAACGGCGATCTGGCCGCGTTCCTCCACGCGCTCGACGCGCTCATACCCTGCGAGGACGAGCGCTTCCGCGAGCTTCTCGAGCCCGCTCGCTTGGCCGACGGCGATCTCCACCGGCACCGCCCGTTCGCTCTCGGGCGGCAACCCCTCAGCTGCGGCGGCCGCCGAGATGCACACGAGGCCGCCGTCATCGAGCACCGAGAGTGCTCGCAGTCGCTCCCCGACGAGGTGAGGCGGCGGGCGGAGGCCCGAGTCGGTTGCGACTCCTCGCCCGGGCATGAAGGCGACGGAGTCACCGCCGAGGAACCACGATGACGCCTCTGCTGCGTCCCGCGCGTCTTCGTCGTCGGGCAGAAGACAGACCAGCCGACGGCGGACCCGGCGATGGAGCGCAGCGAGCACGAGCGGGAGCGCCGGTTCCGAGACGCGTGCGCGGGCGGAGGGAAGCCGGTCCGCGAGCTCGCCGAGCTCGTCGCTGTCGGCGAGGACGTCGGCGAGCGCGAGGAGCGGTGGCTGGTCCATGACGAAGGACGGGATGCGCATCCCGCGGGGGTCAGTGTAAAGCGGAGCGGGGCGTCGGCGAAGGCGCGCTCCGGCCGACCACGTGTCCCTTTCCGACATATGGCGGGGCCACCATCCTCCGCCCCGCTGTGGAGGCTAGTCGGGAAAGTCAGACGCGTGGGTTACGAATATGTGCCGACTCTGATCAATTGAATCGCCGCTGCGCCGACTCCAGCCCGTCGAGCGCGACGACCTCGACGGCATCCGCGGCGCGACTCACGATGCTCCCGACATCGGCCTCGGCCGGAAAGGGCGACAGCACGTAGTCGGACACGGCTCGCGGGTCACCGCGCCCGGGTCGCCCGACACCGATGCGAACGCGGAGAAAGTCACGTGACGCCAACGCATCCGCGAGCGACCGGAGGCCGTTGTGGCCCGCCAGCCCGCCGCCGCTTCGGACCTGCAGGCGGCCCTCCTCGAGGTCGACGTCGTCATGCACGACGACGAGTGACTCGGGAGGCGACTTGAAGAACCGTGCCGCCGCGGCAACCGAGCGGCCGGACTCGTTCATGTACGTCTCGGGCTTGAGCAGGGCGAGTCGGCGATCACCGACCCGAACCTCAGCGAGGCGCCCTGAGAACTTCCCGCGGTACGTGCCGCCGTGGCGCGAGGCAAGCTCGTCGAGCACGAGCCAGCCGACATTGTGTCGCGTGCGAACGTAATCGCGTCCCGGGTTGCCGAGCCCCGCGACGAGCAGGTCGAGGGAGGGCTCGGGCGCCCGCCGGCGCCGTAGGCGCATTAGCTCTCTGCGGGCTCGCTGGCGTCGTCGGCCGCAGGCGACTCGCCCTCGGCGGCAGCAGGCTCCTCGCCGGGCTCGGCCTCCGGCTCCTCCTCGACGGCCTCCTCGCCTTCCTCGGCCTCTTCGGCCTCGAGCGCAGCCGCTGCTTCCGCTTCGGCAGCCTCGAGCTCGGCAGCGAGGCGCGGCGCGGAAACGGTGACGAGCACGTTCTCCGGGTCCGCGTGCACCGTCACATCGTCCGGAACGCTGAGATCCGTGACGCGAAGGGCGTCGCCGATCTCCGTCGAGCTGATGTCGAGCGTCAGCCGGTCGGGCATCTCGAGCGGCAGGGCCTCGACCGTGACCTCGCGGACGAGCTGCGTCAGTACGCCGCCCACCTTCACACCGGGCGACTCGCCGACGAGCTCCACCGCTACCTGAGCGCTGATCGGCTGGTCGAGCCTGACCTCGTGCAGGTCGATGTGCGTGAGGTAACCGCGAATCGGATCCTGCTGGTAGTCCTTGACAACGGACGCGTGGGTCGTCTTCTGGCCGTCGAGAACCACGTCGAGGATCGCGTGGAGGCCGTGCGGGCCTCCGAGCGCGCTCCGCAGCGTCCGCCCGGGAACGACGAATGGGTGTGGCTTCTTCCCCCCGCCGTAGAGGACGCCCGGGATCAGCCCGTCGCGACGCAGGCGTCGAGAGTCACGCGATCCCACCGCGTGCCGCTCCTGCACTTCCAGGCGTACTCGTTCCCCAGCCACGGCGGCGGATTGTAGCTACAGGCCCGTTCTAGAAGAGCTGATACTCGCCGCCGAAGATCGCGGAGACGGACTCGTCGGCAAAGACGTTCATGATCGTCTCGGCGAGCAGGCCGGAGATCGGCAGCACCGTCAGGTTCGCGGGTCGGCTCACCGACTCAATCGGCACCGTGTCCGTGACGACGATCCCCGCGAGATCGGCCTCTGCGAACCGCTCGAGGGCGCCCTCCGAGAAGAGGCCGTGCGTCGTAAAGACCCAGACCGCGGTCGCGCCGTGTTCGCGCAGGGCCTGGGCGCCGGCGAGCAACGTCCCTCCGGTCATGATCACGTCGTCGCCGACGATCGCCACCTTGTCCTTCACGCGGCCGGTGATCTCGGTAACGGACGCCTTGTCGTGCTCGGGCCGGGTCTTGTGCATGACCGCGAAGTCGCCCTCGATCATCTCGGCGAACCTGATCGCGTGCTTCGCGCGGCCTGCGTCGGGAGCCACTGACACGACGGCGTCACCGGACAGGCCGAGGTCGCGAAAGTGCCGCGCGAAGAGCGGTAGCGACGTCATGTGGTCGACGGGGATCGTGAAGAAGCCCTGGATCTGCCCCGCGTGGAGATCCATTGTGAGGACGCGGTCGGCGCCCGCCAGCTGGATCATGTCCGCGACGAGGCGTCCTGAGATCGGCTCGCGCGGCAGCGCCTTGCGGTCCTGGCGCGAGTAGGGGAACCACGGAACGACGGCGGTGATCCGCTTGGCCGACGCGAGCTTCGCGGCCTGGATCATGAACAGCAGCTCCATCAGATTGCGATCGACGGGCGCGCAGCCGGTCTGGACGATGAAAACGTCGGCCCCGCGGATCGACTCGTGGTAGCGGCAGTACGTCTCGCCGTTCGAGAACGTCTTCAGCTCGACCTCGCCGAGCTCGACGCCGAGCTGCTCGGCGATTCGCCGCGCAAGCTCCGGGTGCGAGCGCCCCGAGAACACCATGAGCCGCTTGAGCGGGCCGCGCTCGATCCAGTGTCCCGGCTTCGCCTCCGGACGCTCCGTGTTCACGGCCACGTCGAGTCCTGGAAGCCGGACGAGCTCAGTCGTGCCGCTTTCCACCGGCGTATCCCTCCTTGTTCTCCTGCCGAGCGCGAGCAATGGCCAGAGCGTCGGGCGGGACATCCTCGGTAATCACCGATCCGGCCGCGACCCACGCATTATCTCCGATCGTGACGGGTGCAAGAAAGGAATTGTCGACGCCGGTCCTGACGTTGCGCCCGATCGTCGTGCGCTGCTTGCCCTCGCCCTTCTCATGCGGGAAGTTTGCGGTGATGTTGCCGGCGGCGACGTTCGTGTCCTCGCCGATGTCCGCATCGCCGACGTACGACAGGTGCGGGATCTTCGTCCGCGCCCCGATCCGCGAGTTCTTCACCTCGACGAACGTCCCGATCTTCGCCTCCTCGCCGGCCTCGGTGCCGGGGCGAACGTACGCGAACGGGCCGACCTCGACGCCTCGACGGACGGTCACGTCGCCGCGGATCACCGTGAACGGGTGAACGGTCACGTCGGCCTCGAGCACGACGCCGGCTTCGATCCACGTCGAGTGAGGGTCGACGATCGTCACGCCGGCGAGCATGTGCTGCTCGTTGATCCGATCCCGGAGCACGGCAGCGGCCTGCGCGAGCTCGACGCGCGTGTTGACGCCGAGCACCTCGTGCCGGCTCGGCGCGACGACCACGTGGCCGCGGCCGCCTCCCGCGACGATGTGGCGAACACAGTCAGTGAGGTAGAGCTCTCCCTGTGCGTTGTGCGGGTCGATCCGGTCGAGGGCCCCCCACAAGGCCGCGGCCGAGAAGGCGTAGATGGAGCTGTTCACCTCGGTGAGCGACAGCTCCTCGGGCGAGGCATCCTGCGACTCGACGATCGCCGCGAGCCCTCCCGAGGCATCTCGCACGATGCGGCCATACGCGCCCGGCTCGTCGAGCACGAACGACAGCACGGTCACGTGGGCGCCGGCCGAGCGATGGCCGTCGACGAGCCCTCGCAGGAGCTCCTGGGTGACGAGCGGCGTGTCGCCGGAGAGCACAAGGACGTCGGCGTCGTCACCACCGAGGGCCCTCCGGGCCGACGTCACAGCGTCGCCGGTTCCACGGGGCTCCTGCTGTACCGCAATCGTGGCCGACCCTTCGTCGCCGAATGCATCGGCCGTCTCCGGCGACGTGACGATGACGAGCGGAGCAGGGCCCAACGGCTCCACCGCCGCGAGCACCCAGTCGACCATCCGCCGACCGAGGAGCGGATGGAGGTGCTTGGGGGTCGCCGAGCGCATACGCGTGCCCTGACCGGCGGCCATGACGATCGCGGAGAGGCTATGCGTGTCGTTCATCGCGAAGGCTGGGGCGCCAGGATTCGAACCTGGGGTCACGGGACCAAAACCCGCTGCCTTACCACTTGGCTACGCCCCAACACAAGCAGGAAACTATCTTGCCGAGCGCGTCGACTGGTCGGGCCGGTCGTGGTAGAGCAGGTAGGCGGCGATAGCCCCGAAGATCCCGGCGATCACGAGCGCGACAACGGGGATGAAGATCGCGACGACAGCGGCGCACACGGCAAGCGCCTGCGACATGGCGAGGATCCACGAGATCTCGCGACCGAGCTCCGAGTCGAGCGAGCGCCCGGCGAGCAGCCAGAAGAGGATCACGGGAATAGCGATCACGATCACCGTGACCCGCGAGAAGTCCTCCTCGAGCGCGACGAATAGCCCCTCGGCGACCGCGATCCCGAGCGCGACTTTGAGCCGGTTCTCTCGCAGCCAGCTCTCGCGTGGCGCCGGCTGGGTGGACGCCGCGCGTGAGGGCGGCGGCGCCTCTGGTGCCTGCCCTTCAGCCATCGATCAACCGTACCACGCTGGAAATACGACCCACGCCGCACCTCGGTCCGCGAGCACGGTCGCCGCCCGTCGCGCGTCGGCTTCGCTCTCGAACAGGCCATAGAGCGCCGGCCCTGCGCCGCTGACGTCGGCCCGCACGGCGCCCAGCCGCTCGAGCTCGGCCGTCAGTGGCGAATACGCAAGATCGTTGCGAGGCCAGGCGGCGATGTCCGTCAGCGACGAGATATCGCCCAGCCGTCCGACGAGCTCCTCACGCCGCTGCGCGAAGCCGACCTCGCCGTGTCGATCGTCGAATGCGTCGTACACCGCCTTCGTCGAGTGCTTCGTCGCCCCGTACGGCAGCAGCACGAGGACGGCGTAGTCGCGCGGAAGCTCGAGAGGCGTGAGGTCGGTGCCGTCGCCTTCGCCGAGCTGTGGACCGGAGGTCAGGAAGAGCGGCACGTCGGCGCCCAGCGCCGCGGCGAGCTCGTGTAAGCGCAAAGCGTCGAACGGCTCTGCCAGGCTGGCGTTCGCGAGCCGCATCGCAGCTGCGGCGTCGGAGCTCCCGCCGCCGAGCCCGGCGCCCACCGGAATTCGCTTCTCGATGGCGACTCTCCAGTTGGGTTCCACCTCGGCTGCGGCAGCGAGCGAGGTCAAAGCGAGCGCCACAAGCGTGTCCGCGGGAAAGCCTTCGATCTCGAGGTCGTTTGCCGGCTCGAGCGTCAGCGTGTCTGCGAGCGCTATTCGCTCGTACACGGTGACGACTTCGTGCTTGCCGTCCTCTCGACGCGCTCCGACGACGAGTGCGAGGTTGATCTTCGCCGGTGCGGCGATCGTCGCCGTCACAGCAGCTCCGCGAGCCGGGCGAATTCCTCCGGTGCCAGATTCTCGGCGCGCGCCGTGTGCGCGTGGCCGAGCGCGACGAGCGCGGCCGCCGCCTCCTCCCGGCCGGCGAGCCCCGAAAGTGCGAGGGAGTTGGGAAGCGTCTTGCGCCGGTGCGCAAATGCGGCCTGGACGACCTCCTTGACTCGATCGTAGTGCGGCAGTCTCGGCGCACGCGTGAACGCCACGAGCACCGAATCGACCCGGGGTCGTGGCCGGAACACCGTTCGCGCGACAGCGTGAGTCCCCGTCCGGATGGCAGCGAGCTGGACGAGCACCGAGACGGCCCCGTACGCCTTCGTCCCGGGCTCGGCGAAGAACCGCTCACCGACCTCCTTCTGCACCATCACGCACCACAGCTGGATCGGAGGCAGCGTCTCGAGGCTGTCGACGACGACCGTGGCGGCGATGTTGTACGGCAGGTTGGAGACGAGCTTCGTCGTCACGGGACGGAGCTTGGAAGCGTCGACCTTCGTGGCATCGGCGAACACGAGGCTCACGTTCGAGCGGTCTCCGATCGCGGCACGGAGCGTCGGCTCGAGGGACTCGTCGACCTCCACGGCGTGGACATGCCGTACGCGATCGGCAAGGAACGTCGTCAGCACGCCGAGGCCCGGTCCGATCTCGAGCACGACGTCTGCGTCGTCGAGCTTCGCCAGCCGGCCGATCACACGCAGGATGTTCGGATCGACGAGAAAGTGCTGCCCCAGGGCGCGCTTCGGTGAGATGTCGGCGTTCATGCGATCGCGAACACGCGGTCTGCGTTCTCGTCTACCGCGGCGCCAAGCTCCTCGAGCGGAACGCTTCGCGCCTCCGCGAGCGCTTCCATCGTGTCGACGACGAACGCCGGCTCGTTCGGCCGCCCTCGCCACCTCTGAGGGGCGAGAAACGGGCTGTCCGTTTCGGCGAGGAGGCGGTCGGCGGGGACCTGCTGCGCCGCGTCACGGAGCTCCGTCGCCTTCGGATACGTGACGTTGCCGGCGAACGAGACGTAGTACCCACGCTCGAGGGCGACCTCGAGCAGCTCCGGCTCGGAGAAGCAGTGGAGAATCACATCGCCGCTGAATCCGCTGAGCGCGTCCGCCGTGTCGCGAGCAGCCGCGCGCGAGTGGATGACGACCGGCAGCCCGAGCTCCTCTGCGAGCGCGAGGTGCCCCACGAAGAGCCGCTCCTGCGCGCGGCGCGGCGCGTAGTCACGGTAGTGATCGAGGCCCGTCTCGCCCACGGCCACCGCACGATCGTGCGCGAGCAGCTCGCGAAGATCGTCCAACCGTTGCGCGTCGGCCGAATCTGCATCGTGGGGATGGATGCCGAGCGCGGCGTACACACCTGGCTCCTGTCCCGCAAGGTCGAGCGCGGCCTTGCACGACTCGATGCTCGTGCCCACGGTCACGACACGCGTGACCCCCGCCGCGCGTGCGCGCTCCAACACCGCTGCGGTGGGATCGGCACAGGCGTCGAGATGCGCGTGCGTGTCGATCAAACGCCCGCGGCGCGCTCGACACGCGGGAAGAGCGGGGACGCCGGCTCGATGCCGCTCGCCGGCCCGAGCCCGCCGGAGCGAACGCCGTCCCACGCTACGTCCGGACTCTGGCCTAGCGCACTGAGAATCGCCGGAGCTGTCGCCGGTAGATACGGGTGGAGCGCGATCGCGACGGACCTGACGCCGTCTGCGAGGTCATAGAGCACCGCGTCGAGCTCAGCCACCTTGTCGTCGTCCTTTGCCAGCTCCCATGGCTTCGCGCGCTCGACGAGTCGATTGAGCTCTCGCACGACATCCCAGATCGACTCCAGCGTGCCCGTGAGGTCCCACGCTTCGAGCCGTCCGGGGATCTCGTCGTGCAGCGCGTCAAGACGGGCGGCGATCTCCGGAGTGCCGGGCCCGGACGGCAGCTCGCCGTCCCGGTAGCGGGCGATCATCGCCGTCGTTCGCGACACGAGGTTGCCGAGTTCATTCGCCAGCTCCCGCTCGTAGCGTTCGTGGAGCGCGTCCTCGGAGGCTGCGCCGTCGCGTCCGAACGTCGCGGAACGAATGGCCCAGTAGCGCACCGGATCGCTCCCGTACACGTCCACGAGCGGGAGCGGGTCGATGACGTTCCCGAGCGACTTCGAGATCTTCGCGCCCTTCATCGTCAGGTAGCCGTGCACGAAAAGCTGTTGCGGTACGTCGTATCCCGCCGACATGAGCATTGCGGGCCAGTACACGCAGTGGAAGCGAAGGATGTCCTTGCCGAGCATGTGGCGAGCAGCAGGCCAGTACGCCGGCACGAGGTCCTCACCCGGACGGACGTACGAGAGTGCGCTCAGGTAGTTGACGAGCGCGTCAGCCCAGACGTAGGCGACCTGGCTCTCGTCCCACGGCAGCGGGATGCCCCAGGGCTGGCCCGCGCGGCTGATCGAAAAGTCCTGCAAGCCACCCGCGATGAAGCTCCGCGCCTCGTTGTAGCGGAACGACGGGAGCACGAAGTCCGGCCGCTCGTCGTAGAGGGCGAGCAGCAGCTCCTGATAGGCGGAGAGCCGGAAGAAGTAGTTCTTCTCCTCGATGTACTCGACGCGGTCTCCATGCTCGGGGCACTTGCCGTCGACGAGCTCGTCTTCCGACTTGAACGCCTCGCAGCCGACGCAGTACAGGCCGGCGTAGACGTCCTCATAAACGTCACCGTTGTCGTAGATCCGCTGAACGAAGTCACGCACGAACTCCTTGTGCCCGTCGTCCGACGTTCGGATGAAGAAGTCGGGCTCCGCGCCGACGGCTGGCGCCAGCTCGCGCCAGACCTCGCTGATGCGGTCGACGTACTCCTGCACGTCGAGCCCCTGCTCCTCGGCGGCCCGGTACACCTTCGTCGCATGCTCGTCCGTGCCCGTCAGGAAGAACGAGTCGTGGCCCAGTTGGCGGTGATGCCGCACGAAGATGTCGGCGGCGATCGTCGTGTACGCGTGCCCGATGTGCGGAGTCGAGTTGATGTAGTAGATCGGGGTCGTCAGGTAGTAGCGCATCAGTGTTGAGTTTAGGCGCCGTCCGGCGCGCTCCCTCGCGCACACGACGCCAGCGCAGTGCCGCAGCCAGCGCCACGAACATCGATACAGCGATGAGGACGGCAACGACCCACGGGAAGTCCCGCTCCGCGTCGCGCCGCCCGCCTGTACGCGGTTGAGCCACGACCCGGTCTGCGTTCGGCGCCGAGACAGCACGGATCAGCGTGTCACGCAGATTGCTCCCGGCGGCCTGCGCTACCTGGGACGTCCCTGGCGCAGCGACGGGTGACGAGGCGCTAGGCAATTGAACGGCTCTGCGACCTCGCGACCGGGCAGGGCCCGCGGGCGGTTGAACATTGACGCCGAGCCCTCGAATCGCCCGCCGCGCGCCGGCAACGCGAACCTGATGCGCTTGCACGGGCGTGGATTCGTCGAACGCGGTCCGTGGCTGTGACGGCCTGACCGGTGGCGTCGACTCGGCAGCCGTCATCTTGACCGGCACTGCGAGCTCCGGCGCAGCGACAGCCGCGGGAGCAGATGCTTCGGATACCTCGACGGGTGGCGTCGTTTCCGCCGGCACCTCGGCAACGGGCGCAGGAGGAGGCTCCGGCGGAGGCGCATGCTCGGCAGGCGGCGCGGGGGCCGGCTGCGGGGCGGGAGCGGGCTGCGGCGCAGGGGCGGGAGCGGGCTGCGGCGCAGGGGCGGGAGCCGGCTGCGGTGAGGGAGCGAGCGGCGGAGGAGGCGCGGGCGCACCGCGCGGCGGGAGCAGCGTGAGCGGGTTGACGTAGCCGTTGGGATCGCTTGCAACCCGAATGCCCAGATGGACGTACGGCACACGGTGCTCGGGCGTGCCGCTCGGGCCTATCGACCCGACAACTGCGCCCTCCCGAACAGCGTCACCTTTGCTCACCGCTATCGAGCCGACGTGGACGAGCGTCACCGCGTAGCCGCCGGCTGTCTCCACCGCCACAACCTTCCCATTCGCGCCGACGGTGCCCGCGAAGCTAACGACGCCGGAGGCCGGTGCGAGGACCGCCTCTTCGCCGTCTCCCGCCACGTCGATCCCTCTGTGCTGACCGCCCGCGTACGGGTCGCCGCCGTAGACAAAGGGGCTGAGCACCTCTCCCGAGGCAGGCCACGTCCACGCATGGGCGGTGGGCGCGAGAGCAAGCATGGCAACTGCGGCAGCGACTACTGCGAGGCGGCGCATCGATCTCTCCTTGTTGGCGAAATTGACAACGACGCCACCGTAGCGGGAGCGGCGGACGTTGTCAATTCCGCTTACATCAGAGAGAGCGCCGGTAGAGGCGGCCGCGCGGGATCGACGTCAACCGCGATACGAGATCGGCGGCATCCCGCCGCGAGAGGCCGGCCGCGACGAGCTCTGCGACGGCTGCGGCGGCCGCATCGGCCTGCGCGTCAGACGACACGGCGGCGGCCGGGGAGAGCACGAGCGTGATCTCGCCCTTCGGCGGCTCGTGGAATCGGGAGAGGACGTCGGCGGGGACGCCGACGACGACCTCTTCGAAGGCCTTGGTCAGCTCCCTGCACACCGTGACCTGCCGCTCCGGCAACGACGCGACGAGCGACTCGAGGGTCTTCGGCAGCCGTTGCGGCGACTCGAAGGCGACGACGGCATGCGGCCAGGCCGCGAGCTCCGCCCAGAGCGCGCTGAGCGCGCGCTCCCCTCTCGGCAGATAGCCCACGAACTGGTAGCGCTCGAACGCAAACCCGCTCGCGACGAGCGCAGTCTCCACGGCTGATGCGCCGGGCAGCACGGTGACGGGCACCGCCGCCTCGATCGCCGCTGCCACGAGTCGCTGGCCCGGGTCGGACATGCCGGGCAACCCGGCGTCGGAGACGAGCGCCATCCGCTCGCCGGCCACGAGGCGCGGCAGGAGCTCGGCCGTCCGCTTGGCCTCGTTGTGCTCGTGGTAGCTGAGGAGCTTCGCGGAGATGCCGTGTCGTGAGAGCAGCGTCCGCGTCCGCCTCGTGTCCTCGCAGAGCACGACGTCGACTTCGGAGAGCTCCCGGAGCACGCGCAGCGTGACGTCCTCGAGATTGCCGATCGGCGTCGCGCAGACGGCGAGCGGCATTCGTGCCTACCCCTCCAGCTTCTCGAACGCGATCAGCCCGGCGCCCACCATTCCCGCCTCCTCGCCGAGCTCTGCCGCCAGGACGCGGACGCGGTCGCGACCGGGGGGCAGCGCGTCGCGGCGCAGCGTCTCCATTGCAGGCTGGAGCAGGAGGTCGAGCGCGTCGCCAAAGCCGCCGCCGATGACGATCGCCTCCGGATCGAAGATGTTGACGAGACTGGCCATCCCGGCCCCAAGCTTCCGTCCCATCCGAGTGAGCGCACCGACTGCCCGCTCGTCGCCGTCCCGTGCTGCCGCGACGAGCTGCCTGGAGTCCGACTCAGGCCCGAATAGCTCGTCAGCGAGCTCGTTGGCGGCGCTCCCGGAGGCGAAGTACTCGAAGTGGCCTCGGCCCGTGCAGAAGCCGCGGCACTCGGGCCCGTCGAACTCGAGCACCATGTGGCCCAGCTCGGCCGCGGCGCCGCTCGCTCCCCGGTAGAGCCGCCCGCCGAGAATGAGCCCGCCGCCGATCCCAGTGCCAAGGGTGAGCATGATCATGTACTGCGTGCCGCGGCCGGCGCCGATCGTCCATTCGGCCACGGCCGCAGCGTTCGCGTCGTTGTCGATCGCGACCGGCAGGCCCAGGTATCGCTCGCCGCGCTCTCGCAGGGGGACGCCCGCGAGCGGGACATGCACGGAGAAGACCGATGTGCCTTCGCGCTGGTCGATCGTCGAAGGGATGCCGATGCCAACGGCCGCCACGCTGTCGTCCCGCAGGCTGTCGACGACCTCGGCAAGCCCGGCCAGGAACGCTTCCGTGGACTCCACGGGCGTGTCCCGACGCTCGGTTCGCAATACCGTTCCGTCGCGCTCGACGACCCCGGCGAGGATCTTCGTGCCGCCGACGTCGATGCCGATGGTGCGCTGGGCCGCCATGACCGGCGGCTACCATAACGCGCCGCATGGCCCCGGAAGAGAAGCCGTACCGCGTCTATCGCGGGGGTCGCCGGGCGCCGAGACTGCCCACGCTCTCGCGTCCCAAGCGTGGGAACGGCCGGCCTGCACGCCCTAGAACGATCCGGAAGGGGCCGGTACGGCCGCCGTGGCGGCGTGCGCTGCGCTGGGTCGGCATCGGCTTCTCCGTCTTCCTCCTCTGGGTCGCCGCCTGGAGCCTCGCCGGCTACTTCTCGTTCCGCGACGGCGTGAAGGCGGCGAACAAGCGGCTGCCCGCCTCAGCCGAGAAGCAGCTGTCCGGCCAGGGCGGCCTGCTGCTCACGAAGCCGACGACGATCCTCCTGCTCGGAACTGACACGCGTCCGGGGAAGGGTCAGCAGGGTCTACGTCACTCGGACTCGATGATGCTCGTGCGCACCGATCCGGACCATCATCGCCTCACCTACCTCTCCATCCCGCGCGACCTGTACGTGGACATCCCCGGTTACGGAGCCGACCGGATCAACACGTCGTATCAGGTCGGCGGCGCGGCGCTCGCAATCCGCACCGTCCGCAGCTTCACGGGGATCGACATCGATCACGTGGCGGTCGTCGACTTCCAGCGCTTCAAGGAGCTGATCGACTCGATCGGCGGCATCGACATCACCGTCCCCCGTCCCATCCTGTCCAACCGCTTCGAGTGCCCGTACGACGCGGCGCGCTGCGCGAGCTGGGACGGCTGGCGCTTCGCGAAGGGACACCAGCACATGGACGGCCGGCGCGCGCTCGTCTACTCGCGGATCCGCGAGAACCGGCTGGACGCGTCCGACAACGACATCACGCGGTCCGAACGCCAGCAGCAGGTCACGCAGGCGATCGCGGACAAGCTCGTCGGCGTGGGGACGTTTCTCCGCATGCCCTTCAACGGGGACGAGCTGCTGCGGCCGCTCGCCACCGATCTCTCCGCGAACCAGCTGCTCCAGCTCGGCTGGGCGAAGTTCCGCGTCGACAACGGCAGCACGATCCGCTGCCGGCTCGGGGGTGATCCGGAGACAATCGGCGGCGCGTCGGTGATCCGCTCCTCCGAGGAGAACCGGAACGTCATCTCGATGTTCCTCGACGAGTCCGCGCCGCAGCCGCCGAGGCCTGGCACGGGAACGTTCGGGCCAGGGTGTGTGGCCGGCGGCCGCACCCTTGGTTCCCGCTAGCCGGCGGGCTCGGGCTTCTTGGCTTCCGTCTTCTCGGGCTTCTTGTCCGGTTTCTCGCCCTCTCCGTCCCCGGACTCTCGCTTGCGCGACTTCCGACCGTAGTCGGTCGAGTAGAAGCCCTTGCCCTTGAAGAAGATCGGGACGGGGTGAAGCACCTTCTCGAGCGGGCTCGCCCCGCAGACCTCGCACGTGGCGGGCGGCGGGTCGTCCATCCGCTGGAAGAGCTCGTAGAGGTGCCCCTTCGGGCAGCGGTACTCGTAGATCGGCATGGCGAGCAAGGCTACCGGGATAGGGTGCTGTCATGGCCGAGGCGGTCGCGCACGAAGGGCCGGCGGCCGCTTCGCGCGGCACGCTCGCCGATCGCGCGTTCGCGCCCGTCGTCGCCGTGTGCACCGCCGCCGTCGCTACGTTCCTCGCGCTTCGCCTCACGGCGTGGCCGCCCCACGAGGATGAGACGCTTGCGCTGTTCGTCGGCCGGGACTCGCTCGACGGGATGCTCGGCACCGTCCTCAGCCAGCGCGGCGGCGCGCCGTTGCACTTCATCTTCGCGTGGGCGGTCGCCCACACGGGCGGAGGGCTCGGCGCGTTGCGTGCCGTGTCGGCGCTCTTCGCCGTGGCGAGCCTCCCACTGATCGCCGTCCTCTGCGCACGGCTTGCGGGACGTGGCCCCGCCATCGTCGCGACGATTCTCGCCTCTGCGAGCTGGATGGTGTTGTTCCACGGCGTCTACGGCCGGATGTACAGCCTCTTCCTCTTCACGAGCCTGCTCTCGTTTCTCGCGCTGCTGGAAGCGACGGGGATGGGCGGGCGCCTCCGTTGGGCTGCCTGGATCGTCGCCACGCTCCTGTGCATCTCCGCGCACCCGTACGGCGCGCTCGTGCTGGCCGTGCAAGCCGTCTATGTCGCCGGGGCGAGGACGAGGCTGCGCGAGGCGGTCATGTCGATCGCGATCGTCCTCGTGCTGGGCATTCCGTTCTGGCGCACGGACCTCGTGCTAGCCGGCCGCTTCGAGATCGGCGTCGGCGGCGGCGGCGACCGGCTGGGCTCGCCGCTCGACGTGCTCGGGTACCTCGAGCGCACGTTCGGCGACTTCACCGCCGGCTACCGCCTTGCCGTTGCCGCGGTCCTGGTGCTCGCGACCCTCGGCGCATACTCGCTCGCGCGAGCACGGCCCCGGAGCGCGCTCCTCGTCGGCGCCGTCGTGCTCACGCCGGCGGTGCTGCTCATGGCCGCGCGGTTCGGGTCTGCGGCAGCGCCGGAGTCCCGGCATCTCATCATCGTCCTGCCGTTCTTCCTCGTGCTCGTCGCGACAGGCATCGTGACCGGCGCGGACTACCTGGGTCGCGCGGGCACGCTGGCTGCCGTCCTTGCGACGTGCGGGCTCGTCGCACTCCAGGTCGCCTGGGGCTGGTCGCGCACTGCCGAGCTGTACCGCGGAGAGCCTGCGGAACGCGTGGCAGCACGCGGCGCCGCGGCGGAGTGGCTCGCCGAAACATCGCGACGCGACGACGTCCTGTTCGGCTACGACCCACTCTTCCTCGAGGCCTGGCGGGCCGGAGGCGAGCTCTCTCGCTCGGTCGTGCCCCGCGCAGACCCGCGCCTGGCGCTGCGAGCCCTTCAGGCGGCCGAGCCCCTCGGGCGAGGCGTCTGGGTATTCGACGCGAGCGACACAGGCAACGCCCTCCGCCGGCTCGAGGTGCCGAACCGCCCACCCACGCCACGGGAGGCCTTCGAAACGCGAACGTTCGGGCCGTTCATGGTCGTGCGAACGGCCGCGCCGACGGGCGGCGTTCGCTCGTACCTGAAACTCGCCAGGAGGGCCCAGCTCGCGGGGAAGGCGCTCTCGATCGCGGACGCCGATGTGAACCTTCTGACCGTGGTCGAAGCTACCGGGCGGCTCGCCGATCAGGAACGCGAGCGTGAAGACTCGCGCTCGACGGCCTCGCGGTAGCACGGCGCATCCTCGAACGCGGCGAGCCCAGTCGTCACGGTGCACTTCGGCGGTCGTCTCCGTCTGGCTGCGGCCAGCGCGGCGAACGCGCCCAGCACGCCGCCGATCAGCAGGTCCCTCAGACGCGAGCGCCGCGCATCGTCGTCCATGCGACGATTGTATGCCTTTTGGCTCAACGAAGCCATTAGCGGGCTGTTTCTACCCGAATCTTCTACCCCGAGCAGCCGTTGCTCCAGCAGGGCGGCCCGTGATCCCGGTCGCCGCGAGCGCCTTGCGGAACTCGCCCGCAGAGCATCGCCCCTCGCTCCGGGTGGCCGAAGACGTAGTTGTCGTCGGCCGTGAATGTCGTCCTCGCGTAGTGCTCCGCGTCGTGTAGACGTCGAGGCGGAAGAACATTGCCGCCGCCATCGCTGGAATCATCAGTACGCACGCGAGCGGGCAGACCGGCTCGGCCGTGATGGCACCCGTCCAGTAGCAGGCGAGCACGCCGAGCACGGGGACGAACATTGCACCGTCATCTCCCACGCCTGCTGCCGCTTGTGGCGGCGGTGGCGCATCCAGGCGACCATCGTCACGCTCATCGCCGAGCCCATGCCGAGCATGAACAGCTCTGGTTGCGACACGCGCACCGACTCGAGGTCGCTCCCGGCGATGCCGGCGATCACGCCTAGCGCGAGGCCGAACGCGAACATCCCGACGACATCGCGAGCGTCATCTCGCCGAGGTGACGCAGGAAGACGAGCGCAGGGCGGTGGTGCTCCGCTCGCAAGTGGATGGCTGTGTTCATGACTGCACCTCCGTACGCGCAGAAAGCACCAGGTTCCCTCGGAACAAGGAGCGCCGCATCAGCGGATGCGCGGGTCGTCCTTCGGGTAATTACGGAGGCGCGAGCGTTCGCTAGACGACGAGGCTCATGCCGCCTCGACGAGCTCGAGCCCTTCGAGCGCTCGCTGCATTGCCGGATCGACCTTCGCGCCACCACCACGTCGATGATTCCGATCGCTGGGGGGGAACGTCCCGTTCCCCCCCAGCCAGTGTCTCAGTCCGTGCGTTCCAGGATCCAGAGCCCGGAATTCATGTCGCTCGCGTAGACGAGCCCGTCATCCTCAACGACACCCCACACCTGTGTCGTGTTCGTCAATGTGCCTCGCTGTGAGGGCTTGACGGGATTCTCCGTGGCGGGCGGAACGAAGTACGCGACCTCCTCTGGATGTGCCGGATCGCTGACGTCGACGACGCGCACGCCATCCGTATACCAGGACTCGTAGAGCGTATCGCCGGCGAGAAAGTTGTTGTGGATGACGAAGTCACCCGCGGCCTCGTCGTCGGTCCCCAACGAACGGGGCGTCTTGTACGAGCCGATCTGCTTGATGTCCGACAAGTCGCTGAAGTCCCACACGCGCATGTAGCCGAAGCCCTTCTCGATCCCGGAGCCGCTGGCCTTGCAGAAGTCCTCGTCCGCTGAGAAGAGCAGCTCTCGCTCCTCGTCGTACTGCGACGAGTGGCCGTCACCGTCGGCGTTGGCGGGGTAAGCCGCGCGGCCTGTGTAGACGGGGTTGGCCGGATCGGTGAGGTCGAGCCGCACGTAGCCGCTGTCCCAGTACGAGAGGAACACGAGCTCGCCGTCCTCGGACGGCTCGGCACCGTGACCGTAGTTTCCGTCCGGATCGCAGCCCTGGGCGGCAAATGGACCACCTGCCTGCTGAACTTTCCACGTCGAGACCTCGAACGGGTTCGCGGGGTCAGTGATGTCGATCAGGCGGAAGTCTCCCTTGTTGTTCTCGTCGCGGACTCCGCTCGTGGTGTTCGGGTCGGGATAGCTCCCGGCAGGGACGGTGGCGTACGCGAACGTGCGGTGCAGGTCGGTCCTGCTCTCGATCTCGAACTCGTGGACCCCCCGCGTGCAGCAGCCGCTGTCGTAGAAGCCGAGCTCCACGGGATCCGTCGGGTCCTCCACGTCCCAGAGCATCAGCCCGTGGATGGCGTCGGGATCGTTGCGTGCCCCGCCGCACCACTGAATACCCGTGGCAGCGATGTCATGACCTGCGAGCGGGCCGAAGGTCGCCGTGTAGACGACGACGTCTTCTGCGGACGTGCCCTCAGGATTCTGCAGCGTCGACACCCGCGTCGGGTTCGCAGGGTCGCTGACGTCGATCACTGCCACGCCGTTGTTGGGCTCTTCCGGGCAGAAGCGGTTGTTGCCTATCGCCCAATCGGCGAAGCCCCAGTGTCCAACATAGGCGTAATCCCCGTACTTCCAGACATCGCCGTTGAAGCCGCGGACGTCGAGATTGTTGTGCCCGACGACGCGCATGTTCCACGACGAGCCGGCCTTCGAGCCACCCTTGTACGTCTTCTGCGACTGCTCGAAGAAGTGCTTCTCGTCCTTGAGAAGGTCGTCGGGACTCGGCGCTGTGAGACCGATACCGACCGCGACGAGCCCGGCAGCCGCGATCGCGAACGCCGACAAGAGGTGTCTCTTTCGCATGCTCTCTCCTCTTTTCGTTCGCCTGGATCGACGATCACTTCGGCCGCTCGAAGCTCACGTCAGTGTCTGAAGAGAAAGGTTCCCCCGGATCCCGGGCCTCAAACGGCGTGGGAGGACCCGTTATCGAATGCTCTAGCCGAGGGGGGTGGGTGTCCGCGTTCGATGTAGCACCGATGTAGCACGCCGCGTGCTTCCAAGCTCGCCGCTGCCGCCGCGATGATGACACTCGCCTCCGTAGAGCTGATCGGCACCGCATCGTCGGTGAGTGCGAGCCGGCCGAGCGTATTCAGCCGCCAGCGCTGAGGCCCGCTGGCAAGCCGGAATCTGCCACGCGCTTTGGGACGGCCTGGCATCTCGTTCGAGGCTACCGGCGCAGGGCGACTACGTTACGCGTATCGGGCGCTGCGCGTGCGCGTGCGCGAGCGCGCGCGCCCATGGCCGAACAGCCTATGTCGCTGAAGTAGCTCGATAGACGCCTGCCTGTTGGTCGACGAGGCCTCCTAGCTCGAGCTCCGCGAGCGCGGTAGCCACCTCGGCCGCCGGAACGGCCAGCTCCGGGTCA
>JBOGZW010000007.1:0-26744 GCA_050697575.1 Gaiellaceae bacterium | reverse complement strand
CGAGTACACGACATCGAAGGTCCCGTCCTCGAAAGGCAAAGGGGCGACAGAGATCGGCAACGACGAAGCGGTCAAGGGCTCGGTTCTCACGGCCGCCGTCAGCATCGAGGTCGGCGCCAGTGAGCTCAGCGATGCGGTCGCGATAGTGCCTGAGACGAGTCGTGCGCCCACAGCCGGCGTCGAGCACCTTCGCCGCCGGCACGAGTGCCGCATCGAGAAAGCGACGCTCGACCTCGACGTGCGAGGTCTCAAACGGCACGGCCGACGTTCAGCCTTAGATTGGTTCTCGCGCCGCGACAGCTCGGCGCGGCACCTTCATCATCGAGGCGAGCTTCGCGACGAGTTCGAGCGTGTCGCCTTCCTCGACGAGCCGCTCGAGCGAGCCGAGCTCCGCCTCGAGCCACATTGCGTCGATCGACGGCCGCGTGACGAGGTGGATCTTCGCGTGTCCCGTACCGGAAACGTTCTCGCCTTCCGACCAGAGCTCCTCGTGGAGCTTCTCGCCGGGCCGCGCGCCGATGAACTCGATGCGGATATCGCGCTCGGGCTCCTTGCCCGAGAGCTCGATCATGTTGCGCGCGAGATCGATGATGCGCACCGGCTCGCCCATGTCGAGCACGAACACCTCTCCCCGACCGCCGATGGCGCCGGCCTGGACGATGAGCGAGACCGCCTCGGGGATCGTCATGAAGAAGCGCGTCATCTCCGGGTGGGTCACCGTGAGCGGCCCTCCGCGCTCGATCTGGCGGCGGAAGATCGGGATGACGCTGCCGGAGGAGCCGAGGACGTTCCCGAAGCGCACGGCGACGAAGCGCGTGGAGATGTCCTGCCGGTGGCCGAGAGCTTCCACGATCCACTCGCAGAGGGCCTTCGACTGGCCCATGACCGTCTTGGGGTTCACGGCCTTGTCCGTGGAGACGAGGACGAACCGGCGTGCCTCGAACTCGATCGCCACCTCGGCCATCGTCCGCGTGACGAGCGTGTTGTTCCGCACCGACTCGAGCGGGTTCGCCTCCATGAGCGGCACGTGCTTGTACGCGGCGGCGTGGAAGACGACGTCCGGGGTGTAGCGCTCGAAGACCTGCCGCATCTTCTGTCGGTTGCCCGCGTCGGCGAGTACGGGGACGCTGGGCGGGAAGCCGCGCTGGTCGACGAGCTCGCGCTCGATCTCGAACAGCGCAGTCTCGCCCTGCTCGACGAGGATGAGCCGCTTGCAGCCGATGCGGGCGATCTGACGGCAGAGCTCGGCGCCGATCGAGCCGCCGGCACCGGTGACGAGCACGGTCTCGTCCGCGAGGTACGACGCCACGGACTCGAGATCGACCTCCACCTGCTCGCGGCCGAGAACGTCCTCCACCTGCACGGGACGGATCTGCGGCGCGAGATCGACGTCGCCCGCGATCATCTCGTGGAGCCCGGGCAGAGTCTTCACGGGGACGCCCGCGGCGCGTGCCGCGTCGACCACGCGCTGGCGCGTCCCACCGGTTGCGGACGGCATGGCGATCAGCACCTCGTCGGGGTGCTGCTCGCGGAGGATCCGGGGGAGATCCGCGGTCGTACCGAGGACGCGCACGCCGTGGACGCGGAGGTTCTGCTTGCGCGGGTCGTCGTCGACGAGCCCGATCGGCGTCGCGCCGAGCGCCTGCGTCTTCAGCATCTCCTTCACGATCACCTGCGCCGCGTCGCCCGCGCCGGCGACGATGACCTCCTTGCCGCGCGCGACGATCCCCTTCGTCGACGGGCGCTCGAGGATCGTCCGCGCGAGCATGCGTGAGCCGGCGACGAAGGCGAGGAGTAGCAGCCAGTCCATGATCGCGATCGAGCGCGGCAGCCTGATCTGCTCCACCGGTGCCACGAAGTACACGACGAGGCTCGAGACGAGGCACGCGACCGAGACGCCGCGCACGAGCGTCCACATGTCGCGCGTCGAGACGTAGCGCCACCAGCGGTTGTAGAAGCCGAAGAGGAAGAAGATCGCGAGCTGCACGACGACGACGATCGGCAGCGAGCGCCACAGGAGGTCTTCGTAGTACGGCGGGATCCGAGGCGTGTCGAACCGGAGCCGGAACGCGAGGTACCAGGCGGCGACGATCAACCCGGCGTCCGCGGCCAGCTGCCAGAGGCGATGCCGGTTGATCACGAGGCGACTCCGACGGTGACCGCGCCCCGCACGGTGGCCACGACACGTTCCTGCGTCTCCGCGTCGATTCCAGCCCACATCGGTAGCGCGAGGTTCTCACGCGCGGCCAGCTCGGTCTCGGGCAGGGAGCCTTCGCTCCAGCCGAGGTAGCGGAGCGCAGGCTGGAGATGGAGCGGCGTCACGTAGTACGACGCGTTCCCGATCTCAGCCTCGCTCAGCGCCGCCGCGATCCGCTCCCGCTCGGGAGTGCGCACGACGTAGAGGTGGTAGACGTGCGAGCCGTCGTCGGCAGGCAGCTCGACGAGCTCGCCGAGCCCCAGCTCGGCGTACCGTGCGGCAGCCTCGCGGCGCTGGGCGTTCCAGCCGTCGAGGTGTACGAGAAAGAGCCGCAGCGCTGCCGCCTGGAGCTCGTCGAGCCGCGAGTTCGCGCCGAGGTACCGGAAGTCGCGCTTGTCGTGCGAGCCGTGGAAGCGGAGCATCCGCACCCGCTCGGCGAGCTCGTCGTCGAGACAGGCGACGAGCCCACCGTCGCCGATGCCGCCGAGGTTCTTCGTCGGATAGAAGCTGAACGTCGACGCGACGCCGGTCGTGGCGACACCGCGAGCGCCGAATGCCTGCGCAGCGTCCTCGATGAGCGGCAGGCCGAGCGCCGTCAGATCCTCGAGCGCCGCGGGCCGACCGAAGAGATGCACCGGCATGATCGCGCGCGTCCTCGGCGTCAGACGGCGCTCGACGTCCGCCGCGTCGAGGTTGAGCGTCGCAGGGTCGATGTCGGCGAAGACCGGCGTGGCGCCGACGCTCGCGATCGCCTCGGCCGTGGCGTAGAACGTGAAGGCCGGGCACACGACGTCGCCGCCGGGACCGATCTCGAGCGCGCGCAGCACGAGCACGATCGCGTCCGTCCCGTTCGCCACGCCGATCGTCCGCGGCACGCCGAGGTACGCCGCAGCTTCTTCCTCGAACGCGCGGACGTTCGGGCCGAGGATGAACTCGCCGCCGTCGAGAACCTCACCGAGCCGCCGCTTCAGCTCGGGGAGAAGAGGTCCATACTGCGCCGCGGGCTTAAAGAGAGGAATCCGAGGCACGCCGCTTGAGTTTAGATGAGCGCCGGCGAAGGACGAGATACCCCAGCCCCACGACGATGAGGCCTGCGACGACGTACTCGACGTAGCGGAACGCGTGGTGGAAGCTCTCCCAGTTCTCGCCGACCGCCCAGCCGATGCCGGCGAACACGAGGCACCAGATCGTCGAGCCGACGAACGTCAACAGCGTGTAGCGCACGAGCGGATGGCGGAAGACCCCGGCCGGAATGGACACGAAGGAGCGAACGATCGGCGTGATCCTTCCCAGGAACACCGCTTCGCCTCCCCAGCGGTCGAACCAGCGCTCGGCGCGCGCGAAGCGCTCCTGGGAGAGGTGGAACCACTTGCCGTGACGCTCGACGAGCGGACGGCCGCCGTAGTCGCCGATCGCCCAGCCGGCAAGCGAGCCGAGCGTGTAACCGATCGTCCCCGCCGACACCATGACGGTGAACGACCGCCACCCCGTCGGCACCTCATGATCGAAGACGACGACGTCCTGGCCCACGAACGCGCCGGCGGCGAGCGCGCCGGCGTAGACCATCACGAGCTCACTCGCAGCGGGTAGCACCGCGTCGACGAACATCAGCAGGAAGACGGCGTACACGCCGTGATCCCCGATGAACGACGTCAGCGCATCCGTAACCGACGACGTGATCGAGGCGATGACCATGAGTTGGGATTATTGGAGCGGGGACAGGATCTATCCTGTCCCCTTACTACTTGTACGCCGGACGGCGAACTTCGACGTCAGCGAGACGGAGCCTGCCGCGTTCCTCGCCGTCATGCGCGCGATGTACGTCCCCGAGTGCACCGTGGCGCCCTTGCTCGTGCGGCCGTCCCACACGACGCTCGCGGGGCCTGCCTGCAGCGTGACTGCCGGATCCACCTTCCTGATCACCGTTCCCGAGAGGGTCTCGATCCGGGTCGTCACGGACGCCGCGCGGGCAAGCTCGAATTGCGCAACAGCTCTCGCGCGCCGGCGAGGCACCGACAGCGCCGGCGGCACGGCCCTTCCGAACCCAAGCGTCGTGTTGAGGGAGAACGGCCGCTCGACGGACGAAACCTGGCCGCGATCGTCTGTTGCGCTCACGACCCATCTCCACGGGCCTTCGAGCTCGAGCGCACCGTCGGCCGTTCGCCCGTTCCATTCGAAGCCGTATGTGCTCGGCGTGGCATGGCGCGCGAAGATCGGCCGCGTCGAGCCGTCGGGCGCGACGAGGCTCGCGTTCAAGGTCGAGGGGCGAACGACCTTGTACGCGAGCTCCTGCGTCTCCGCGACGTCGTCCCCGTTCGGGGAGATGACAGAGACACTCGGCAGCGGTGCGTGGACGCCCGAGTACACCATGAGCAGCGCCTCGGAGACAGGCCGCTCCGAGCCGGAGGGACGGTTGAGCAGCTGCCCGTCGAAAGCCATCGTCGACGAGCCGCCTCCGTCGAGCGCGGCTCCCGTGACCGCGCCCAGACGGACGAGCGCGAGCGCGAGCTCGAAGTTCGTCATCCCGCTCGAGTAGCCGCGGCGACGACCGTCGACGACAACGAGGATGATCCGCCCGTCAGCCAGCTGGCCCACGGCCGTCCGCGGCTCGGGCAGTGCGAGCTGGCTGGGGATGAACGCCTCGCCGGCATTGAAGACCGCCTTTCCGTCGCGCACGAGAGCCGGGCCGCCGCCAACAGCGTCCATGACGCCGGCCCAGTCTGGCTGGAGTACGAGGCGCACGCGCATGTTCGTCCCGACCAGCGCCTCGTTGCGCAGGCGGTTCGTCGCCACCGTGCCCCGGGCCACGAGCACGGCCCCGTCACGCGGGATCGGCGTCGCCCCTCCGCTGCGCGACTCGATCACGCGACCTGTCACCTCGCTGTTCGGAAACATCGCCGGGAACGGCCGCAGCACGACCTCGAGAGAGCCGGGGGTAGCCGGCGTCGACGGTCCCCATGTGGGCGTGTAGAGCGACATGCCACTCGAGGACGGCGAGTTGTTCACGGCGGAGAGGTTCTGCCGCTGGCCCGTGCCCTGCCAGGTGGGAAGCAGTCGCAAGCGCTCCACGCGGAGGTTCCCGCTCGAATCGATGCCGATGCTCGAACGGCTGTCGCCGGGACCGTGCTGTAGCTGGCCGTCACGCATGAGGATCCCGCTGGGCCGGCCGTTCGACACGAAGCGATCGCCGTTGACGCCGGCGACGGTCGCGATCGGCGACACGCGCTGCTGGATCGATGTCACCCGTTCCAGACCGAGGATCGCATCGTTGGAAAGCACGGGCTTGAGAGCCCAGAGGCCACCTGGCCGCGGCATCGTGAGCACATGGATCACCGAGGGCCCGTGGAACGTAAATTGCACCTGCTTCTCGTACGTCACCCCGGGCATGAGCAGCTTCGTCTGGCCCGCCGCAGGCGTGGCGAGGACCAGCGCGACAAGCGCTCCGATGACGGCTCGGCGAGGCAACGACCCGCGAATGAGGCTAGCGGAAGGTTGTGCACGTTCGCTGATCGTGATATCCGTTGCCAATGGCGATCCGGGCGCTGCTCGCGGTCGTGGGTGCCTGCGGGCTCCTGCTTGTTCCGCTGTCCCCTGCCGCACCCGCTCTCACGGCGGACCAGCAGCTCGTTGCCGGCCTCGACGCAACGGGAGTCAGCGCGCGCGCAGCCCTCCAGACCCTTGCGAAGCCGTCGCCCGACCGTGCCACGAAGGCTGGGGCGGACATCGCTCGGGCGCTCGCCGGCATCAGCGCAGCGACGAAGGCGGCGCCGCGCGCGGTCGGCGCACTCGACACGCCGTCCGTCCGCTCGATGCTCGGCCAGGCCGGGAAGCTGGCGCGGCAGGCACGGGCCGACGTCACGGGCGCGCGGTACTCGGGCGCCCGTGCGCGGCTCCGGAAGACGATCGGGTTGACGGACGCTGCGCTTGCCGACTTCGGCGTGCCACTCGCGAAGGAGTTTGCGTCGTACGTGGTCAACCGCGACTTTGCGTACCTTCCGGAGTTCGCGAACTTCTCCGGGCTCTCGGCCACCGTGGGCAGCGAGGTGACCGAGGTCGTGATCGGGGCCGCGAACCGCTCGACCGCGAACGCCGGCGAGCCGGGAGCTGTCGTAGACCCGGCGACCGGGCTGCCGATCACCCGGATGAGCGTGGCCGTGATCTCGGACTCCATCGGCCGCTTCTCTTCGGGGTGGTGTGACCTCAACGCAGGCGTCATCACGTGCCGTATGCGCCCAGCAATGCCTGTGGACCGCGTCTTCACCATCGCCTTCGGCCCGAAGCTCGAGCCGGGCACGAAGCTCCTCGTGAAGTTTCGCTCGGCGAGCGGTGGCCGCTCGCATGTAGTCTTCGCGACCCGATGACCCCGCATGTCGCCGCCGTTACGTCCATCATGTCACTCGCATGACTGAAGCCCGACCGCCCACGCACTAGGCTCTACGCGTGAACACGAGCCTGAGGCGACTCGCAACGATCTGCGCCGGACTGGCGCTCGTTGCCGTGCCCTTTGCCGGCGCAATGTCAGCCGCGCGCTTATCGCCCGATCAGCAGTGGGTCTTCGAGCTCAGGAGCTCGCGCGCGTCGAACCAGGTCGCCTTCACCCAGCTGAAGCCGGGAAAGATCTCCCCCGACGAGGTCAGCAAGGCGAAGCTCGAGGTCTCCGGTGCGATCGGACATCTGAGGAAGGCCGCCCAAGTCGCCCCGAAGACGATCGGCGCGTTGGACGCCGAGATCGCGGCAAGCGTCGGCGAAGCCCAGACGCTCAGTGCCCAGGCGTCGAAGTACCTGAGCAGCCGCAATTACGTCATGGCCCGCAAGACCATAGATCTCGCCATGGACGCGACGGACGACGCGCTCGGGAAGTTCGGCGTTCCCCTCGCGAGCGATTTCCAGGTCATCGGGACCTACCGCGATCTCGGCAGAGTCGAGAGCTGGGAGAACTACGTCGGGGTAACGGCCAAGGCGCCTGGCGTCGCGATCTCGAAGATCGTCATCGGCCTTGCCGGCCGTGAGACAGCGAATGCGTCCGAGCCGGGTGGCCTACGCCGCGCGCCGTCGCTGCCGATAACGGACCTCGCCATCTACACGCTCCAGGAACCGAGCGGCGAATACTCGTCCGGCTGGGGCAAGCTCGTGAATGGGGTCATCGTCTGCAACCTGAACCCGGTAATGGCCAAGGACGAGACGTTCGCGATCTCCTTCCAGCCCCGCGTGCCGCCAGGGACGAAGTTCCTCGTGAAGATGTGGTCGTCCGACCGCAAGCGCTCCTACGCCATCGTCACGACGAAGTAGTCGCCAGAGCTCCTAGTTCCAGACCCGAACGTCGCGGTAGAGGGTGTCGCGCTGCACCGGGACCTTGCCGAGCGACTTGATGAGGTGGACGAGCTCCTCGGTCGACGTCCGGTGGGTCGTGCCCGCGGCCGACACGACGTTCTCCTCGATCATCACCGAGCCCATGTCGTCGGCGCCGAAGCCGAGTGCCACCTGGCCGACCTTAATCCCTTGCGTCACCCACGACGACTGAATGTGGTCGACGTTGTCGAGGTAGATGCGCGACACGGCCTGCGTGAGCAGGTAGTCGAACGAGGTCGGCATCTTCTCACGCGGCACCTTCGCGCCCAGCCTGTTACCGTCGTCCTGGAACGTCCACGAGATGAAGGCGCGGAAGCCGTGCATCTCGTCCTGGAGCTCGCGGATGCGGCGCATGTGTTCCACACGCTCGGCGAGCGTCTCGACGTGCCCGTACATCATCGTCGCTGTCGTCGACATGCCGAGCCGCTGCGCGTGCCGCATGACGTCGAGCCACTCGGCCGACGTGGTCTTCTTCGGCGAGATGATGTCGCGCACGCGGTCGACGAGGATCTCGGCGCCGCCGCCGGGTAGCGAGTCGAGACCGGCGTCGCGCATCCGCGTGAGGGCTTCCGGCACCGTCACCTTCGAGCGGCGCGCGGCGTGCTGCACCTCCGAGGGCGACAGCGCGTGCAGATGAATCGGGTAGCGCGCCTTGATTGACGAGAAGAGATCCTCGTAGTACTCGACGCCGAGGTCAGGGTGGTGGCCGCCCTGCATGAGCAGCCCGGTGCCACCGATGGCGAGCGTCTCCTCGATCTTCTTGAAGATGACCGCCTTCGGCAAGAGGTAGCCCTCGCGCGTGTCGCCGGGGCTGCGGTAGAACGCGCAGAAGTCGCAGTCCGTGTAGCAGACGTTCGTGTAGTTGACGTTGCGGTCGACGATGAACGTCACGCGCGCCCGGTCCGTCTTGCGCGCGCGAAGCTCGTCCGCGGCACGGCCGACCGCCACGAGGTCCCTCGACTCGAGCAGCGTGAGCGCGTCCTCGTCGGAGATGCGCTCGTCCGCCAGCGCCTTGTCGAGGACCTCGGCGACCGTCACGCCGGCACCGGCTCCTCGCGCACGAAGCGAAGCTCCGGTACCTCGTCCAGCTCACCCGACCCGTGGGCGAGCTCAAGGAACGTGTAGAGACCCGCGCGCTCGCGGGGGCCGAAGCGGTAGCGCAGCTTCTCGAAGTAGCGAGCGAGGAAGCCCGGCGGGTAGCCGTATAGCTCGGACGCCTCGCGTGCGATCAACTCCGGCTCTGCGCGTGCCTGGCGTACCGACTCCACGAGGGCGTCCTCCAGCTCCTTCACGGCAGCGGCGACGGGCTCACGTGCCGCCCACACGGCGAACACCATGGGCAAGCCAGTGCGCTCGAGCCAGAGGCGCCCGAGGTCGTGATGCGGCGTCGGGTCTTCGAACGCGCTGCGCAGCGCCGCGTCGCCGATGAGAAGCTTCGCGTCGGCCTCTTCCTCCAGCGGCACGTGCCCGGCATCCGGCAGCAGCACCTTCGTCAGCACCACGGACGTGGCGCTCTCCGGCGTCACCGCCACCGTTCGCACCTGCTCGAGCGGCAGCCGTGAGACGAGCTGGATCGAGTCCACGGCGCCCTCGGAGGAGACGCAGAGCCGCGGCAGCAGGCGCAGCTTGCCGGCATTGCGCGCGTACTCGATGGAGGGGATCGGCGCCACGTCGAGCTCGCCGGCGAGGAGCTTCGCGTTGAGCTCGGTTGGCACGCCTGTGATCTCCTCGATCTCGGCGTCCAGCCGGAAGAAGACCGGCGCCATGTTCACGTACGAGATCCGCCCGAGTCTGATCAATCGAATCTCTTCAGTTCGTTGTAGAGCGTGTCGCGCTGTACGGGGATCCGGCCAGCGTCGCGGATGAACCGTGCGAGCTCCTCGAGCTTCTGCTCGGTTCCGGCCGAGGCACCCGCCGCCTGGAAGATCTCCTCGCGGACGACCGTGCCCTGGACGTCGTTCGCACCGAAGTGGAGCGCCACCTGGGCGAGCGGCAGCCCCATCATGATCCAGTAGGCCTTGATGTTCGGGACGTTGTCGAGGAGGAGCCGCGATACGGCGATCACCTTCAGGTCGTCGGCGCCGGTCGTGTGGCGCCAGCCGCGGCGCTCGAAGACGGTGTTCTCGGGATGGAAGGCGAGCGGGACGAACGCGAGGAAGCCGCCCGTCTCGTCCTGGAGCGTGCGGAGCCGTAGCAGGTGGTCGACGCGCTCCTCGTTCGTCTCCACGTGCCCGTAGAGCATCGTGCAGTGCGTCGGGATGCCCAGGGCGTGGGCAGTTCGGTGGACGTCGAACCACTCGTCGGGGTGCTCCTTGCCGGGCGCTACGAGCCTCCGCACCCGGTCGGCGAAGACCTCGGCGCCGCCGCCGGGCAGCGACCCAAGCCCGGCCGCCTCCAGCTCGCGCAGCACCGCCTCGTGCGTGATGCCGGCGAGCTTCGACATGTGGTGCACCTCGCTGGCCGTGAAGAGCTTCAGGTGGACGTCCGGCATCGCGTGGTGGAGCTTCGAGACGATCTCGACGTAGTAGCCGAAGTCGACGTGCGGGCTCTCGCCGCCCACCATGTGGATCTCGGTGAACCCGGTCAGCTCGCGCTGGCGCAGCGCGTCCTCGACGAGCTCCTCCGCCGTGTACGTGTACGCCCCCTCCTGCTTCTGCGTCACGGCGAAGGCGCAGAACTTGCATTTCACGCGGCAGACGTTCGTCTGGTTGAGATAGAGGTTCTGGACGAAGAACACGCGGTCGTCTCCGCCCCTCCGGCGGCGCGCGAGGTCGGCGAGCTCGCCGACCGTCAGCAGGTCGTCGGTCTCGAAGAGCGTAAGTCCGTCCTCCGAGTCGAGCCGCTCGCCGGCCTCGATCTTCTCGCGGATGGTGTCCAGCGAGGTGACTTGCTCGACGGTGGCCATCAGCTGTCTCTGTCGACGACGAGATGGGTCAAGGCTTCGAGCTCCTCACGGTGCACGTGGCCGTCGAGGCACGCCCGCGCCCGGTCAGCGTAGTCGAGCGCGATCGCCCGGGAGCGCTCGAGTGCGCCGGTCGCGGCAACGCGAACGAGGGCGCCGTCGAGCGAGCCGCCCGCCAGGGCCTCGTACACGACCCGATCCTCGCGGGCCGCGAGGAGCAGCGGCAGCGTCGGTGTTCCCTCGCGGAGATCGACGCCGGCGATCTTGCCCGTCTCGGTCGCCTCGCCCGTGCAGTCAAGGATGTCGTCCGTGATCTGGAACGCCGTGCCGAGCGCGGTACCGAACTCGCCGAGCCAGGGGTGGCGGCCACCGCAGCCGAGCAAGCACGCCGCCTCGAAGAGCTTGCCGGTCTTGAGAGCACATCGCGCCAGATAGCTCTCAACGGTCGTGTCGGGATCGCGTGTCTGGCGCCGCTGCATTGCCTCGCCGCGCGCGAGGCAAAGCGTTGCATCGGCCATCAGCTCGACGGCGGCCTCGTCGCCGGGTTCGGCCAGCTCCGCGAAGGCCCGGGCGAAGAGGTAGTCGCCCGCCGCACACGCCGCCGGAGCGCCGTACGCGGCCCATGCCGCCACGCGGCCGCGCCGGTAGCGCGCGCCGTCGATGAGATCGTCGTGCACGAGCGTCGCCATGTGGATCAGCTCCACGGCGACACCCGCGGCGAGCGGTGGCGGCCCCTCCGGGGGCGAGCACAGGAAGACGAGCATCGGACGCAGGCGCTTGCCGCCCGCCGCCAGGGCGTCCGCGCCGACGGCAGCCACGGTGCCCGGATGGCTGCGCACGGTGTCCTGCAGCCGTTCCTCGAGCTCGTCGAGGTACCCCTCGAGCCCCGGCACCTCCCTGATGGCGGCGAGTGCGGCGGTCATCTCCTCGTAGCAGTATGGAGTGCAACGATGCCGCCCGCGAACGTGCGGTAGGCAACGTCACGAAAACCGGCCTCGCCGATGACCGTCAAGAGGTCGTCCTTGCCGGGAAAGCGGCGCACGCTCGCGGGGAGGTACTTGTAAGCTGCGCCACCAGTCAGCGGCCGTCCCAGCACCGGGACGATGCGCTCGAACCACACGCGGTAGAACGGCGCAAGCGCGCCCGTGGGCTGCGTGATCTCGAGGAGCCCGAGCCGGCCGTCGGGCACGAGCACCCGCGCGAGCTCTGTGAGCGCGCCGCCCAGATCGGCGACGTTGCGGACACCGAAGCCGACGGTGGCTGCGTCGAAGGCCTCCTCGCCGAACGGAAGGGAGAGCGCGTCCCCCTCGACCCACGCGACGGCAGCCGACTTCTTGCGCGCACGCTCGATCATCCGCGGTGAGAAGTCGAGCCCGACGACGCTGCCGGCTCCGGCGCGAACACATGCGAGTGCGAGGTCGCCCGTTCCGCAGCACGCGTCGAGCACGCGGTCGCCCGGCCGCACGACCGCCTCGGCCGCCTCACGCCGCCAGCGCCGGTCGAGGCCGGCCGTCATGACGCGGTTCATGACGTCGTAGACCGGCGCGATCCGGTCGAACATCGCCCGGACGCCCGCGGGCGCCATCGTCCCCGACTCGATGCCGGCGAGCGGGTCGCCGCGCTCGGTCACAACCTGGGCGGCGCTAGTCCTGAGGCCCCTTGGAGGCCTCGAGGAAGATGGCGAGATTGCGGAGGTTCTCCGGATCGCCGCCGACGTCAGGGTTGCCGAGATTGGCGAAGGAGGGCATCTGCGAACCGGGTGACTTGCTCGCCGGGTTTATAAGGTGGTCGATCTGCCACTGGATCCCTCGGTTCTTCAAGCCCTCCTCGGTCAGGTCGGGCGCGCCGAGGTTCGTATTGCCTTCACCCGCGTAGGTGTGGCAGTTGAGGCACCCGGAGGCAGTGAAGAGCACGGCGCCAGGAATCGCAACGTCCGGGAGGTCGTTCGCCTCTTGAAACTCCCTGGCCAGCGTAGGCGCCTCGCTGGCGAGGAACTCGGCAGTCGTCGCCCCTTTCCAGGTCAGGACGCCCATCGCTATGGCGGTGAGGATGGCGGCGACGATCGCCACCGGTCGCCGCGAGAGGCGACGCTCGGTGGAGCGGTCGATGAATGGCAGCGCCAAGAGCAGGATCATCAGCACCGTCGGGATGCCGACGGTGGCGATCACGACCGTGGCCGGCCACTCGAAGATGCGCAGGAGGTAGAAGAGGAAGTAGAAGTACCAGTCCGGCCGCGGGATGAAGCTGGTCGTCGCCGGGTCGGCCTTCTCCGCGTATTCGGGGCCGAGGATGCCCGCGTCGGTGCCGTCGGCGGTCTCGTGCCAGACCACGGCGAGGCCGATGATCACCGACACGACGACGAGGCTCATCACCGTGTCGTGGAAGAGCGCGTGCGGGAAGAACGCCTTGCCACGCTTCTCGACGTCGCGCTTGTACGCCTCGAACTGGCGGCGGCGTTCTTCCTGCGAGCTCATTTGCCGTTCCCGCGCGGCGCAGGCTGCACGAGACCCTGGCGTGCCGGCAATTCGTCGTCCTCGTCGTAGTCCTCGACCTGCTTGCCCCACGGCGGGTTCGATACGCCGAGCCGAATGACGAGCCAGATGTGGAGGAAGATCAGTAGCGCGATCAACAACGGTAAGACGAGCATGTGGATCGAGTAGAAGCGGGATAGCGTGTCCCCGTCGATCTCGGCGCCGGCTTTCAGGATGTTGGCGAGGTACGGCCCGACGAAGGGGCCCGTGCCGGTGATGTTGATGCCGACCACCGACGCCCAGTAGGACGTCTGGTCCCAGGGCAGCAGATAGCCCGTGAAGCCCTCGAACATGCCGAGGATGAGGATGGAGGCTCCGAGGATCCAGTTCACCTCGCGCGGGTACTTGTAGGCGCCGAACAGGAAGACCCGCGCCATGTGTAAGAACATGAGGATGATGAAGACGCTCGCGCCGAAGCGGTGCATGCCGCGTATGAGCCAGCCCCACGTGAGATCGTTCGTGATGTACTGGATCGACTCGTACGCGTTGTCCGGGTCCGGCTTGTAGTACATCGCGAGGACGATCCCGGTCACCGTCTGAACGAGGAAGGCGGTCAGCGTGGCCGAGCCGAGCGTGTGGAGCCAGCTCGAGCTCCTCGGGACCTTGCGGAAGAGGAAGTACCTCATCGCTCCGACCCACCCGGTGCGCTCCTCGATCCAGTCGAGCGGATACGTGACGACTGCCTCGGCTCTCTTTCGTCCTTCGGACTTCGGCATCGTCAGCTCGGCGGGATGAAGGGGTAGAGGATCTGCTCGACGCCGTCGATGTGGATCCCGGGCTGCGCCAGCCGGTATGAGCCCATATTCGCGTCCTTGCCGCTGCCCTCGACCTCGTTGACACTGTAGGCCCCTACGAGCCTGAGCCGGCCGCCCGCGACCTTGTACGCCCAGCGGTCGAGGGCGCGCACCGGAGGCCCAGCCGTGCGGTTGCCCTCGGTGTCGTACTGGCCGCCGTGGCACGGACAGCCGAAGCCGGCCGGGAGGACCGGGGTGTACGTGACCTTCCGCCGGCCGCCGAGGTAGCTGCGCTGCTCGTCAGGCGTCGTCGGGCCGTTGGCCTGCACCGGGCAGCCGAGGTGGACGCAGCGGTTGGAGAGGATCGTGAAGCTCGGCTCTCCTTCCAGCAGGCCGTTGTAGCGGACGTAGGCTGTGCGCTCGGCCACTTCGCCAAGCGCCGGGCGCAGGTTGAACTGCGTGATCAGCCACTCCCCCTCGTTGAAAGCGTCGAGTGGCCCGAGGTCGACGTCGATGTCGACGAAGCCCTCGCCCTTCTTGAAGGGCGGCAGCCCGACGAAAACCAGCGTCGGAATGGTCACGATGGCGGTGATGGCGGCACCGAGGCCGAGGGTCATCGCGGAGAGGAAGGTCTTGCGGGTCGCCTCCTGCTCCCCGACCGACGCACGCGCGATCTGCTCGCCAGCCGCGGGCGCGGCAGCGGCAGCGGACTGAGGCCTGCGCTCGCGCGTCACGTCGTAGATCCACGCGATCCCGAACAGGATCACGATGACTGCGCCGACCGCGACGATCCACCAGCTCACGAGCAGACCGACGAGGGCGAACGCGACTCCCACGGCGACGCCGATCGGCCAGAGGCTGAGGGCTTGCGCGTGACTCTCGGGAACGTGCTCGGGTTGGTCCACCGCTCGCCTGGCCTCCGGGTCGCCTGCTGCTCGATTCAATCCTGCCGCATCTCGCCTGTCAACGTGGTGACAGACGGATCGAACCCATACTCGCGCCACCGCCGGTCGACGAGCTCCTTGATCTCCGCAGACATCTCGATCTCCTCCGGCCACGGCCGCGCGTCCTCCTCGGGGAGCTTGTGCGTCGCGTCGATGCCGAGCTTGCCGCCGTAGAACTGCCGTCCCGGCGCGTGGTCGAGATGGTCGAGCGGCCCCTCGGTGAGCAGCACGTCGCGCTTCGGATCGACGTTGGCGGTCACGCGGAAGAACACGTCCTCGTAGTCGTGGACGTCCACGTGCTCGTCGACCACGACGATCGACTTCGAGAGCGAGAGCATCCCGAGCCCCCAGATCGCATGCATCACCTTCTGCGCGTGACCGGGGAACGCCTTGCGGATGGAGACGATCACGCAGTTGTGGAAAGCGCCGGCGACGGGCAGGTCGTAGTCGGCGATCTCCGGCAGCGTCATGCGGACGGCCGGCAGGAAGATCCGCTCCGTCGCCTTGCCGAGCCACGCATCCTCTGCGGGCGGCTTGCCGACGACGATCGACGGATAGATCGCATCGCGGCGCATCGTCATCGCGGAGATGCGAAAGATCGGGAACTCCTCGGCATGCGAGTAGTAGCCGGTGTGGTCGCCGAACGGGCCTTCGATGCCGACGTCGTCCTTCGAGACGGTCCCTTCGAGCACGATCTCCGCGTTCGCCGGCACCTCGAGGTCGATCGTCTTGCACTTCACCAGCTCGACCTCATCACCGCGCAGGAAGCCGGCCACCATCAGCTCGTCGATGTGATGCGGGAGCGGCGCGCTCGCCGAGTAGGCGGTGACCGGGTCGAGACCGAGCGCCACGGCGACGGGAATGCGCCCGCCCTCCGCCGCGAGGAGGTCGGCACGCCCGTCCTTGTGCATCTGCCAGTGCATGTACGTCGAGCGGCTGTCGATCACCTGCATGCGATACATGCCGACGTTGCGCGTGTCGGTAGTCGGGTCCGTCGTGATCACCGCCGGCAAGGTGATGAACGGAGCCGGGTCGCCCGGCCAGCACGTCTGTATGGGGAGCCGCGTGATGTCGACCTCGTCGCCCGTGACGACGATCTCCTGGCAGGCGCCCTTCGAGACAACCCTCGGACGGGAATCGGCGATCGACTTGAGCTTCTTCAGGCCTTGCATCTTCTCGCGGAGACCCTGCGGCGGCTGCATCTCGAGGACGTCCGCGAGCTTCGCCGCGACGTCGTCGAGCTTCTCGACGCCGAACGCGAGGCACATGCGCCGCTCGGTCCCGAACTGATTGATGAGCAGAGGGTGCTCGGAGCCCTTTGGGTGTTCGAAGAGGAGTGCAGGGCCGCCGCCTGACTTCACGAGGCGGTCGACGATCTCCGTGATCTCGAGATGCGGATCGACCTCGACCGTGATCCGTTGCAGCTCGCCCTCGCGCTCGAGCAGGGCCATCCAGTCCCGAAGGTCCCGCAGTCTCACGCCTGCGAGTCTATGAACTCGAGTGCGTGGTCCACGACGTCGTCGAACTGCATTTGTCTCCCCCGCGCGGTTATCCGATCGAGCTCGTCCCCGCCAAACTGCTGCTGCAGTTCCTCGAGGGTGTCATCGAACCAGTCGACCTGGAGCGACTAGGGCAAACTCGTTCGATTCAGCGAGACCGGCTACGGCGCCGAGCAATTCCGCCGCCGACTCGTAGTCCTGGAGCGAAGTAGCGAGTACCGCGACGTCCAGCAGCACTGCACCGGTGGCCTGTACGTCGTGCAACTCCTGGGCCATGAGCAGCGCCTCACGTTGTAGGAGAAGCGCTACGTCGAATCTCCCCTCGTGTGCGAGAACGTAGCCGAGGTGGCTCGCCGCAATTCCAACGCCTCTGCTGTCACCAGCCGCGCGCGCCATGGTCAGTGCGTCCTGACACACCTCTCTCGCCTCCGCATAGGCGCCGCGAGCGAACAGGAGGAACCCGAGCATGCCGAGCGCGGAGCGAAGCTGGACGTCGTTTGCGCTCGCCGTGAACACAGCAACAGCCTCGCGTTGAAGCTCCTCGGCTCGATCGAAATTGCCCGCATAGCATTCGATGATTCCAAGGCAGTCGAGCGCGACACCGATCGCGTCGTCATCGCCACGAGCACGCGCGAGCTCGAGACGATCATCCGCAAGCAACCGCCCTGCCTCGAGATCGCCTTGCCGCTTGGCGAGGTCGGAAGCAATGCCCAGCGCTTGTTCCCGCAGTAGAGGTGCGACACCATCGGTAACCCGTAGGGCTGCATCGAGCCACGCTCTGCCTTCCGTTTGCGGCCCGCGGTAAATGCACAGAACGCCGTAGGCGGTGGCGAGCTCGTATGCAAGTTCGACATCTGTCTGAGCGAACGCGCGCGCCAGCGCGCTGCGCAGATTGTCCCGCTCGTCCTCGAGGCGGTCGCCGCCCTCGCGAGACGATCCCCGAAGGTCGGCCGATTCCTGACGCGCGACCATCGCGAAGAACTCCGTATGCCCACGCCAAAGCCCCTGGCTCTCATCGACGTCGTCCAGCTGCTGGAGGGCGTACGCCCGGATCGTCTCCAGCATCCAGTAGCGCCCGTCGGTGAAGCGAACGAGGCTCTTCTCGACGAGTGACTGGAGGGTGTCGAGGTCGGCATCGCAAACCCTTTCGGCTGCTTCGAACGTACAGCCGCCGGCGAAGACAGAGAGGCGGATGAAGAGCTTCTGCTCCTCTGCCGAGAGCAGCTCGTGCGACCACTCGATCGTCGCCCGCAGCGTGTGTTGGCGGGGATCGGCGTCGCGACCGCCCTTGAGCAGGTCGAGGCGCTGGGAAAGGCGATCGAGGATCTGTGCGGGAGACAGCACCTTCGCGCGAGCTGCCGCGAGCTCGACTGCGAGTGGTAGCGAGTCGAGCCGTCGGCAGAGCTCCGAGATCTCGTCGCTCTGCCCGAGCCCCGAGCGGGCGCAAAAGAGGTCAATCGCGTCCGCTTCAGCCAGTGGCGGCACCGAGTACTCCACCTCACCCTGGACGCGCAACAGCTCGCGGCTCGTCACGAGCAGAGTGAGGTTGGGACAGATAGTTAGAAGCTCGGAGAGCTCGGGAGCCGCCTCGATGACCTGCTCGAGGTTGTCGATCAAGAGCAGCATTTCCCGATCGCGGATGTGCTCCGCGAGGTCGTCCTTCGCCCCGAGCGTCTGGGCGATCGTCTCTGTGACGAGCGCGGGATCGCGCAGCGTGGCCAACCCGACCCAGAAGACGCCCGCCTTGAAGTCTGGGATGAGCTCCACCGCGGCCTCGATCGAGAGGCGTGTCTTGCCTGTCCCACCAGGGCCCGTCAAGGTGACGAGGCGACCACCGTCTCTGAGCAGGGACACGACTTCTTGCGTCTCACGCTCACGACCCACGAACGAGCTCGCGGGCCGCGGGAGGTTCGTGTTGGAGATCGTCTTCAGCGGCGGGAAGGAACCGTCGCCGAGCTGGAAGATGGGGACGGCTTCTTCGATGTCCTTCAACCGGTGTTCACCAAGGTCGAGCAGCTCGATCTCGACGAGCTGGGCCGTGGACGACGAGACGAGTACCTGGCCGCCGTAGCCGGCGGCGGCAATGCGGGCCGCGCGATGGACGTCTCCGCCCACATAGCCCTCGTCCGTGAGCAGCGGCGCGCCGGTGTGCAGGCCGATCCGAATCCGAATCGGACCCAAGGCCAGCCCTTCCGTCATTGTCTCCGCAGCCGCGATCGCCCCCGGCGCCGTGGGGAAGGCGAAGAAGAACGCATCCCCCTGTGTGTCGACCTCGACACCGCCTTCCGCGGCGCAGGCCTCGCGGATCACGAGCCGGTGCTCGGAGAGCGCGTCCGCGTACGCCTCTGCCCCCAGGTCGTGCAGGAGCCTCGTCGACCCCTCGACGTCAGTGAAGAGGAAGGTGACAGTGCCCGAAGGGAGATCACGCATCGATGCTCCTCAGCGCGTCCGCAACGGCCTCGTCAAGGGTCATTGCGGCGCCTGCGGCCTTCACCTCCGCGGGCGCATCGGGCTCCGAACGGAAACGCCACGGCCTCGATCCTTCGAGAAGCGCGTTCGCGGCGCCCCAGAGCGTCCCGGCGACGTCGCTCTGGCCCCGTTCACTCACGACGACCGCGAGCTCCGCGAGCACGTCCCCCACGAACGTTCGGTCACCCAGCGCTACCGCCCGCGGAAGCGGCTCCGCGAGGAGCGCAGTCGCGCGTTTCACATCGCCTTCTCGCCGTGCGACCTCGGCAAGCGATTCGAGCGTCGCGACGTAATTGGCCTCATGGCCCACGCGTTTGTAGTCCGCAGCTGCTTCCTCCATCAGCCGCCGCGCCTCCGCGAAATCGCCCTCCAGGAGCGCAAACCTCCCCGAGGGCATTGAGCCCGCGGGCGTACGGCAAGCCCCTTGCCGCGCTGAGCGTCAAGCTGCGCTCCCCGTACTCACGGGTACGTTCGAGATCACCCTGCCGAAGCGCCAGATCCGACAGGTCCGCGAGAGCCGCGGCGACATACAGCGGTTCGACGGAGGGGTCATCGGCCAGTGATCCGACCAGCTCCTCCGCCAACTCGATTGGGACAGCGTGCGACGAGCTCGCTGACGGCGCGCGCGGCTTCAACGACGCCCTCGAAGGAATCGAGAAGGATCAGCATGCGCTGGTCCGCTATGTGTTGGGCCACCTCTTGCTTGGCTCCGAGCGCCTGGGCAACGGCCTCCAGCACGAGCGTCGGGTCGCGCAGTGTTTCGAGCGGGACCCACCAGATGCCGTCGGGGTAGCTGTCGGAGCTCGTGGCGGCGGCCTGAGCGGCAAGCCGTGTCTTGCCAGTTCCTCCGGGGCCGGTGAGCGTGAGCAGGCGGGTATCGGCGAAGCGCGACCACCTCCGCCAGCTCCTGTTCGCGACCGAGAAACGGACTCGTAGGGATGGGGAAATTCGTGCGGTAGAGGCTCTTCAGCGAGGGGAAGGATCTGTCCCCGAGCTGGTGTATCCGTTCCGGCGCGGAGAGGTCCTTGAGGCGGTGCTCTCCCAGGTCTCTGAGCTCGCCGTCGACGAGCTGGGCCGTGGTCGAGGAGATCAACACCTGTCCGCCGCGGCCGGCTGCCGCGATGCGGGCAGCGCGATGGACGTCTTCGCCGACGTATCCCTCCTCCGTCACGAGGGCCGTACCGGTGTGCAAGCCGGCCCGCACGTGGATCGGCCCCGAAGCAAGCGCCTCCGTCATCGCTTCCGCGGCGGCGAGCGCGCCCGGCGCCGTGGGGAAGGCGAAGAAGAACGCGTCGCCCTGCGTGTCACCCTCTACGCCGTGGTGTGCTGCGCAGGCTTCGCGAATCACCCGCCGGTGCTCGGCGAGTGCCTCGGCGTACGCCCTTGCGCCGAGCTCGTGAAGCAGCTTCGTCGAGCCCTCGACATCCGTGAAGAGGAACGTGACAGTGCCGGTAGGAAGATCTGAGCGCACTCCAGTGGGAGATGATCGCCGAATGCGCGCGTATGTCACGGGGGCAAGCGGGTTCATCGGCGCCCACGTGGCCCGCGGCCCGCCGGCCTACGAGCTCGAGGTGTCGTACAAGCGTACGAAGCTCGAGGCGGAGCAAATCGTCCTGGAGGCGGCTCGAGACGGGCTCGACGCCCTCGTCGTCAACCCGACGACGCCTTGGGCGACGGCGATCGCTTCCCGCGGGGCTTCCGCGGCCGCGCGTTCGCGTTCCCCAGAGCCTCGCGCGGGCGCTCGCCACGGCCGGCCTCGTCAACGGCGACGAGGTGCTCCTCGCACAGCTGCCCATGTACTTCTCGTGGGCGAAGGCCGCGCGTGACCTCGGATACTCGCCCGAGCCCGTCTGGCCCGCGCTCCGGAGGGCCGTGGGCGATGCGCTCAGCGTCGGTGACTGAGCCAGCGGAAGAACTGTCCGATGGCAATCACGCTGATGAAAATGAGCCCGACGACGAGCATGGAGAGCACGATGTCCTTGCCTTCCTCGGCGACGTCGGCGGCGAGAAGGGCGGCGAGCTGAACCATCGCCTCCGGACTCTAACCCACGCGCCGCAGGTGCGCCGACAGCGCGCCGTCCACCGCGTCGTCGCCTGCCTCGCTCCGGGCGAGCGCGAGTAGCGCCTCCGAATCTCCGCGCAGCCGCAGCTCGTCGCGTGCCTTGCCGAGCCCGTCCGCGCCCGCGAGCGCCGCGGTAGCCGCCCAGGCAGCTCCGTCGCCGTTCGCGCCCTCGGCGCGCAGCTGCGCGCAGATCGAGATGAGCGCCGCGAGATCCGCCACCGCGCCGACATCGTGGAGCTCCGCCACGCGGACGAGGCCGTGGGCATAGAGGTAGTCGCCGAGCAGCAGCGCGTCTTCCGGTGCAGGCGGCGCGAACAGCCGCGGCCGGCCGTAGTGGAGGAGGTAGCCCTCGTAGATCGTCTCGACGCCCAGCGCCCGACGCTCGTCCCCGAGCGGCGAGAAGACCGGCTCGAGCTCTCGCTCCTCCTCCGGACGCAGCGCGGCCGCCCACAGCGGGCTCTCGCGACGGGCGCCCTCCGCGACCTCGTCCCAGAGACTCGTCGTCACCGGTCGAAGAACCGCGCTGCGGCCTCGATCGTCCGGTCGATCTCCTCCTCACCGTGCGCGAGCGACACGAACAGCGCCTCGTACTGCGAGGGCGCGATGTAGACGCCGTCCGCGAGCAGGCTTCGGAAGAGCGCGCCGTAGCGGTCTGCGTCGCACGCCTGCGCGTGTTGCAGATTGAGAACAGGGTCTGACCCCATGAAGAGCGTGAGCATCGAGCCCACGCGCTGGAGGCGGCCGAACGGCGCCAGCCCCGCCTCGAGCCGCGCGGCGAGCCGCTCGAGCTCGTCGTAGACGTCGGCGACGCGGAGACGGCGCAGCACCGACAGGCCTGCCGCCGTGGCGAGCGGATTTCCCGAGAGCGTTCCCGCCTGGTACACGTCGCCCGAGGGCGCGAGCTGCTCCATCAGCTCCGCGCGGCCACCGAACGCGCCGAGGGGGAGGCCTCCCCCGACGATCTTCCCGAGCACTGTGAGGTCGGGCTCGACGCCGTACAGCTCCTGCGCGCCCCCGCGTGCGACGCGGAAGCCCGTGATCACTTCGTCGAAGACGAGCAGCGAGCCGGCGGAGTCGCAGAGCGAGCGCAGCTCCTCCAGGAAGCCCGGCTCGGGCGGAACGACGCCCATGTTGCCCGCGACAGGCTCCACGAGCACGCACGCGAGCCCTTCGCCGTAGCGGGTGAAAGCGTCCGCCGCGGCCCCGGCGTCGTTGTAGGGACAGACGATCGTGTCGACGGCCGTTGCAGCGGGGACGCCGGGCGTCGACGGGATGCCGAGCGTGGCGACGCCGGAGCCCGCGGCTGCGAGCAGCGCGTCGGCGTGGCCGTGGTAGCAGCCGGCGAACTTCAGGATGCGGTCGCGGCCGGTCGCGGCTCGGGCGAGACGAACGGCACTCATGGCCGCCTCCGTCCCCGAGGAGACGAGCCGGACCTGCTCGATCGACGGCACCGCCGAGACGATCTCCGCCGCCAGCTCGACCTCCGTCTCAGTTGGCGCGCCGAACGTCGTCCCATCAGCGGCAGCATCGACGACCGCGGCGACCGTCTCCGGATCAGCGTGGCCGAAGATCAGCGGCCCCCACGACATGACCCAGTCGACGTAGCGCTTGCCGTCGACGTCCTCGATGCACGCGCCGGATCCGCGGCGCATGAATACTGGCTCGTCGAGGCCGACCGCGCGCATTGCGCGAATTGGGGAGTTGACGCCGCCGGGAATGACCTCGGTCGCGCGGCGCCAGAGGGGAGACTGCGTTGGGGACAGGATTAATCCTGTCCCCAACACGATTTCCTCGTGCTCACAGCCACGACGCCGCCTCCTTCGCCCAGTACGAGATGACGATGTCGGCGCCCGCCCGACGCACCGCGGTGAGCTCTTCGAGCGCGGCGCGGCGCTCGTCGAGATGGCCAGCCGCGGCCGCAGCCTTCACCATCGCGTACTCGCCGGAGACGCTGTACGCGGCGAGCGGTGCGTCGAAGCGCTCGCGCACGGCGCGAATGACGTCGAGGTAGGGCAGTGCGGGCTTCACCATGAGCATGTCGGCGCCCTCCGCGAGGTCGAGCTCGCACTCGCGCAGCGCCTCGCGGACATTCGCGGGATCCATCTGGTAGGACGCCCGGTCGCCGAAGGCCGGCGTCGAGGCCGCTGTCTCACGGAACGGCCCGTAGAACGCGGATGCGTATTTCGCCGAGTACGCGATGATCGCAGCCTGGTCGAACCCGGCGTCGTCGAGTACCTCGCGGACCGCGCCCACGCGACCGTCCATCATGTCGCTTGGGCACACCGCATCGGCGCCCGCGTCGGCGTGGCTCACGGCCACGCGGGCGAGGAGCTCCAGCGTCGCGTCGTTCGCGATCTCCCCGTCCTCGACGACACCGCAGTGCCCGTGCGCCGTGTACGAGCAGAGGCAGACGTCGGTGAGGAGCAAGAGCTCCGGAAAGCGCGGCCGCAGCGAGCGGAGCGCCTGCTGGACCACGCCGTCCTCAGCCCATGCTCCCGTGGCCTCGTCGTCCTTCTCCTCCGGGACGCCGAACAGCATCAGCGCGGGTACGCCCGCCGCTGCCAGCTCCTCCGCCTCGCGCAGCAGTCCGTCGACGGTGTGCCGTCCCAGCGCGGGCAGCTCCTCGTTCACGAGCGGCTCGGGAGCGACGAAGACCGGCATCACGAGGTCGTCCACGGCAAGTCGGGTCTCGCGGACGAGATCGCGTATGACCGGCGTCCGGCGCAGGCGTCGCAACCTCGTGGCGGGGAAGCTCACGGCCCAAAGACTACGCGGCTACGCCTGCTACGTTGGCGCGATGGCCTCGCCCCGCGCCTACTCAGGGCCGTTGAGCGAGCGTGCCACACGACGGCGCCGCAAGCGGACGGCGAGGCGATGGACCGTCGTCGCCATGCTGGTGGGAACCGCGCTCGTCGTAACGATCCTGCTTGCGGCCTTCAGCTCGCCGTCGTCGTCGCTCCAGGCCTGTCTCGCAGGCGACTCGGCGCTTCTCGACACAGGCCGGCCACAACCGGTCCTCATCGCCCTCCAGGGGGACGTGCGCATCGAGCTGCCCGTCTCGTGCCTGTCGGTGACCGCCCTCGGCTACCACGGCTCGAACGAGAGTGCGCTGCCGCTCGAGCCGGTGGGCCGCCAGGCGAACGAGGGCATTTTCGCGCGCATCCTCCACCGGCTCACCGGCGACGATGCAAGCGTCGTCACGTACTACCAGCTGGCCGGCGGCTCGGGGCCGCAGACGGGAGCGCTAGACGTGGGCGCCCCGGCGAGCACGGCCGTCTACTCGCCCGTGAACGGCACGGTCGTGAGCATCCGCGACCTCGTCCTCGACGGGAGGCGCTACGGCCATCGCATCGACGTCGTGCCGAACGATTCGCCATCGGTCGTCGTCTCCATCAGGCGCCTGCGCGCAGACCCGGCGCTTACCGTGGGCTCGCCCGTCACGTCGGGGACATCGAAGATCGGCGTCGTCATGGACCTCTCGAACGCCGAGGAGCAGGCGCTGGCGAAGGTGACGCACGACCCCGGCAACCATGTGACGATCGAAGTGCGACCGGCCGCGAACCTCGGCTAGTGCGCATCGTCTTCGTCGCCGACGTCTTCGGCCCCCCCGGCCGAGAGGCGGTCGAGTCGAGGCTCCCCGGGCTGCGCGAGGAGCTCGGCGCAGCGCTCGCGGTCGTCAACGGCGAGAACGTCGCCGACGGCCGCGGTATCACCCCACGCCTCGCCGACCGTCTGCTCGCCGCCGGGGCCGACGTGATCACGCTCGGGAACCACACGTGGGCGCGCGACGGCATGGGCCCGTACCTCGCCGCGTCCGAGCGCGTCATCCGACCCGCGAACTTCGCCGCCGGGACGCCGGGCCGTGGCCTGGCCGTCGTGGAGGCGACCGACGGGACGCCCGTCGCGGTCTGCAACGTCCTCGGGCAGCTCTTTCTCGAGGTCTCGCAGAGCCCGTTCGAGGTGCTCGACCGCGTGGTCGAGGAGGCGCGGCAGCGCGCGAGTGTCGTGCTCGTCGACTTCCACGCCGAGGCTACGAGCGAGAAGATCGCGGTCGCCCGCATGCTCGACGGTCGCGTGACCGCGGTCATCGGCACGCACACGCACGTGCAGACCGCCGACGCGCGCATCCAACCCGGCGGCACTGCGGCGATCACGGACGCCGGCATGACCGGCCCGCACGATTCCGTCATCGGTGTCGAAGCCGAGCTCGCGATCCAGCGCATGCGCACCGGCATTCCCGTGCGCTTCAAGCCGGCGAAGGGCGGCGTCAGGCTGGAGGGCGTCGTGCTCGACTGCGACCCCGCGACGGGCAAGGCGACAGCCGTCGAACCGCTGCGCGTCGAGCTCAGCTAGGCGGCCTGTCCGAGACAACTCGGGCAGACGGCACCCTTGCGGCAAGTGCAGTTGGGCTTCATGCGAGAAGCGTGCGCTCAGGGCCGGTGACGACGCGGCGAATAGGCGGAGAAGAGCCGGTTAACGCCAATACGCGCAGTCGTCAGATCGCGTGACTGGCGACCTCGGTGACGGCGGCCGCCGCTGCGGCGGCCAGGAGCGCCACGTAGCTCAACCGTAGGTAGCGGTACTTGTGTTGCATGAGGTAGACGGCCTGGTTGTGGATGTTCCCGATCAGCGTCGCGTAGACCCTCCTGTCGCTCTCCATCACCGAGCCCATGGCTTCGAGATAGCGCTCCTTAGGCAGCTGGGCGAACTGGGCGAAGAAGAGCAGGTCGACGTCCTCCTCGCGCGCCGGCTTCGACCTGAAGGAGGGAAGAACGGCGAGGATTGCCGCAACCAAGGCGAGGAAAAGGCCGGCTCCGAGCACCCAGGTGCTCGTGCGCGGCTCTGCGCGTGAAAAGGAGATGCTCAGTACGACGGTGCTGACCGTCAACACGATCGACGCCTTGAGATCGGCCTGTGCGCTCAGCTGAACGAGTTGCTCGTGAAGATTGCGGAGGAAGTAGTCCGTGGCACCGCGAGCGCGAACGCCGTCGAGCGGCGACGCACCGTCGTCTACGGCCGGACGCACGGTCAGCAAGCGTCAGCCTGCAGTCGCTTCGCGGGCCGTCATCGTCTCGCGGACCCGGTCTGCGACCTCCGGCAGCCGCTTCTCGAGCATGCGGAACTCCGTCCCGAACATCGCCCCGAGTCGCATGTGCGAGCTCGCGACGACGGAGGCATTCCGGCGTCCATTCGAGCCGAGCAACGCTCCCTCGCCGAAGAACTCCCCGGCTCCCAAGGTCGCAAGATTCTCGTCGCCGCGGTGCACCGACGCCGTCCCGTCGACGATCACGAAGAACATGTACCCGGAGGCGGCCTCGGATGCGACAAGCGCGCCGGGTTCGACTTCGCGGCTCTCGAGCCGTGAGGCGACCCACTCGACCATCTCCGGAGACAGTCCCGAGAAGAGTGGCATCCAGCTGATCTCGGCTGCGCTGAGACCCACGCGCGAGACGCTATCGGGCGCCGGACAGCGCTGCGGCCCCCTTCACCACACACTCACCAGACGTTCACCAACTTCCCACCAGCGCATGGAACGTGACTTGGAGAGGCTACTTCGGCTTGGGCTCGAGCTGGTAGCCCACGCCGTAGCGCGTCTGGATGAACGTGTGCCGCGGCGCACGCCGGTCGACCTTCTCGCGCAGGCGGCGTACGAAGACGTCGACCGTACGGTCGCGATGGCCCTGGCGCCGGCCCCAGAGCCGCTGCAGCAACTCGTCACGCGATACGACGCGTCCCTGCTCGAGCGCGAGCGCATAGAGAAGGCGGAATTCGGTAGGGGTCAGATCGGCACTCTCGCCGTCCACGAACGCCTGCACCTCACGGGGATCGACACGCAGCTCTTCAATCTCGATCGCTTCGCCGCGCGCCGCCGCCTGCGGCTGGCCGCCGCGGCGGACGGCCGCCTGAACGCGGGCGACGAGCTCCTTCATCGAGAACGGCTTGACGAGATAGTCGTCGGCACCGATCTCGAGCGCGTGTACACGGTCGTGCTCCGTGCCGCGCGCGCTGATGACGACGATCGGCGTCCCGATGCCCTCCGCGCGGGCCATCTCGATG
>JBOGZW010000006.1:0-29785 GCA_050697575.1 Gaiellaceae bacterium | reverse complement strand
GCGAAGACGATGGCGACGATCGACCCCGAGGCGGGCGTGCGCTTCCTCACGCTCACGAATCACTTCTACTCGGGTGCCGCGCCGCTCGCGCCGGGCCGCGGCATCTATCCCGGGCTCATCGCGAAGGCGGACATGATCGGCTTCGACCTCTACCCGCTCCAGAGTTGGTGCCGGCCCGAGCGCCTCGTCGACGTCTACCACTCTCAGCGCGAGCTCGTCGAGCTCGCGAACGGCAAGCCGACATTCCAGTGGATCGAGGTCGCGGGCATGACGTGTCCGCACGACGGGCCGACCGCGGTTACGCCTCAGACGGTGCGCGCGGAGTCGTGGCTCGCGATCGCCGGCGGCGCGAAGGGGCTCGGCTTCTTCCCGCCTGCGGCGTGGACCGGCGACGTCGGCGAGGCGATCGCCGAGGTGACGGAAACCGTGCGGCAGCTCGGGCCTGCCCTGACCGCGCTCGAGGTGGCTGCGCGAGCCGAGCCCGCGGACGGCCTCGTCAGGGCCGGGGCGAGGAAGAGCGGCGGCAGGCTCACGATCGTGGCGGCGAATGCCGGCTACGCGCCTGCTGAGGCGAGGATCACCGTGCCGGGGCTCGCCGGCCGCGCCCTCGTCGTCGTCGGAAGCGGACGGCGCATCGAGCCGAGCGGCGACACGTTCGTCGAGCGCTTCCCGCCGCTCGGCGCGCGGGTCTATGTGACTGCCGGCTAGCCGCTCCCGTTTCTATTATCGGTTGGCCCGTGCCCTCCGCTGCTACACGCGACGCGTCGTTCGTCCACCTCCACGTCCACTCCGAGTACTCGATCCTCGACGGCGCCTGCCGCATCCCTGCGCTCGCCGCGAGGGCCGCGGAGCTCGAGATGCCCGCCGTCGCGCTCACCGACCATGGCTCCCTCGCCGGCGCTGTCGAGCTCTACCGCGAGTGCGGTCAGCAGGGCGTCAAGCCGATCCTCGGATGCGAGGTGTACGTCGCGGACGACCGACACCGACAGGCGAAGGGCTACGCGCACCTGACGCTCCTCGCCGAGACGAACGAGGGCTACGGCAACCTCATCAAGCTCTCCTCGCTCGGCTACCTCGAGGGCTACTACTACAAGCCGCGCGTCGACTGGGAGCTCCTCGAGCGCCACGCGAGGGGCATCGTGGCGCTGTCGGGCTGTCTCTCGGGCCGCGTCTGCAAGGCGCTCGAGGAAGGCCGCGGGCAGGACGCGGCGGCCGATCTCGACCGGCTCGCGCAGATCTTCGGCCGGGACGCGACGTACGTGGAGATCCAGAACGCGGGCATCCCGGAGCAGGAGCGGATCAATCCCGAGCTCGCGAAGCTCGCCGCCTCCTCGGGACTGCCGCTCGTGGCGACGGGTGACGTCCACTACCTCCGTCACGAGGACGCGCTCGCCCACGAGGCGCTGCTCTGCATCCAGTCGGGGGACTCCCTGAAGAATCCCGATCACTGGAAGTTCGACTCCGACCAGTTCTTCTTCAAGTCGCCCGGCGAGATGGCGGCGGACTTCCCCGGCCATCCTGACGCTCTCTCGCGCACGATAGAGATCGCCGAGCGCTGCACCGTGACGCTCGAACTGGGTCAGATCCTCCTGCCCAGCTACCCGACGCCCGAGGGCCGCGACGCGTTCGAGTACCTCGCCGAGCTGGCGGAGGCCGGGCTTGGCCGCCGGTATGCGCAGGCGACGCCCGAGCTCCGCGAGCGGCTCGCGTTCGAGCTGAAGACGATCCGCGAGATGGGCTTCGCCGACTACTTCCTCATCGTCTGGGACCTCATCGCGTTCGCGCGGCGCAGCGGGATCAGCGTCGGCCCCGGCCGAGGATCGACTGCCGGCTCGCTCGTCGCGTACTGCCTCGACATCACCGAGGTCGACCCGATGAAGTACGACCTGCTCTTCGAGCGGATGCTGAACCCCGGCCGGAAGTCGATGCCCGACATCGACATCGACTTCGCGGTGGCCGGCCGCGACCGCGTCATCAACTACGCCGCCGAGAAGTACGGCCGCGACCGCGTCGCCCAGATCATCACGTTCGGGACGATGATGGCCCGCGCGGCGATTCGCGACGCAGGCCGCGTGCTCGACGTGCCCTACGGCACCGTCGACCGGATTGCGAAGCTCGTCCCGGAAGGGCCGAAGGTGTACCTCGAGGATTCGATGAAGCCCGGCCAAGAGCTGAAGGCGGCGTACGACGCGGATCCGCTCGTGCGCGAGATCCTCGACCTCGCGAAGCCGCTCGAAGGGCTCGTGCGCCAGGACTCGATCCACGCGGCCGGCGTCGTTATCGCCGACCGGCCGCTGACGGACATCGTGCCGCTCCAGCAGAAGGGCGCCGACCAGGAGCTCGTCACGCAGCTCGCCATGGGCGACGTAGAGGCTCTCGGCCTCCTGAAGATCGACTTCCTCGGCCTCCGCAACCTCGACGTCATCGACGCGGCGGTTCGGCTCGTCGGGGACGTCGACATCGCCAACATCTCGCTCGACGACGCCGCGACGTACGAGATGCTCCAACGTGGCGACACGGCCGGCGTCTTCCAGTTCGAGTCCTCGGGCATGCGCGAGGCCTTGCGGCAGGTGAAGCCGACGGAGTTCGAAGACCTCATCGCGCTCGTCGCGCTCTTCCGGCCTGGGCCGATGTCGTACATCCCCGTGTACGCGCGGCGCAAGGCGGGCCAGGAGGCAGTGACGTTCGCCGACCCGCGGCTCGAGGAGATCACCGGCTCGACGTACGCCATCTGCATCTACCAGGAGCAGTACATGGAGATCGCGAAGCAGCTGGCGGGCTTCTCTCCAGCCGAGGCAGACGATCTCCGCAAGGCGATCGGCAAGAAGATCCACTCGCTCATGGCCTCGCTGAAGGACAAGTTCGTCGAAGGTGCCATGGCGAACGGCTTGGCGCCGGACGTCGCACGCGGCCTGTGGAGCGACATGGAGAAGGCGCAGGACTACTCGTTCAACAAGTCGCATGCCGCCTGCTACGCGCTCATCGCCTACCGCACGGCCTACCTGAAGGCGCATCACACGGCGCACTACATGGCCGCGCTCATCTCGTCCGTCATGAACACGAAGGACCGCGTCCCGTACTACGTGAACGCGTGCGACGAGATGGGCATCGAGGTGCTCCCGCCCGACGTGAACGCGTCGCACGTCGACTTCGCCGTGGTCGAGGGGAAGATCCGCTTCGGCCTCAACGCGGTGAAGAACGTCGGCGAGGCGGCCGCGCAGGCGATCGTCCTCTCGCGCGAGGCCGAGGGCCTGTTCGTCTCCCTCTGGGACTTCACCGAGCGCGTCGACCCGCAGCTCGTGAACAAGCGCGCGCTCGAGTCGCTCGTGAAGGCGGGCGCGCTCGACTCGACCAGCAGCTCGCGCAAGGGCATGCTCGACGTCCTCGAGCACGCGCTCTCGTACGGCCAGACGAAGCAGGCCGACCGCGCGTCGGGCCAGGCGTCGATCTTCGACGACCTGCCCGATGCAGCTGACGCACCGAAGGCGACGCCGCATCCGGAGATCTCCTCCGCCGAGTTCGAGAAGGCGGAGCTCCTGCGGCTCGAGAAGGAGTCGCTCGGGCTGTACGTCTCCGAGCACCCACTGCACGCGATCCGCGACCAGCTGCGACGCAAGGCTGACACCCGGGTCGCCGATCTCGAGCGCCGACGCGACGGTGAGATCGTGACGGTCGGCGGCATCGTGTCGTCCGTGAGGCACCTGACGACGAAGAAAGGCGACCCGATGGTCTTCCTGTCGCTCGACGATCTCACCGGCGAGGCCGAGGTGGTCGTCTTCAACAGCGTGTTCACGGCCTCACAGGAGCTCTGCCATGCGGACACGGTGCTCGTCGTGAAGGGCAGGGTCGATCACAAGCAGGAGGGCGAGACGAAGCTCATCGCGCTCGAGGTGAAGGCGTTCGAGGCGGCACGCACCCCAACCGAGGTGCGGCTGAAGGTCGATGCGCGGGCGGCGCCGGCCGGCATCGTCCGCGAGCTCGGGCACGTCGTGAAGGACTTTCCAGGCGACGCGCGCGTCGTCGTCGCGCTCGAGACCTCGGAGGGATCGCAGACGCTCGAGTTCGGGCCGGAGTACCGCGTGCGGCCCGAGGCCGACTTCTTCGCCGAGGTGAAGGCCCTGCTCGGCGAAGCCTCAGTTAGCTAGTCGGCGAGGCCCTTCTCGCGTAGCTCCGCGAGCGCGCTGTCCGACTTCTCGAGGTCGGCGAGCCCCATCCCTTCGAGGACGCGCGGCGCCTTCGTGAACTGCACGTCGCGGTAGTCGACCACCTGCCAGTGGTTGCCCCACGGGTCGAGGAAGTCATGGCCGCCGACAATCTGGGCGCCCGCGTCGCGCGCCCGCTCCACCGTCGCGTCCCGGTCGTCGACGACGAGGCCGATGTGGCGGCCGCCGTCCGGCGGCTGCGTTCGTCCCGCCTCGAGCGCGATGAACTGGTCGCCGAGGTCGATGAAGGCCATGTGCCGGCCGCGGCCGCGAAGCCTCAGGTTGCCGAAGATCCGCTCGAAGAACGCCAGGGCCTCGTCGATCGAGCCGACCTCGACGGCGACGTGGTTGATGCCCACCGGGCGTGGCACGGAACCAGGGTAACCGCGGCGGTGTAGTGCAGGCGTCTACCGAGGAGGAGTCATGAGAAGGCTTGCCATCGCCATCGCATTCGCCGCCACGCTCATGGTGCCGGCGGCGTCACATGCGGGCGGGTGGGCGACCGTCACACTCGCGCCGCCGCCCACGGGCCTCGAGGCGGACGAGCCGTGGACGGCGCAGCTCACGGTGCTCCGCCACGGACGCACACCGACAGACGGCGCCGCGCCGTCGATCACGATTCGCGGCCCGAGCCGCTCGCAGACCTTCCGGGCAAAGCCGGCCGGGACGACCGGGAAGTACGTTGCGCACGTCGTGTTTCCCACCGCGGGGTCGTGGGACTACGAGGTCAGCGACGGGCTGGCCGCGACCGGCTACGGCTACTCGCAGACCCACACGTACGCCCCTGTCGACATCGCCCCAGGAACTGGCGGCGGAGGCAGCGGGGTACCCGCGTGGCCAATTGCACTGGCCGCGATTGTCCTCGTCGCAGCGGGTGCCGTCGTGCTCGTCCGGCAACGAGGCCGCCGTCCGGCGACCCAGAGCTGATCGCAATGAATCGGCCACTCACCGCACTCGCCATCGCGCTGCTGATCGCACCATTACTCCTCGCCGGCTCCGCGTCGGGTGCGCCGGCGAAGTTCCAGAACGGCCAGATCTCGTTCTGGAGCGACCGCATGGCCGATCGCGCTCAGGTCTACGTCATGAACGCCGACGGCGGTCGCCAGCACGCCATCACCCGGCAATTCTCTGCCAAGCGAGGCGCGTTCTCGCGGGACGGACGGCGAATCGCGTTCGACGGCCGCGCGTACAACACGCTCTTCGACTTCGACATCTTCGTCGCCGCGGCAAGCGGCCGAGGAGCGAAGAGGATCACGCGTGGCCCCGAACGCGACCTCATGCCAGCCTGGTCGCCCGACGGGCGGACGATCGCGTTCTCGCGCCAAGCGGCCGAAGAGGACATGCCGGAAATCTGGCTCGTGGGCGCGGATGGCAGTGATCCTCGGCTGCTCCTACAGGGCGGGCTCGCGCCGAGCTGGTCGCCCGACGGATCACGCATCGCCTTCGAGGGCCTCGGAGGCGTGGCGACGGTCAAGCCGGACGGCAGCGCGCTTCGTCAGCTCGCCTCGGGCGGTGAGCCCGCGTGGTCGCCGGACGGGCGGACGATCGTCTTCACGCGCGCAGGCGATATTTGGCTCATGCGCCCGGACGGCAGCGGGCAACGCAGGCTCACCCGCACCGCGGCCGAGGAGCTCGAGCCGTCCTTCTCCCCGGACGGGCGCTGGGTGCTCGTCTCGAGCGACCGAATCGGCAACAAGGATGTGTTCAAGATGCGTCCGGACGGCAGCGGCCTCCGGAACCTTACGCGGCACCCGGCCGAGGATTGGGCGACAAGCTGGCAACCGCTGCCTCACTGACGGAGGTGGAACCGGCCGCCAACGTCCGGTGTACTACGGACGGTGGTGGGCCGGCCACTCGACGAATCCGATCTTGTTCTTCGCTCGCAGCGGGGCGATGAGGAAGCCTACGAGGAGCTCGTGCGCATGCACCAGGGAATCGCCTTCCGCACCGCCTACGTCTTCACCGGCGTTGCCGAGGACGCGCAGGAGGCTGCGCAGGACGCGTTCGTGAAGGCCTACCGCGCGCTCGGGCGATTCCGAGCGGGGGCGCCCTTCCGGCCGTGGCTCCTGACGATCGTGGCGAACGAGGCACGGAACCGCCGCCGCGCGGCGGGGAGGAGGGAGGGGCTCGCCGTGCGTGCTGAGGCGAGCGCAGGCGCGGAGGACGCGGCTCCGTCCCCCGAGTCCGCTCTCCTCTCCGCCGAGCGGCGGCAGGAGCTGCTGGCGGCGCTCAACCGGCTGCGGAGCGAGGACCGTGAGGTGATCGCCTGCCGGTACTTCCTCGATCTGTCCGAAGAGGACACGGCCGCGGCGCTCGGCTGGAAGCGCGGCACCGTGAAGTCGCGGCTCTCCCGTGCGCTCGAGCGGCTGCGGGCCGAGCTGGAGGTGCAGGTTGCCTGACCTCGAGCGCAACCTCGTTGCACTGGTGCCTTACGTCGACCTGCCGGCCGAGCGCGATCTCGTGCCCGCCGTTCGGGCGCGGCTACGGCAGCCGTCGCGCCGGCACGTGCCGTGGCGCCGCGCGGCCGCGATCGCGGCGCTCGTCCTCGTCGTGGGCCTCGCCGCGACGATGGCGGTGCCGGACGCGCGCACGGCGGTGCTCCGCTTCCTCGGCATCAAGGGCGCGACCGTGATCCGCGTCGACGAACTGCCGCCGGCGGCAACGGCGCTGCCGGAGTTCGGCGAGTCGGTGGGGATCGCGGAGGCGCAGCGCGTCGTCGGCTTCCGCCCGCTCCTCATCGACGGCCGCCAACCCGACGACGTGCGCATCAACCGCTTCTCGCCGTTCTTCATCGTGCTTCTCTACGGCGAACCCGGCGTGCGGCTGCGGCTGACCGAGATGGTCGGCGGCGCGATCGAGAAGTACGCCCTGACAGAGCAGCAAGTGGAACGCGTGGAGGTGGACGGCGAGCCGGGCATCTGGGTGGAGGGCCGGCACGTCGTCTATGAGCCGCTCGGGCTGCCCCGGCTGTCGGGGAACGTCATCCTCTGGGAGCAGGAGGGCCTGACGCTGCGCCTCGAGGGCAGGTTCACGAAGGAGCAGGCGCTCGACCTCGCACGAAGCGTTCGTTGACCGCTCCCTCAAAGGGGGGAGTCACAACGGGGAGGGCGAACCGAAGTACGTCCTGTGACGAACGCGGCCGACACCGAGCTCAGCCTCGACGCCGAGTCCGACCGGGTCACCGCCTGGCGCGCCTGCGAGCTGTTGAAGGCAGGATACGAGCCGCTCATGGCCGTCGAGCTGGCCGAGCATCCCGAGGTCGACCTTCACCTCGCCCTCGAGCTCGTCGAGCGCGGCTGCCAGCACGAGCTGGCCGCGCGAATACTTCTCTAAGCCGCCTGCCTGTGGAGCGATTGGCGCGCTCTCGACACACAGGTGGTACTGACACGCGATTGGTGCCTGGCACCGATCCCTACGCCCACGTCGTCGTAACAAGGCAGAATGCGGCGCGATGTCGAGCCTCGTCGCCGCATTTCCGTCGCCCTCTGGGGGCACCCTCGAGATCGGCCCGCTGTCGATCCACATGTACGGGATCACGCTGCTCGTGGCGATCGTGTGCGCGATTGTGGTCACGGGCATACGTTGGACGCGTCGCGGAGGCGACTGGGATCTCGTTCTGCGGGCCGCGGTCTGGGGTGTTGCCGCGGGCATCGTCGGCGCGCGTCTCTACCACGTCGTCACGAGCTACGACCAGCTCCCGGACGAGTGGTGGGGCCCGTTCGCGGTGTGGGAGGGAGGCCTCGGAATCTGGGGCGGCATCCTCTTCGGCGTCATCGCAGGCGGCATCGTCGTCTGGCGCTCGGGACAGAGCATCGCGCTCTTCGCGGACTGTCTCGCGCCGGGGCTCTTGCTCGCCCAGGCCGTGGGCCGCTGGGGGAACTGGTGGAACCAGGAGCTCTTCGGCAAGCCCACGGATCTGCCGTGGGGACTCGACATCGACGCCGAACACTGCCCCGTCGAATACCTCGATCTCGGGGCGGGCTGCACGGAGGACTTCCACCCGATCTTCTTCTACGAGTTCATCTTCAACCTCGTCGGCGTGGGGTTGCTCCTGCTCGTTGAGCGACTCGTCCGCATCCGTCCGCCGGGGCTCTTCGCGCTCTACATCTCGTGGTACACGCTCGGGCGGCTCTTCGAGGAGCAGCTGCGCATCGATCCTTCACACGAGTTCCTCGGCCAGCGCCTGAACTTCTGGGTCGCGGCCGTGCTCTTCGTCGGCTCGACGGCGTTCTTCATCTGGTGGCAGTTCTTCCGCAAGCACGGCGGGCCCGGGCCGAGCGTCTATTCGCCCGAGTCGCCGCCGGAGGGCCCCGCCATGGCCGTCCCCAAGGGACGCGTCCGCCCGCGTCGCTAGCCTCCCGCGAAGTGACAGCCCCTGTGCTGGACCTCGACCTCGACGCGTTTGAGGGCCCGTTCGATCTGCTGTTGACGCTCATCCTCAAGGAGGAATTGCGCTTGGCGGAGGTCGAGGTGGCCGATATCGTCACGTCGTTCGCCGAGCGGCTCGAGGACGAGCGCAGGCTCGATCTCGAAGCCTGTGGGGAGTTCCTCGTCCTCGTGGGGGCGATGCTCGAGATCAAGGCCCGTGAGCTCTTCCCCGAGGCTGCGGCCGACCTCGAGGACCTGAGCCCCGAGCAGGCCGCGGAGGAGCTGGCCGAGCGCCTCGAGGCGTACCGGCGCATGAAGTCGGCGGCCGCGTGGCTGTCGGAAAGGCTCGACGTCGAGTCGGACCGGTACTTCCGGCTCGGGCCCGCGCCGCTGGCGCCGAAGGCGGAGCTCCGGCTTGCGCCGCAGGATCCGAATGGCCTGGCCGCCGCGCTCCGGCAGCTCGCGACGGAGCCGCCGCAGGTCTCACTCGCCCACATGCAGCTCACGTTTCCGCCGGTCGCGAGGTTCCTCGAGCGCCTCCGGGCGGTGCTTCGCCGTCGCCGGCGATTCGCGTTCGACGCGGAGGTGGGCGCGTTGTCGCGGCTGGAGCAGGCATCGGCGTTCCTCGCGCTTCTCGAGCTGCGCAAGCTCGACGAGCTTCGCATCGAGCAAACCCAACCGTTCGGTCCCATAGGAGTCTCTCGCCCGGATGTCGAAAGGAGTGCTGCATGACGCCACACGTCGCCCCGCTGCGACTCGTCGACGCCGAACCGCTCGAGCGCCTCGTCCGCACGCTCGAGGCGCTCCTCGTCATCGCCTCCGCGCCGCTGACGGCCGCAGACCTCGCCGCGGCGACCGAGGAGGACGAGGCTCGCATTGAGGGCGCGCTCCACCTCGTCGGCGAGCGCTATTCCGAAGGGCGTAGCGGCATCGTCCTCGAGCACGTAGCCGGCGGCTACGCCTTCCGGGCGGCGCGGGCGGAAGCGGCTGCCTGCGCACGCCTCGTGGAGCGGCCCGTCGAGCGCGGGCTCTCCCAGGCGGCCCTCGAGACCCTTGCGATCGTCGCGTACCTCGGCCCGTGCACGCGTCCCGACATCGCGCGAGTTCGTGGCGTTGCCGCGGACACGGTCGTCGCCGGGCTCGTCGAGCGCGGGCTCGTGGTGGAGGCCGGCCGCGAACCCGGTCTCGGAGGCGCGGTGCGCTATCGCACGACCGAGCTGTTCGAGCGGGTCTTCGGGATCGAGGCGCTCTCAGAGCTGCCGCAGCTCGACGATCTCGGCCAGGACGCGGACGAGATCCGGGCGAGGCTCGACGCGGTCGCCGAGCGCCGTCCCGCCTGAAGCGCCGTCCCCGATCTAGACCGTTGGACACCAGGCACAGCTTGGAGTTTCGGCTGCACCGGCCGCTCCTCCCACTCCCCTTCGACGTAGTCGGGGTGCCCGTCCGGATCGAAGCGGAGCATGTGCCCGTGGACTACCGGCAAGAGGTGCACGGCGTCGCCGGTGCGGACCAGCGTGATGGTCTCGAACGTGCTGCTTAGCACCGCTCTCAGCGCCTCCACGTCGCCCTGGCTCTGACTGACCTCGGCAGCCAGTGATGCGCGAAGCTCCGAGATCTCTGAGCCGAGCGCGAGCGTCATCGGCCGCGGGCCGGGTTGTCGCACTTCCCGCAAAGCACGACAGGCGAAGCGGGCGGCTCCGAGTCATCCGCCCGCTTGACTTGATAGGTGGGGCGCGACCGGCGGACTCTCCCCAGAGGCTCTTCGCGCACGCGCGCCGCAGTGCGTGCAGCTGGTCGCGCCCTCTGCGTAAAGCTCTCGGAAAACCTTCCGGCAGCGCGCTTAGCGAACGGCCCTGCAGGGGAGATAGGTCGTGGCGCGAGGGTGCTACTTGCGGCAGGGGGGAACCTTCGCGCCATTCTCACGTTCCGACAACAGGTGAATCGGGGCACCCGTCCCAGGCGGTGAACCCAACGGATGCCCCGAACTTGTCACGGCCTCAGCGGACGCCGACCACAAGCGCCAGCTCTGGACCCACGACGACTGGATCGCCTTCTACGTTGCCAAAGGCAGCATGACCCCGGAGGAGCGCCGCCGCCTGAAGGTCGCGGGAGCTACCAAGCACCCCGACCTGATGACGGACGACGAGAAGCGCTGGCTCGGCGTGCCCTCCCCGTACCCGCAGTCGTAGGCGGCCGGCTCCTCTCCTACCTGAACGTAACAGGAGACGCCGCCCGCTGCCGCCGACCCGGCAGCACCGCCGAGGTTGCGGACGATATCTGCTGCTCCTTCCTCGCTGTCCTCGCGTGAAACGTCGTCGGGTCGCTGTGCCTCGTCTGAGTTCTCATCATGCGTCAATCTCGTAGACAGCCGCTTGTCCATAAGCGGAACTTCTAGAATCTCGACGTGGCGACCGCTCCCACCAAACCCGCCGACGCGCTCGACTTGTCCCGCCCGGAGAATCACCGAGGGCCGGGTACTCCTCGCGCAGGTGGGCACGCTTCGCCGCGATGCGGCGCTGGCTTTCTAAACGTGTCAAGGCTCCTCGAGACGGGTATGCGAACTGCACCGACTCAAAGGAGGAATCATGTTTGGAACCAAGGTTCGAGAGGTCATGACCGACCGTCCGCGCTGCATCACCCCGGAGACGCCGGTCTTAGAGGCTGCACGGCTGATGAAGAGCGAAGACGTCGGTTCGCTACCGATTGTTGACGGTGAGAGGTTGACCGGCATCGTCACGGATCGCGACATCGTCCTCCAAGCAGTCGCAGAGGAGAAGGACCCGCGCGGTATGCCGGTACGGGAAGTCGCGAGTCAAGACGTTGTCACGGTTGGCCAAGACGAGGACCTGTCTGAAGCTCTGAAACGTATGGCGAGCTATCAGGTCCGCCGGGTCCCTGTCGTCGATGAGGACGACAGGCTCGTGGGCATCGTCGCGCAGGCTGACGTCGCGAGGGAGGCAAAGGACAAGGACTCCGGCCAGATGCTGCACGACATCTCACAGACGCCGACAGGCCCAAGGGTCTGAGTCTCGGAGTACTAGTTCGGCGCGAAGGGGGCGGCGAGAGTCGCCCCTTTCTTATTGCTCCCGCCGCTTTCGCTGCTGCGACCACCTCGCCGTGCGTCGCCTCCAGGCCGAGCAGCGTCGCGATGATCCAGCCGCGTTCGCCCACAGCTTGATCAGTCCGAACGCCTCCACCTCGGCCAACGTGTCAGATCCCGTCCCCGCTTGCGGGGGCTCCCCACGTAGGGGAGCCCCGTCATCTCGAGAGTGCTAGGCCTGCGAACCAACGCCGCAGAACTCGGCGAGGAACGCCTGAACCGCTGCTCCGCGACCGTCTCCTGAATGAGCTTGCCCATTCGTCGGGTCGCCGTCGGAGTTGCCTAGTCCACCGATCGCAGAACCCTGCGCTCCACGATCGTTGCTGATCACCTTGAAGTTCGTCGTGTGGAAGCCGTGGCACCCCTTCTCGGGCGAACTCGCATCTGCCGATGCGGCAGATGCGAACGCGAGCACGGCGACACTGACGATTGTTGCAACGAGCGACTTCATGCAAATCCCCCTTTTGGATGGCTTTGCGATGCCGACGACCCTTACCCGTGGCGACCGAACGGGCGAAACTCACCCGACCGCAAATTTTCTGTAACGAGGTTCGCGCGACGAGCGGCGTCAGGACGCGCCATTCCGCCCTGCCGGACGCGAGACCCGATGGGTGACCGTCGGTTGAGGGAAGCCCGTCGGGTTCCCTCAGGCGCTTAGCTGGATCAGCCCGAACACCTCCACCGGGGTAGAGCCCGTCGGTAACCTCGCAGGCGACATGGACGTCACAGAGGAGACTTTCTACAGCGATGTCCTCGAGCGCTCGCACGAGCTGCCCGTGGTCGTCGACTTCTGGGCCGACTGGTGCGGCCCGTGCAAGGCGCTCGCGCCTGTTCTCGAGCGCGAGGCCGAGGCCCGCTCGGGCTCGGTCGTCCTCGCGAAGGTCGACGTCGACGCGAACCAGCAGCTGGCCGCGCATTACGGCGTCAGCGGCATCCCGGCGGTGAAGGCGTTCCGCAACGGCCAGGTCGTCTCGGAGTTTGTCGGTGTGAAGTCGGCGCAGGGCGTCGGCGACTTCCTCGATGCGCTGTCGGGGCCGTCGGCCGGCGAGCGACTGCTCGCGGAGCTACGTGAGTCGGGGGAGCAGCCGGAGGTTCTCGCCGCGCTCGAGGCGGGCGATCACGAGCGCGCGCTCGAGTTGCTGCTCGATCAGGCGAAGAGCAGCGACGGTGACGCGCGCAATCGTGCGCGGGAGCTGATGGTGGCGCTGTTCGAGGAGCTCGGCCAGGAGCACGAGCTCGCAACGCGCTACCGCAAGCAGCTCGCGACAGCGCTGTACTAGGGTCTGTACTGCTGGTCGAGGGCGCAGACGGTGTCGTTCCTCACGCGGATCCAGACGCCGCTCTCGAGCGACTCGAAGAGCTTCCGGCGGCTGCTCTTGCCCGTGCGGACGATCTCCGAGAGCTCTGAAACGGTGATCGGCGTGGAGAGAATCCCCGTTGGCTCGTTGACGAGGACTGTGACGTGCGCGGTCGGGCGTACGAGAAATCTCAGGAGGCGGTCGCTCTCGTCGATGACGTAGACGTCGTTCGGTACCGGCTCGCCTGGCGCGACGGCTCCGTCCTCGGCGGCGGCGGTGTTGGCGGTCGCACCGGTCGTGAACCAGGCCGGGTCGAACCGGAGGTCATAGCGGTCACCCATCCGTACGAGCGACCTGATGTGACCGAAGACCCTGTCGCCGCACGGCTGCGCCGTGACGGGCTGGGAGTCGGCGCCCTTCGTGAAGTACAGCCCGGCGAAGACGCCCGCCGCAGCGGCGGCCACGACGGCGATGCCCACGACCAGCCACTGTTTCACGAGGCAGCGACGATAACGGAATGCGGCTGAACGCCTTCCTCGGTCGCGCAGGAGTGGCGTCGCGCCGCAAGGCCGACGCGCTGATCCTCGCAGGGCGCGTGACGGTGAACGGCGAGCCCGGCCAGCTCAATACGTTCGTCTCAACCGACGACGTGGTAGAGCTGGACGGACAGCCCGTGACGAAGCAGCGACTCGCGTACGTGCTGCTCCACAAGCCTGAGGGCGTCGTGACCACGGCCCGCGATCCGGGCGGCCGCCGTACCGTCGTCGACCTCGTCGAGCACGATGCCCGCGTCGTGCCTGTCGGACGCCTCGATGCCGACACGACGGGCGCGCTCCTCCTCACGAACGACGGCCCGCTCTCGCACCGGCTCGCCCACCCGCGCTACGAGGTGGACAAGGTCTACGAGGTGGAGGTCGAAGGCTCGCCGTCCGCCGAGGCGCTGCGGCAGCTGGCCGAAGGTGTCGAGCTCGAGGACGGCCGTACCGCTCCCGCCGAGGTGCGGCGCCTGGGCCCTTCGCGTATCGAGTTGACGCTGCATGAGGGCCGCAAGCACCAGGTGAAGCGCATGTGCGAAGCCGTGGGGTATCCGGTACAACGGCTGCACCGCAGCCGTTACGCGACGCTCACGCTCGGCGGCCTCGATCCCGGCGAGTGGCGAGAGCTGACCGACGAGGAAGTGCAGGCGCTGCGGAAGCTCAGCGCCTGACGAAGCCCATCACGTCATACATGCGTGCGAGCGTCGGCGCCGACTCCGCGGCCGCCTTCTCTGCGCCGAGCCCGAGCAGGCGGCGAAGCTCGGCGTCGTTCGCGCGCAGTTCGCCGTAACGCTCCTGGATCGGCGCCAGTAGCTCCACAACCGCCTCGGCCACGTCCTCCTTGAACGGGCCGTAGCCCTGCCCGTCATAGTCCGCCTCGATCTCGGGGATCGCCAGCCCGGTCGCCACGGACATGATCTCGATGAGGTTCGAGACGCCGGGCTTCGTCTCGGGGTCGTGGACGACGTCCCGCCCGGAGTCGGTGACGGCCGTCTTGAACTTCTTCCGGATCACGTCGGGGGGGTCGATCATCCGCACGACGCCCTGGGGCGCCCCGGCAGAGGTGGACATCAGCCGCTCAGGCTCCTGGAGGTTCTTGATGCGGGCACCCTCTTCCGGGAAGACACCTCTGGGCACCGTAAAGGTCTCGCCGTAGCGCTGGTTGAAGCGCTCGGCAATGTTTCGGGCCAGCTCGATGTGCTGGCGCTGGTCGTCGCCGACCGGGACGATGTCCGTCTGGTAGAGGAGGATGTCGCCGGCCATCAGCACCGGGTAGTTGAAGAGACCGGCCGATACGAGCTCCTGCTCCGCCGCCTTCTCCTTGAACTGCGTCATGCGGCGCAGCTCGCCGAAGGCCGCCGCGCTGCTGAGCAGCCAGGCCGCCTCCGCGTGCGCGGGCACGTGGCTCTGGGCGAACACGATCGACCGCTCGGGGTCGATGCCGGTGGCGAAAAGCATCGCCGCCCCTGCCAGCGTCGCCTCGTGGAGCGCCTCCGGCTCGTAAGCCGTGGTGATCGAATGGAGGTCGACAATGCAGAAAACTGCATCGCCCTGCTCCTGCGTCGCGCGGTACTGGCGATAGCCGCCTGAGTAGTTGCCGAGCGTCTTGTCGCCCGATGCGCGTATGCCGGAGAAGATCCGCATGGCAGGATTATCCCAGTGCCCACCAACGTCTCACCGGAGCTGCTCATCGTCATGAAGGGCGGAGCGACCGCCGAGCAGACCGAGAACGTCGTCGCGCGGCTCTCGGAAGCGGGTGCGGACGCACGGGTCTCGCGGGGGCGAGAGGCGACGGTGATCGGCGCCATCGGCGAGCAGGAGCTCCTGACGTCGCTGCCACTCGAGGCCTACCCGGGCGTCGAGCAGGTGCTGCCGATTCTCAAGCCGTACAAGCTCGTGTCCCGGGAGATCTCGCCCGACCCGACGGTGATCGAGGCGCGCGGGCGGAAGGTCGGCGACGGATGGTTCGGCCTCATCGCCGGGCCGTGCTCCGTCGAGACGCGCGAACAGACGCTCGAGGCGGCACACGCTGTTGCCGCGGCGGGCGCGACGATGCTGCGCGGGGGTGCGTTCAAGCCCCGCACCTCGCCGTACAGCTTCCAGGGGCTCGGCGTCGAGGCACTTTCGATCCTGCGCGAGGCACGCGAGGAGACCGGCCTCCCGATCGTCACGGAGCTCATGGACCCGCGGCACGTGGAGGAGATCCTCGACGTCGCCGACGTCATCCAGATCGGCGCCCGCAACATGCAGAACTTCCTTCTGCTCGCCGAGCTGGGTCGCATCGACCGGCCCGTGCTCTTGAAGCGCGGGCTGTCCTCCTCCGTCGAGGAGCTGCTGATGGCAGCCGAGTACGTCGCGAAGGAGGGGAACGAGCGCATCATCCTCTGCGAGCGCGGCATCAAGACGTTCGAGACCGCGACCCGCTACACCCTCGACCTCGGCGCGGTCGCCGTGCTGAAGACGGAGACGCACCTGCCGGTGATCGTCGACCCGTCGCATGCTGCCGGACGGCGCGACCTCGTGCTCCCGCTTGCTCGTGCAGCAGCCGCCGTCGGCGCGGACGGGATCATCGTCGAGGTGCATCCACGCCCGGAGGAGGCGCTCTCCGACGGGCCGCAGCAGATCCCCGCGCACGAGTTCGCCGACTTCGCGCGCGCCGTCATCGAGGTCGTCTCGCTCATGGGCCGCGAGATCGGCTAGGTCCCGCGCCTTGCTCACCGAGCTGGGGCTCTACAAGCTCTTCGGTGAGGACCCGGAGCAGGCGCAGCGCTTCGCGCGGTCGTTCATGGGGACGGTGGCCATGGCCCTGGCGCCCTCCGCTGCGTACGGGATCGATCGCGTGCCAGGGTCGGGCGGCCTCGTGGTCGCGTCGAACCACCTGAGCGCCATCGACCCGCTGCTCCTCCCTCTCTGCTGCCCGCGCACGCTCTACCTGATGGCAAAGATCGAGCTGCTCGAGGTCCCCGTAGCCGGAGAGGTGCTGCGCTGGCTCGGCTCGTTCGCCGTGCGGCGTGGGGAGGGAGACCGCGACGCCATTCGCGTCTCGCGCTGGGTCGTGCACGAGGGACACGCCGTTGGCTTCTTCTCCGAAGGCACGCGCCAGCAGCTCGGCTATCCCGGGGAGAGCCACGCCGGTGCCGCGATGATCGCGATCCAGGAGGGCGTTCCGCTCGTGCCGTGCGGGCTCGACACCTTCCAGTGGTCGCTGAAGAATCGCCGCGAATGCGCCTTGGTCTGGGGCGAGCCGATCGATCTCTCGGGGCTGTCGCGGAACGGCAAGGGCTACAAGGAGGGCGCAGCCGTCGCCGACGAGGCGATCCTCCGGCTCTGGCGGCAGGCGGCGGAGGCGGTCGTCGCCGGCCTTCCGGAGACGCTTCCCGACGGCGCCCGGCGGACGGGCACCCTGAGCGGCGACGATGTCTCCTACATCGACGCGACGCCGTGGCCGGACGACGAGTGGGCAAAAGGCCCACTCGGCCCCGTCTTCCCCGGCGCGGGCTGATGGACATCGCGCCGGCCGCAAGCCTGCGGGGGGCGCTGCGCGTGCCCGGCGACAAGTCGATCTCGCACCGCGCGCTGCTCGTAGGAGCGGTGTGCGACAGCCCGACGATCGTCCGCGGGTTCGGCCGCTCGCTCGACACCGAGTCCACGATCGCCGCCGTGCGGTCGCTCGGCGTCTCGGTCGAGGAGGACGAGCCCGACGTGCTGAAGGTGCACGGCCTCGGGCTCTCCGGCCTGCACGAGCCAGAGACACCGATCGACTGTGGAAACGCCGGCACGCTCGCCCGGTTGCTTCCCGGCCTCCTAGCCGGACAGGAAGGGCGCCGGTTCGAGCTGACCGGCGACGACTCGCTGAGGGCGCGGCCGATGGACCGCGTGGCGGCGCCGCTCTCCGAGATGGGCGCACACGTGGAGACGACCGACGGGCGGTTGCCGCTACGCATCGAGGGCAGTTCGCTCGCTGGTATCGAGCACGAGCCCGACGTGGCGAGCGCCCAGGTGAAGTCGTGCGTCCTGCTGGCCGGGCTGCTCGCCGAGGGACGGACGACGGTGGTCGAGCCCGTCCCGACGCGGGACCACACCGAGCGGATGCTGCGAGCGGCGGGAGCGCGGCTGACGGCGAAAGGCAGCCGAATCTCGATCGAACGCGCCGAGCGGCTCGACCTCGGCGAGGTCGACGTGCCCGGCGACTTTTCGGCAACCGCGCCCTTTGTCGTCGCAGCAACGCTGTTGCCCGGCTCGGAGCTCATCCTCCAGGGCGTCAGCGTGAATCCTTCGCGAACAGGCCTGCTCGACGCGCTCGAGCGGATGGGCGCGCGGATCGCCGTCTTCAACCGGCGCACACAGTCGGGCGAGCCGGTGGCCGACCTCGAGGTGACGCATGCCGAGCTCGTCGCGACCGAGATCGTCCCGGCCGACGTGCCGCGGACGATCGACGAGCTGCCGCTGTTCGCGCTCGCCGCCTCGATGGCGCGCGGCACGAGCCGGGTGCGTGGAGCTGCCGAGCTGCGTGCGAAGGAATCGGACCGCATCGACTCTGTGGCAACGGCGCTGCGTGCCGTCGGCGCCCGAGTGCGGCCGACGTCGGATGGGTACTCGATCCGCGGCGTGCCGGCGCGGCCGCGAGGCGGCGAGATCGACGCGGCGGGTGACCACCGTGTCGCCATCGCCGGCGCGGTCGCCGGCGTGGTCTCGCAGGAGGGCGTACGCGTGCGGGGCGCTGACGCCGCCGCGGTATCGTTCCCCGGCTTCTACGAGCTCCTCGACTCACTCGCCAGCCGATGATCATCGCCATCGACGGCCCTGCGGGGGCCGGTAAGAGCACGGTCGCCCGGCGCCTTGCTGAGCGGCTGGGCGTCCGCTACCTCGACACGGGCGCGATGTATCGCGCTGTGACGTGGCTCGCGCTGCGCGAGGACATCCCGCTCGAGGATGGCGAGCGCCTCGGGGAGCTCGCGACGGAGCACCCTGTCGACCTCGACACGGAAGGTCACGTCGCGATCGCCGGGGAAGACGTGACCGCCGCCATCCGGGAGACGCGTATCGACCGGGCGGTCCCGGTCGTCGCCCAGCACCCGGAGGTGCGCGCAGTCATGCGCGAGCGCCAGCGCGAGCTCGCCTCTCAGGCGGACGCCGTGATGGAGGGCCGCGACATCGGGACGGTCGTAGCCCCCGGCGCCGACGTGAAGGTCTACCTCACCGCCGACGAGGGCATTCGTGCACGGCGCCGCCAGTTTGAGCGCCCCGACATCGGCGCCGATGCCCTCGCGACCGATCTCCGGCTGCGAGACGAGAGTGACGCGTCGCGCATGGAGCCCGCACAGGACGCGATCCACATCGACACGTCGGAGCTCGACGTCGAAGGCGTCGTATCTCTCATCGAGGAGCTCGTCCGCGGTGGCTGACACGGCGGTCTCGAGCGAGCTGAAGGGCACGGTGGCCATCGTCGGCTACCCGAACGTCGGCAAGTCGACGCTCGTCAATCGGCTGACCGCGACCCGCGCCGCCGTCGTCCACGAGACGCCGGGCGTGACGCGCGACCGCAAGGAGCTTCTCTGCGAGTGGGCGGGCGAGCGCTTCCTGCTCGTGGATACGGGCGGCGTCGACATCACGGACGACTCGCCGATCACGCGTGGCGCCGTCGCCCAGGCGAGGGCGGCGATCGAGGAAGCGGACCTCGTGCTGTTGATTGTCGACGCCCGCGCCGGCCTAACGCCGGGCGACGCCGAGCTGACGGACATCCTGCGCAGAGCGCGCAAGCCCGTGCTGCTCGTCGCGAACAAGCTCGACGATCCGTCGCGGCCTGAGCTCAGCCACGAGTTCGCGACGCTCGGCTTCGGGGAGCCTGTGGAAATCTCCGCGCTCCACGGCCACGGCACGGGAGACCTGCTCGACGCCGTGCTCGAGCGGCTTCCCGGCGGGCGGGGTCAGCCGGTGTCGGACGAGGCGATCCGCGTGGCGGTCCTCGGCAGGCCGAATGTCGGCAAGTCGAGCCTCCTCAACGCGCTGCTCGGCCAGGAGCGGCTGATCGTCTCGGACGTCCCGGGAACTACGCGCGACGCGATCGATACGGTGCTCGAGACGGTCGACCGCACGTTCGTCCTCGTGGACACGGCCGGTATGCGGCGGAAGCGGAAGCACCGGCAGGGCATCGAGTACTACTCGGAGCTGCGGGCCCTCGACGCCGCGAACCAGGCGGACGTTGCGCTTGTCCTCGTCGACGCCTCCGAGGGCGTCGTCGAGCAGGACTTGACCGTGGCAGACGTGGCCCGCAAGGCGCAATGCTCGACGCTCGTGGTTCTCTCGAAGTGGGACCAGACCACCGTCGAGATCGAGGACGTGCGCGGGCGGCTCGAAAGCCGACTGCGCCAGCGGCCGCCCATCGTCACGACGTCCGCGAAGACTGGCCGCGGCATCGCCCGCGTGCTCGAGCGGACGGCGGCGCTCTTCGACAAGCACGCATCGCGCATCGGAACGCCCGAGCTCAACCGATTCCTCGCCGAGTTACGGGAAGCCCGCCAGCCGCCGTCGCGGCGCCGCAAGCGGCTCAACCTCCTCTACGGCACGCAGACGAGCGTTCGCCCGCCGCGCTACCGGTTCTTCGTCAACGACCCGAGCCTCGTCACGCGCGACTACGCGTACTGGGTCGAGAACCGCATGCGGGAGCGGTTCGCGCTCGAGGGCGTCCCCGTCTCGATCGACTTCGTCGCCCGCGGTTAGGCTCCCCGCATGGCGCCGCGGGTCTTCCTTCTTCACTGGGACGAGCTCGAGTCGGCCGAACGGGCCGCGGAGCTAGCGGCCTCCGGGTACGACGTCTTGCGCGCATGCAGCTTCGATCCCACTCTTCTGCGATCGCTTGCCAACTCTCCGCCCGATGCGTTTGTCCTCGACCTGACGCGCAAGCCGTCGCACGGTCGTGACGTCGCGTTTGCGCTGCGTATACGGGCCGGCACGCGACGAGTGCCGCTGATCGTCGCAGGAGGCGAGCGAGATGCCGTGAAGAGTCTGCGCACGCACCTGCCCGACGCCGTCTACACGTCATGGAAGTCGATCTCGCCGGCGCTCGAGCGGGCGATCTCGGCCCTGCCGGCCGAGCCTGTCGTGCCGCCGTCGCCGCTCGCCGGCTACTCGGGGACGCCGCTTCCGAAGAGGCTCGGCATCAAGGAGAGCTTCGCGGTGGGTCTCGTCGGTGCTCCCGACGACTTTGCACAGACGCTGGGTGAGCTCCCGGACGACGCACGGCTGCGGAAGGGCTCGAGGGGCGCCGACCTCGTCCTGTGGTTCGTACGCTCGGTGCCCCAGCTGAAACGCGGGCTCGAGCGCTACGCAGGGCTCGAGGTGCCGGTTTGGATCATCTGGCCGAAGCAGGCGTCCGGCGTCGACACCGACCTCACACAGAACGCCGTCCGTGCTGCGGGCCTGGGGGCGGGGCTCGTGGACTACAAGGTCTGCGCCGTCGACGAGACCTGGCCGGGGCTCCTCTTCCGGAGACGGCGGTGAGGGCGGTCGTCGTCGGTGGCGGCTCCTGGGGGACGGCGTTCGCATGGCTGCTTGCTGAGCACGGACACGAGACGACGCTCGCGTGCCGCGACCCCGTGCAGGCGGAGGCGATCGCGGCCACCGGGCACAACCCGCGCTACCTCCCTCTGGCGCCGCTCGACCGCATCACCGCCACGACGATCGCAGATGCGCCGGCCGCGGACGCGGACCTCGTCGTCGTCGCGGTGCCGAGCAGCGCCTTCGCCGACGTCGTTCGCACGCTGCCAGGCGACTGCCCGGTGCTCAGCCTCACGAAAGGCCTCGACCCGGAGACGAGCCAGCGCCTCTCCACGCTCGTCGAGAACAGGCCGGTCGCGTGCCTCTCGGGGCCGAACTTCGCCGAGGAGATCGCGGCCGGGCTGCCCGCAGCCGCCGTTGTCGCGAGCGAGGACGAGGCGCTCGCCGTCCGGCTCCAGGAGGCGATCAACTCGCCGACGTTCCGCGTCTACGTGAACACGGACATCGTCGGCGTCGAGTTCTGCGGCGCGGCGAAGAACGTCATCGCCCTAGCAGCGGGCGGCGTCGACGGCCTCGGGCTGGGCGACAACGCGAAGGCGGGAGTCATCACGCGCGGTGTCGCGGAAATGGCGAGGCTGGGAGTGGCCGCGGGCGCCCGTGTGGAGACGTTCGCCGGCCTGGCAGGCATGGGCGACCTGATGGTCACCTGCTGGAGCAGGTTGGGCCGCAACCGCCGCGCCGGCGAGCTCATCGCCCAGGGACGGGCGGCGGAGGAGGCCGTGGCGGAGATCGGCCAGGTCGTGGAGGGCCTCAATACCGCCGCGCCGCTTCGCGATCTCGCACGCCGGCTGTCGGTCGACCTCCCCATCACGGAGGCCGTCTGCTCCGTGCTCGGCGGCGAGAGCCTTACCGACCTCGTCGGCTCGATCATGGACCGAACACCGAAGTCCGAGTAGGTAGCCTTCGCGGCCGATGTCCCCGCGTACGTACGTCTTCACGTCCGAGTCGGTCACCGAGGGGCACCCTGACAAGATCGCCGACCAGATCTCCGACTCGGTGCTCGACGCGGTGCTCGCGGAAGACGCGAACGGCCGGGTGGCCTGTGAAACGCTCGTGACGACCGGCCTCGTCGTCGTCGCCGGTGAGATCTCGACCGAGACGTACGTCGACGTGCCGAGGCTCGTCCGCGACCGCATCGCCGAGATTGGCTACACGCACCACGAGCTCGGGCTCGACGCGGAGACGTGTGGCGTGATTACGTCCATCCAGGAGCAGTCACCGGACATCGCGCGCGGTGTCGACGGCTCGTACGAGACGCAGCAGGACACGACGGACGACGACCCGCTCGACCAGATCGGGGCGGGCGACCAGGGGATGATGTTCGGCTACGCATGCCGCGAGACGCCGCAGCTGATGCCGCTGCCGATCATGCTCGCGCACGCCATCTGCCGCCGCCTGGCCGAGGTGCGCAAGGCGGGCGTGCTCCCGTACCTCCGTCCGGACGGCAAGGCGATGGTCACCGTGCGGTACGAGGTGGGGGAGGAAGGTCGCTCTCGCCCGACCGAGATCGACCGCCTGCTCGTCGTCTCGCAGCACGCCGACGGGGTTGACATCGAGGGCCGCATCAAACCGGACCTCATCGAGCACGTGCTGCACCCGATCCTCCCACGCGAGTTCTACGACGAGGCCCGGCTGGGGGAGGACGGGTTCGTGCTCGTCAACCCGACCGGGAAGTTCGTCGTCGGAGGGCCGAAGGCGGACACGGGCCTTACCGGCCGGAAGATCATCGTCGACTCCTACGGCGGCGCCGCACGGCAGGGAGGAGGCTGCTTCTCCGGGAAGGATCCGACGAAGGTCGATCGCTCGGCCGCGTACGCCACGCGGTACGTCGCGAAGAACATCGTCGCAGCCGGCCTCGCCGACCGCTGCGAGCTCGAGGTCGCGTACGCGATCGGCGTCGCGCATCCCGTCTCGGTGACCGTCGAGTGCTTCGGCACCGAGGCGATCCCGGTCGACCGGATCGAGGCGCTCGTCGCCGAGCACTTCGACCTGCGCCCGGCGGCGATCATCCGCGACCTCGACCTCACACGGCCGATCTACGCGAAGACGGCCGCATACGGCCACTTCGGCCGCGACGACGACGACTTCACCTGGGAGCGCACGGACCGTGCCGACGCGCTCCGCGAGGCAGCCGGCCTCGCTGCGGCGGCGGCTACCGCCTAGCCACGCCGGACGAAGAGGCCTTCGGCGGCCGTATCGCCGACCGCGCGCTCCGCCCCGTCCACGGTCACCTCGAGATGGCCCGAAGCGTGGTGAACGTCTTTCACCTCGACGGCCGAGCCGGGCACGAGGCCCTCGGAGTAGAACCAGTGCAGGAGCTCGCCGTCGTGCTCCGCGAGCCGCACGACCGTCGCGCGCTCGCCCGCCCGTAGCGCCGACAGCGAGACGAGCTCTGCGTTCTCGGCGTGCTCGACCGTCGTGTCCACGGGCCAGCCGTGGGGGCAGCGATCCGGATGACCGAGCCGCTCGTTGATGCGCTCGATCATGTCCTCCGTGAACGTATCGCCGAGCTCGTCGGCTTGGACGTGCGACTCCTCGGGCGTGTAGCCCATGAAGTCCGTGAGGAAGCGCTCGATGATCCGGTGCTTGCGGACGACCTTCTCTGCCCGCTCGATCCCGGTGTCGGTAAGGATGGCCTCCTTTTGCTCTCCGCGCTCGACGAGACCGTCTGCCTCGAGTCGCTTCAGCATCTCGCCGGCCGAGGCGCGGGAGACACCGAGCATCTCCGCTACGCGGGCGGCGATGGCCGACGACCCCGTGGCCGGGTGGTACTCGCCGATCGGGAATGCGAGAAAGTAGATCGTCTCGAGGTAGTCGTCGACGGAGTGACGTGCCATCTCCACCCTTCGATGCGGCAGCGGGAGCCCGGAGCCACTATAGTCTCGGTGCCTTGTAAGGCACGCCTTACAACCAGGGAGAGGAGCACTTGACTTGAGCTCGACGCAGATCCTTGTACTCGGCGCCCTCGCAGGCGTGACGATCTTCATCGGCCTTCCGCTGGGCCGGCTGCAGAGCCCGGACGTGCGCCTGAAGGCCGCCCTGAGCGGCATGGCGACGGGGATCCTCCTCTTCTTGCTCTACGACGTGTTCGCCCACGGGGTCGTGCCGGTGGAGGAGGCGCTCGAAGAGGCCGTCGACGAGGGCGGCTCGTGGCTCGAGTTCACGTGGCTCGCGGTGCTGTTCGCGCTCGGTGCCGGTATCGGGCTGCTGAGCCTCGTCTACTACGACCGCTGGATCGGCGCCCAGCGCCGCAAGAAGATGCTGGGCCCGGGCGCCGCCTCGGCCGCCGAGTTCGAAGCCGGGCGCCCGATCGGGCTGACGTCTGCAGCCTGGCTGGCGCTCATGATCGCGACGGGCATCGGCCTCCACAACTTCTCCGAGGGCCTCGCCATAGGTCAGTCCGCAGGCGGCGGCGAGGTGGCGCTCGCGCTGACGCTCGTGATCGGATTTGCGCTCCACAACGCCACCGAGGGCTTCGGCATAGTGGCGCCGCTCTCGGGCGCAGCCGAGCGGCCGACCTGGCGCTTCCTGATCCTGCTCGGGATCATCGCCGGGAGCCCCACATTCGTCGGAACGCTGATCGGGCAGGCGTGGACGAGCGAGGCGCTGTCGGTCGCCTTTCTCGCGCTGGCCGCAGGCTCCATCCTCTACGTCATCATCGAGCTCGCGAACGTCAACCGGCAGCTCGGCCACAAGGTGCTCGTCTCGTGGGCGCTCTTCGGTGGCCTCTTCCTCGGGTTCGCTACGGACTTCGTGCTCGAGGCCGTCGGCGGCTAGGCATATGGTGGGCCGGTGCGCTATGCATCGGTCTACCCGCTCGTAACGACCCGGGCGCTCGCGCGGCCGTTCACGTACGAGGTCGAGGAAGGCGTGAGCAAAGGGGCCGTCGTGTCGATGCCGCTCGGCCGCTCGCAGGTTCGCGGAGTCGTCGTCGGGGATGAGGCCGCAGCGCCTGAAGGCGTTCGCCCGGTGCCGGTCAACCGCGTCGTCGACGAGGTCCCGCCGGCTCTCGTCGACCTCGCGCTCTGGGTCGCGGAGTACTACGGCTCGACCCCGGCTCGGGCGCTCGCGCTCGTGGCGCCGCAGGCGCGGGCGCGGCGCGGCGACCGGCGCGCGCCTGCCGAGTCGTACGCGCTGGCGAGCGACGAGCTGCCGGTCACGCTCAGCGCCTCGCAGGAGGCCGCGCTCGGGCGGATCGAGGAGGCAATGGGCGCCGGAGGTGGCCACGTCCTGCTCTGGGGCGAGACCGGCAGCGGCAAGACCGAGGTGTACCTCCGCGCCTGCGAGGCGGCGGTGGCACGCGGATGCGACGCCATCGTCCTCGTCCCAGAGATCGCGCTCACACCGCAGACGCTCGGCCGTTTCCGCGCGCGCTTTGGCGACCTCGTGGCGGTGCTCCATTCCGGACTGTCGGAGGCGGAGCGGCGCGACGAGCGCGAGCGGATCGCGACGGGCGACGCGCGGATCGTCGTCGGCGCGCGCTCCGCGGTGTTCGCGCCGGTGCGGAGCCTCGGCGTCGTGTGCGTCGACGAGGAGCACGATCCGTCGTACAAGCAGGAATCGGATCCTCGCTACGACGCGCGCACCGTCGCCGCCAAGCGGGCGGCGCTCGAAGGAGCGGTGGCGGTCTACGGCAGTGCCACGCCGCGACCCGAGAGCTGGGCCCGGCTCGAGCGGCTCGAACTCGGGGAGCGCTTGGCGACGGGCCTGCCCGGCGTCAGCGTCGTCGACATGCGGCGCGAGTCCGGCTACCCACTGTCCTGGGAGCTTCTCGCGGGACTCGAGGGCGTTGCGGAGCGAGGCGGCCGCGCGATCGTCCTCCTCAACCGGCGCGGGGTCGCACCGGCCGTCCACTGCCGCTCCTGCGGCACGACCATCCGCTGCCCGGACTGCGATGTAGCGCTCGTGCTGCATCGGGATGACGTGCTGCGCTGCCACCACTGCGGCCGGTCACGCCCCTCGCGCGAGCGATGCGACGCGTGCGGCTCGCCCGAGCTGATGCGTATCGGCGCCGGGACACAACGGCTCGAGACGGAGCTCGCGCGGCAGGTGCCCGCGCTCGAGCGGATCCGGCTCGACGCGGACACCGCCTCGAAGCCGGCCGCGCTCGCGGCCGCCCTTGACCGCTTCCGACACACTGACAGCGCTGTGCTGCTCGGCACGCAGATGGTGGCCAAGGGCCACCACTTCGCAGGCGTCGAGCTGGCTGCCGTCGTCGATGCCGACCTCGGCCTCGCGCTACCCGACTTCCGCGCCGAGGAGCGAACGTTCCAGCTCGTCACGCAGCTCGCGGGCCGCTCCGGGCGGGAGGCACCCGGGCGCGTGATCGTGCAGACGTTCCAGCCGGATGCGCCGGCGCTCCTCTACGCGGCTCGCCACGACGTGGCGGGGTTTCTCACCGAGGAGCTCGCGCGGCGCGAGGCGCTCGGGTATCCGCCTTTTCGCCACATCGTGCGGGTGCTCGTTTCCGGTCGGACGGCCGACGGGCCGCTGCGCGCCCTCACGGAGCTGAAGTCGCGACTGGCAGGCGACGGCGTCGTCGGGCCCGCCGCTCTACCGCGCCTCCGCGGGCGCCACCGCGCCCAGCTCGTGGCCAAGACGGATGCTCCGCGGGCGGTGGCGGCGCAGGCTGGCCGCTGGCTCGCGGCCGCAGCGACGTCGATGCGGAAGGCCAGCCTGTCGGCGACGGTCGACGTCGATCCCCAGAGCTTCTAGGCGGCTGTGGGCGCGTTGCAAAGTTCGCACACTCTTGGCACCCACAGGTACGAAATTCCTCAGTAGGCTGAAACCGGGAGGAGGCATGGGGTGGCCCCAGGGTGCGGAGTACACTGGCGCCGTGGCGAGCGAGCCCGACAACGCGCCGGCTGAGGAGGCCGAGGAACAGCAGCCTGACCCCGAGCGCGAAGCGAGCAGGCTCGTCGCGCTCGCCCAGATCCGGCAGTACCCAGATCCCGTACTGCGGATGTGCGCCCGGGAGGTCGAGTCCTTCGACGACGAGCTGGTGCAGCTCGTCGACCGCATGGCCGCGCTGATGGAAAACGCGGACGGGGCGGGACTCGCCGCGACTCAGATCGGCGTCCTCAGGCGCGTGTTCGTCATGCGCGCCGGGGAGAACGGCGACACGAGAACCCTCGTCAATCCCGAGATCGTGTGGCGCTCCGACGAGGTCGACGTGGACGACGAGGGCTGCCTCTCACTCCAGGGCATCCTCGTCCCGGTGCAGCGGTCTTCGTCCGTGAAGGTCAAGGCGAAGGATCCTCAGGGTGCTGACGTCACGCTCGAGCTCAGTGGCTTCGAGGCCCGCGCCGGCCAGCACGAGCTGGATCATCTCGACGGCGTGCTGATGATCGACCGCACGACGGAAGAGGCACGCCGCGAAGCCATGGCGGTGCTGCGGCAGCGCTCAGCGCTCGGCGTACGTCGGTAAGCGTGCCCCCGCGGTTCGGCTTCGCTGCGACGGCGCCGTTCGGAGCCGACGTCCTCGAGCAGCTCGCGGTGCGATACGACATCGCGTTCTGCCTCACGCGGCCCGACCGGCCGGCGGGCCGTGGACTGCGCGTCGATGCTCCGCCGGCGAAAGTTGCCGCCGAGAAGCTCGGCATCCCCGTGCTCCAGCCGGAGCGCCTCGACGAGACCGTGGAGCTTCCCTCCGACACGATCGTGACGTGCGCGTACGGAGCGATCGTCCCTGCCAGCCTGCTGGCCAGGCACCTGTGGCTCAACGTCCACCCGTCGTTGCTGCCGCGCTGGCGCGGCGCCGCCCCCGTCGAGCGGGCGATCATGGCCGGTGACACCGAGACCGGCGTGACGATCATCAAGCTCACGGAGGAGCTCGACGCAGGGCCGATCGCGGCGCAGCAGACGTTCCCGATCGGCGAAGAGGATGACGCGGGCGCAGTGTACGAGCGCTCGGCCCAGATCGCAGTCGGCCTGTTGGAGGACGTGCTCGAGAAGCCGGTCTTCCACGACCAGCGAGACGAGGGCGCGACGTACGCTGTGAAGCTCACCGCCGCCGATCGAGAGCTCGACCTCGTCGCGGAGCCGGAGGAGAGCCTTCGCCGCATCCGTGCGCTCTCGCCGCACATCGGCGCCCGCGCCGTGCTCGACGGCCGTCCCGTGATGATCTGGAAGGCGAGGATCGAGGACGGGAAGCTCGTGCCCGAGATCGTCCAGCAGGACGGGCGGCGCCGCATGGCGTATGAGGACTTCCTCCGCGGCCTGAGGGCATGAGCTCAGTCACGCCCGCCCGCCGCGCGGCGTACGAGGTCGTGCGACGCGTGTTCGAGCACGAGGCGTACGCCGATCGCGCATTCTCCACCGCCGCTCGCGAGCTGGACGAGCGCGACCGCTCGCTCGCCCAGCAGATCGCCTTCGGCACCGTGCAGCGAGCCCGCGCGCTCGACCACGGCATCGAGACGCTCGGCCGGCGGCCCGTTCGCAAGCTCGATCCACCTGTGCTCGCCGCGCTACGGATCGGCGCGTATCAGCTCGCCTACCTCGACGGCGTTGCCGCCCACGCGGCCGTGAACGAGAGCGTCGAACTCGTGCGTCGCGCGCGGCTGGAGCGCGCCGTGCCCTTCACGAATGCGGTGCTGCGGCGCCTGTCGGACGGCCTGCGCGAGCTGCTCGAATCGCTGCCGGACGGGCCGCTCAAGCTCTCGTACCCGGATTGGATCGCAGACACGTGGGAGCGCGACTTCGGGCACGAGCAGGCGATCGCGCTCATGCACGCGCAGAACGACCCACCTGAGACCACGGTGCGCCTCGTGCGCGGCGAGATCGAAGGTGAGCCGACCGACGTGTCCGGGGTGCTCCGCGTCTCGCGGGTGGACGGCGCCGCGCTGAAAGAGGGCCGCATCTGGCCGCAGAGCCGCGGCTCGGCGCTCGCGGGGCTTGCGGTCGGTGCGCGCGATGGAGAGCGGACACTCGACCTCTGCGCCGCGCCGGGAGGCAAGGCGTCGCAGCTGGCCGGCGAGGTCGTCGCCGTAGAGAAGCACCCCGGTCGCGCCCGCGAGCTCGAGGAGAACGTCGCCAGGCTCGGGGCGGCGAACGTGCACGTCGTGCGTGCGGATGCCCTCGATCTGCCGGCTGAGCTCGCGGGATTCGACCGCGCACTCGTCGACGCACCGTGCTCCGGGCTCGGGGTGCTGAACCAGCGCCCCGATCTTCGCTGGCGTGGCGAGCCGCTACCGGAGCTCCAGCTCGCTCTGGTGAAAGCCGCCGCCGAGCGCGTAAAGCCCGGGGGCAGGATCGTCTACTCGGTCTGCACGATGAACGCCGACGAGAACGAGGCGATCGTCGAAGCCTCCGGGCTCGGCATCGACGATCTGGGTGTCGAGTGGCCGGCCTTCCGCCACCCGAAGCGGCCCGAGTTCCTCCTCACGCTCCCGCATATTCACCGCACGAGCGGGTTCTTCATCGCGCGCCTCACGACCTAGGATCTCGATGTGGACGAGCATCTCCAGCGGGCGCTCGAGCTCGCCGAGCGCGGCCGCAGTACGACCCATCCGAACCCCGTCGTGGGCGCGGTTGTCGTCCATGACAGCGAGGTCGTCGGGGAGGGCTGGCACGAGCGCGCAGGCGGCCCGCACGCGGAGGTGATCGCCCTCGAAGCCGCAGGCGAGCGCGCGCGCGGCTCGACGCTCACCGTGACGATGGAGCCGTGCGCACACCAGGGGCGAACGCCGCCGTGCGTCGATGCGGTGCTCGCGGCAGGGGTGCGCC
>JBOGZW010000005.1:0-29947 GCA_050697575.1 Gaiellaceae bacterium | reverse complement strand
CCTGCAGGGATTCCCCGTTCCGCCGACAAAGGATCATGCGTAGCCGAGCGGATCCGCGAGAGGGCCGCAGCTCTGCGGGCTCGATACCTGTTGCCGCGACAGCGATCCACATCGCGATGATCGCGAGCGACGCCCAGATTTCTTTGAGACGGAGGAGCGAAACCCAGCCCTGCTCCTGAGCAGCCCCGATGGGCGGATGTGAAATGGTCGACATCTCACACCTCCTCTCTGACGCAGACGCTTGCACGCCGCAGTCGCCGAAGGCATCAGGGAGAACCCCGATCGGGGGCGGGAAACCCGTGCGCGACTGTCCTCCAGCCCGGCGCGTCAGACGCTGCGACAACCGCGGAGTTCGAGCCTCTCTCGGACTGCGGATTTTGGCCTGCCTCTAGCGCCAGGACCTCGAGCCGGCTCCACGGATTCCGCCACTGGCCCGCCCAGTGGACCGGCTTGACGATCATGTCAGCGGCGGCCAGAAGCGCAGCTCGTCGAGCGAGAAGCGCGCGAGCCACCAGCGGCGAGCCGTGGCGATCTGTTCCAGTCGGAAAGTGGATCGATGCGAGCGGCGAAGCCTTCGAGCTCGTGCCGTCTCACACCGATTTGACCGATCCATCGACCACCAAGGCCCACCGCGTTCACCGTGATGAATGGGCTGATCGTCCCCCTGCGTCCATGGGGAACGCCCGCTGACGAGCCCACCGTCCGCACTCAGGGCGTCATCGGGAGCTGGCGGGTCGGGCGCTCGGCATGAAGTGGTGGCGCGATCCGCAGTACCCGCCGTCGGTGTGGACGGCCGAGGATCGAGCGGCTGCGCTGCGGGACGGCTGGCGACCGCCGCGAGACGTGCCGAGCGGCTCGACCGGCAAGATGATGCCGATCCAAGCTCCGACGCTGGTGCCGCCCTTCAGCCTGCACGGCGAGCAGCCGAGCGACCGTGGCCGCGAGGTCGACCGGTGCTCGAATCGTTTGCTCGGGCATCAATGAGGGTATGACCAGGCTCCACGCGTGTGTGCGGCGCGCGCGTGCGGACTCGGGGGCGCTCGTCGGTCACCGCCGGGCGGGCAGCACCGAGTGACCGTCGGAACGCGAGAAGGGCGCGAAAGGCTGCTCTCTCCCGCAAGAGCGCCCCCGCGCCCCTCACCTATCTCGCCGCAGGGCCGTTCGCTAAGCGGGTTGCCGAAAGGCTTTTCGAAAGGTTTACGCTCGCCCGAGGAGAGCTGTTGTGAGAGCCCGCAGCCAACTGGGGGCGCGACCGGCTGCACGCGACTGCGGCGCGCGTACGCAGGGGCTCTGGGGAGAACCGCCGGTCGCGCCCTCACCGACCTATCCCCGTTTTTTTGAGCAGCAAACGTCTTGTCCACCTGCCATTGCCGATGCCCACGACATCGGGAGACATGCATCTGCACGCGCTGCCAAGCCTCCAGGCGGAAGTCCCGGCGCGAGGCCGAGCAGCCGCGTCGGCTGCCTGCCAAGGACTTCTCGGCCGAACTCCTCCGCCCCGAGCAGAGGGAGCCAGCTACCGCGAGCTCGCCGACGCGACAGGGCTAGCGGCGGGGGACGATCCACCGCGTTGTTCGCGGAGGAACGACGATTGATCCGGCGACGCAACACCTGCTCACCGCGTTCTTCGCACGCGGCTCGTAACGGATAACTTCACTCCACGGCCAGATCGTCCAGACCGACTCGCCCGAGTTCTACGAGACCATTGCTCGCGATCCGACCGAGCGTAGATGTGCTGGTCTAGCGTTCCCGCACTCCACCTAGGTGCGTCCGTCGTGCTCGCTCTTGGCCTCGCTGGGTGCGGCGACGGCTCGAGCAATGCACGGGAACGAGCCATCGAGCAATCGAAGGAAGCTTTCGAGACGGCTGTGCGCCAGGGCGTCGACATAGCGCGGACGCCTTGCATCTACTACCCGAACGCGCCAGATGGCATCAACACCTGGTTCGCGATCGTCGTCTTTCCGGATGACGACTCTCCGCGAGCCGCTGCCGTCGCGGCCGGACGCCCAGGCGCCAAGACACTCGGGTATGTCGCCTTGAACGAGTCCGGTGAAGTGATTGAGGTGCGAGGGATACCGGATGACGGCGAAGCTCGTCGACAGTCAAATCCGACCCGGCGAGCCGGGCGCAAGTTCACGCCGCCCAAGCACGGCGTCGTGGGCACGATCGCGCTCGCCGAGCCTGCACGCGAACGCCTGCCGGCGCTGCCCCGCGAGTCCGAGTACGCGTTCACGACGTTACGCGGCACCCACTACACCCCGTCCGCGCGGTCCCCGCACTGGAACCGCGTGCGCTGCAGGCACCCCGACGCCGCGCTCGCCCGCGAGCGTGTCCGCGAGGCGTTCCGGCAGGGAGTTCCTATCTCCGCATAGCCGTTTCGGCCGCGTCTGGCCACACTCAGGCCACAAACGTCTTCCGAACTCGTTCTGTCCGAAGAGCTGTTAGTCGGATTCCTCGACGCGTTCGCGCTCTCGCCGCTTCATTTCGAGCTCCATCTGACGAGCCTCCGCGAACTCCTCCCCCACGAAGCTGGCGACCACGGTGCCAAGAACGATGCCGCTGCAGAACAGGCCAAACACGAGCGAGAACACACCGGCGACTTCGATACCTGGACGGTGCCGCACGGCTGGCAGCTGAAGCCGTCGGGCGACGAGAGCCGGCGGCTGCCCGCCCAGGACTTCTCGGACGAGCTCGAAACTTCCCCCACGGTCGGCCTGGACGGCGTCCGCCGGCTACAACGACGGAGAGGCCCGCCCGAAGGCGGATCCCCGTGACGCGGTCACGCCAGGGAGTTACTGATACGTCCTCCTGCGCCGAACCGTCATGGGTACGACGCCAAGCGCGAGCGCGGCCGCGCTGACGCTCGGAAAGCGGCTACCACCGGTGGTAGCTTGCTGCGCAGATGCAATCAAACTAGAACATACGATTGCAGTCGCAACGACTAGAGCGTATGCGACACTATGCAATAATCGGCCTCGTGAGCGCTAGGAGAACGCGGCACCGTGGCCGCTTGGCCACGCGGGGCCCACCACGGACACGCACCTCACGTGCAGGGCGACCGCCAGGAAGCCCACGCACGCTCCCGCCAGGACCAGGAGGATGATGAACTTCGCAATCCGGGCGGCGAGGCTGCGCTCACGATCGTCGTTCCAGACCGCGGCGAGCACACCTGTCAGCGTCACGCCGATCAACACCTCGCCACCCGCGGCGCATCTTGTTGCACGCGCGAGCGTGGCCAGGCCGACCAGGACCGCTAGAGCGGCGACTATCCGCGACGGAGTCACAAGCTGACGGCAGAGGCCGGGAGCCGAAGCTCCGACGTATCCGCTCTCCTCTCTTAACTGAGTTCCAAGTCACGCTATCCGATGACGCGTGCGTGCTATGCAGTCCGAGAGCGTTCCGCGAAGCGACCGTAAAGAATCGAGCAACGAAGCCACATCGCGCCGCCGTTTGCGGCGGGTCTCGGCCCCAATCAGGCCTTCAGAGAAGGCCTCTTAGTGCCGATGTCGGTAACAAATGGAGCAAAGTCGATGACGACCTGTGCCCACCCTGACCTCCGCGTTGAGGAAGGCACCCATTACTGCTGTGCTACGTGCGGCCAGCGATTCGTAGTGCTGCGGGTCGACGAACCGCAGGAGGTCGACGCTGTCGATCAAACACCGAGCGCTTCCGAGCACGTCGATGTGCCGGGCCAGGTAGGTCGGTACATCCTGCCAAACCGACGCCTGCCCTCGACGAGAAGGCGCTGACTGGCCGTCACAGCCCTCCCAGCGGGCCTGAGGTAGCCGTGCCGCCGTGGGAGGAGACGGATGGAGATCGAGCGAAGGGAGGCTGGAGTCCGTCGCCGCGCAGCGCACCATCGTCTTGCCGAGCGGGAAACGGCTTCCGCCCATCAGGCACCACGCCCCCTGATAACCCCGTGGAGGTTCAAGTTCCTCTCATCCACGTGACTGTCAGACCGTCCTCGGGCGGTCTTTGGTCGCGCTGCAAGATTCCGTACCTCTCGCGTGTCTAGTAATCGAAACGTGACATATAGCCTGCGGCGCTCGACTCGCGATGCCCTGCTCCTTGTATGCCGGGAGGCGGATAGCCAGAGTTCCACGATTCTGTTAGTACCGCCGGGTGGGCACGGTCGCCGTTCTCGGCGCGGCCGTGCTGCTCGCGGCCCAGCCTGGGGTGCGGGCAAGAGTTACTTCACGAAAGCCGGCCCGCTGAAGAAGCCGAAGAAGTAGTCGTCACGCGAGTGCGGCGAGCACGTCGTCGGCGTGCTCGGCCGCGTTCACGCCGCGCATGACGTTCGCGACGTTGCCGTCCGCGTCGATGACAAACGTCGAGCGGTCGATGCCCATGTACGTATTGCCCTGGTAGGTCTTCTCCTGCCAGACGCCGTACCGCTCCGCCACCTCGTGCTCGGTGTCGGCGAGCAGCGTGAACGGCAGGTCGTACTTCTCCCGAAACTTCTCGTGGGACGAGACGGAGTCAGGGCTCACGCCGAGAACGGTCGCACCCGTCGCCTCGAACTCGCCCCAGGCGTCGCGGATGTCGCAGGCCTGAAGCGTGCAGCCGGGGGTATCGTCCTTGGGATAGAAGTAGAGGACCACAGGGCTACCGCGCAGCGAGGACAGGCTTACACGCTCGCCTGCGTCGCTCTCGAGCTCGAAGTCCGGAGCCGGCTTGCCTACCTCGACCACAAGGCGATCATACGCGTGGTTACCCTGACGCCATGAGACGACTGATCGCAGACATGAACCCGACGCTCCGTGGGTTCATCATCATCGCGCTGATCGCGCTCACGATCGTCGTCCTCCAGCTGTACCAGACGCTCGTGGTGTTCTCGATCATCGCGCGAGTCGCGTTCCTGCTTGCGATCGCATTCTTCGTGTACCTCGTCTGGCGGGAACGTCGCGGTGAGATAGCGGAGTGGTCAGGGCGGGCGAGGGCGGCGTTCTACGGCGCGGCGGTCGTCATCGTCGTCGACATCGCGGTCATCACGTTCCGCGGCGCCTCAGGGATCGACGCGGCTGCGTTTGTCGTCGTGCTCGTGCTCTGCGGCTACGCCATGTGGCGCACGTGGCGCCAAGAGCACACCTATAGCTAGAGCTCGGCGCGCGTCCGGATCGCGGCGCCGTCCAGTAAGTCGAGCGCCTCGCGGATGCCGACCATGTGGCCGACGAAGATCGGCGTGTCGCGCTCCGTGTAGCGGCTGGCCTCGGAATCGCGCAGCGTCAGCATGAGATGCATGAAGTCCGCCGGCTCGTCGCACTCGAAGGCGGTCATGAACTCCTGGTCGTCGATACCGAACGAGTACGTCGTGTGGTTGTGAATGGAGGGGAACGTCGCTCCAATGGCCATGTGCTCGTCCATCGCCCGCTGGCGGTCCTCGGCCGGCAGTGCATACCACGGGCGAACCTTCACGAACGGGTAGACGACGAGGTACGGCGATCCACGCGGCACGACTTTTCGGGCACGACGCGCGCTCGTGTACTGGGATGCCTTCGTCGTCGCGACGTAGGAGTACGGCGTCTCGAGCCACCCGGCCAGTGGCGTTGCGTTGAGCTCGACTCCGATCTCCTCGAGATCGAGGTACCGCTCGGTGATCTTCCAGAGGAAGAGATCGCAGTCCGGGCGCACGCCGACCGTCGAGTACACGTGCAGGTGGTCGAGCCGCGAGGTCCAGTCCTCGACGACCTCGGCGAACGCGTCCTTGCCGGCCGCGCGCTCCTCCACCGGCAGCCGGCGCCACTCGGGCGACACCTTGTAGAACGTGTACGCGACGTATTGGCCCTGCATCGACGAGATCGTAGTCAGCGCACCGCCACTGGAGCGCTCGCGAGTTGCGTCGGTTGCCCCGTGTTGACGGGCGCCGTCAGCGTGATGGTGAACCGGTAGTTGCCGGGCGCGATGCGACGGGGCGGCAGCGACACCGTCTTCCTGACGCCTGTGAGCGCCTTCCCTCTCGTGGAGAGGGTCGTCGAGCCCCGCGGATAGCGCTCGAGACGCACGCGGTAGTTGCAGTCGATGTCGCACGTGACCTTCACCTTGAGCGGAACCTTCGTCAGCGACTTGCCGCGCGGGTAAACGACCTTCGCGGTGGGCGAGAGCAGCAACCCAGGACAGCGCGCGATCACCGCACCGCGCGCGTCGCGAGTTGCCTGCAGCACCGCGCCCAGGCTGGGCTTCGGCGTGCCGTCCGCGTAGAACAGCCCCGACTGCCAGCGGTCGAGGTTCGACTCGTCCACGGCATGGAAGAAGAGGAACATCGTCACGTTCGGCTGGCAGAACGCCATGGCGAGGGCCTCGCGGTAGTACGCCGCCTGCGTCGCATTGTCGACCGGTTGCACAGAAGCAGGCTCGACCCCCGTGTACAGGGCCGACTTCGCGTCGGGGATGACCGTCTCCACACCGAACTCGCCGTAGACGATGGGCAGGGTGGAGCCTGGCTGCGCGGTGCCGTCGAAAGCCTGTCCGAGCAGCTTGACGAGTTTGTCGTAGTCGGCGATGGCGATCGTTGTGTTGAGCGGGTGTGCGAAGCCCGGCGGCGTGCTCGAGTTGTCCTGGTACGGGTGGATGGCGAAGCTGTCCATCACAGGCAGAGGGCGGCCGCTCTGCCGGTACGCGATGCCGAGCTCGGTGATGAACTTTGTCGGCGAGTGGGTGGGGCGGATCCCGCCCGCCCTGTCCCCGCCGCGGGGGGACATTGCCCCGCCGATCACCTGAACTTTCGGCGACACTTTCTTCAGCTCGTCGTACGTCCGTGTCAGGAGCGCGAGGTAGGCAGCAGGAGACCAGCTCGTGCCATCGGAGCCGAACTGCGGCATCCAGAAGCGGTTGAGGTTGGGCTCGTTGCCGATCACGAAGTCGCGCACCGTCGGGTTGTCCCGCGCGATGGCGGCCGTATAGGCGGCGAACTCGTCACGCGCCCCGTCCGTCAGCGGCGTGGTCGCGAAATCCTTGTGGAATACCTGCACGATGACCCGCGTGCCCGTCAGGGCCGCGGCGTCAGCAACGACGGCGATCGCGCTCTTCTCACTAGGCACGGGCGCGCGCAGGCTGGGGGACCACACGGAGGTGATGCGGACGGTTTTCAACCCTGCGAGCGACAGGAGGTCGAGCTGGGTCTTGGCCAGGACCACCGTCGGCTGCCGCACGGCGTCTTCGGCTGCGCCCATTACGAGCTTCGGCCCTCCCGCTGCGGCAGGGCCTGCAAAGGCGAGCGCAGCGATGGCGACGGCGAGAATGCGACCCATGACGGGCGTAAGGTAGCCGGTCGCTACGCTGGGAGTGGGATGAACGAGGCACTCAAGGCCCGCCTCGCGACCGTTCCCAGAGGCCCGGGCGTATATCTCTTCCGCGGCAAGGCGGGCGACGTCCTCTACGTCGGCAAGGCGAAGTCCCTGCGGTCCCGTGTCCGCAGCTACTTCCAGCGGACCGGCGACACGCGGCTCGGCTCGGTGCAGCTCGTGGAGCGGATCGCGGACGTGGAGACGATCGTGACGGGTACCGAGGCGGAAGCGCTCCACCTCGAGCAGAGCCTGATCAAGCGCCATCGGCCGCCGTTCAACATCCGCCTGCGTGACGACAAGTCGTTTCCCTATATCGCGGTGACGCTCGAGGACGAGTACCCGCGGGTGATGTTCACGCGCGAGCGGCACCGCCGCGGTGTCGTGTACTTCGGTCCGTATGCGAACGCGAAGAAGGTGCGCGAGACGCTCGACGTGCTGAACCGCGCCTTCCGCTTTCGTCCGTGTGAGGGGCCGCGGCCCGGCCGCCATTCGGGGATCCCATGCCTCGACTACCACATCGACCGCTGCCTCGCCCCATGCGTGGGCAAGGTCTCGCCGGAGGACTACCGGAGAATCATCGACGGCGTGATCGACTTCCTCTCGGGCGATACCGAGTCGATCGCCGACAAGCTCGAAGGCGAGATGATGGCCGCCGCCGGCGAGGAGCGCTACGAGGATGCCGCGAGGTATCGCAACCGGCTCTACTCCGTGCGTCATCTCGCCGAGCGCCAGGCCGCATCGGAGGGCCGGACCGAGACGGTCGACGTGATCGGGCTCGCGGTGGACGCGGACCGCGCCGTCGTGCAGGTCTTCCCGCTGCGGGACGGGCGGCTCGTCGACCGCTACAGCTTTCAGCTGGAGAACGTCGCCGGCGAGGACCTGGAGACGATCGTCGAGGAGTTCTGTCTCGGCTACTACGGCGTCGCGCCGAGCATCCCGCCCCAGGTCATCATCCCGAAGGAGGTTGGGCGGCCGACGGCGCTCGAGGAGATCCTCACCGAGCGGCGTGGGGCGCGGGTCGAGGTGCGGCCCGCTTTCCGAGGTGACAAGCGCCGGCTCGCGGAGCTCGCGACGAAGAACGCGAAGCACGCCCTCGTGACCGCAGCGGCGGACACGGAGCGCAGGAAGCTGCGCCGCGTGGCGGCACTCGAAGAGCTGCGTGAGGTGCTCAACCTCGAGAGCCTGCCCGTTCGCATCGAGTGCTTCGACGTCTCCACGACCCAGGGCGCGCAGACGGTGGGCTCCATGGTCGTGTTCCAGGACGCGCAGCCGAGAAAGGCGCTGTACCGGAAGTTCGCCATCAGGCGGCCGGCAAGCAGGCAAGACGACTACGCAGCCCTCGCGGAAGTGCTCTCCCGCCGTTTCGCTCGCGCCGGCGTCCCCGCGAGCGCGCCCGACTGGGACGAGTCGTTCGCCGCGATCCCGAACCTCGTCGTCGTCGACGGGGGGAAGGGGCAGCTGTCGGCGGCGCTCGAGGCCATGCACCAGTACGAGCTGCCGCGGGTCGCCGTCGTCTCGCTCGCGAAGAAGGAAGAGCACGTCTACGTCCCCGGGCAACGGCGGCCCATGGTGCTCGAACGCTCGTCGGCCGGGCTCCAGCTCCTGCAACGACTTCGGGACGAGGCTCACCGTTTTGCCGTCGGCTTTCACCGGCAGCGCCGGTCCGCGGAGGCGCGCGACTCGCTGCTCGACCATCTGCGCGGCGTCGGCCCGGCCAGGCGGCGGGCGCTGCTCACGCACTTCGGTTCGGTCGACCGGATACTCGCCGCGTCGCAGGAGGAGCTCGAAGGCGTGCCCGGCCTGCCGGAGAAGACCGCGCGTGCCGTCTACGCGCAGCTGCACAAGGCCGGGCCGACGGTCACCTCGGGCTAGGATCCTGCGCGTGCTGAGGGCCGTCCCCGTCGCTGTCTTCGTGTCGTTGCTCCTCGCCGCGTGCGGCGACGACAAGCAGTCGGCTCCGACACCCGCCCCAGACCCCGGCCGCGAGGTGATCGCGGCGCTCGTCGCAGCAGCGGCAGACGGCGACGCCGAGACGGCGTGGGAGCTGCTTTCCGAGCCGTCGCGGCAGCGTGTCGGCCCCACATTCGAGGAGTTCGAGCGAAACGAGTTTCCCGAGCTCAAGCGCGCGCTCGCGCCATTCGCGGGAGGGTCGCTACCGGTCGAGGTGTCGGAAAACGTCGACGGCGAGTTTGGACTCGTTGCACTCTCACGTGGCAGTTCCGCGTACGCCGTTCCACTCCGTCGCGAAGGCGACGTGTGGCGCGTGGAGCTCCCAGGCCCCGTGCGGATCGAGATCCTCGGGCCGCCCCCGGGTTCGCGCGGAAAGTTCGTGAACCAGATCGGTGTCGAAAAACACGGTGCCGGCGGTGCGGGCATCGCCTTGCTGTACCTGGATGGTGTAACGCTCGACCCGCAGACGGCTGCCGACGCGGACAGTGCGACCATCTACGCGAACTTCGAGAGCCCGCTGGAGCCGGGCCGCCACACCGCGGTCGCGTTCACGAGCGCCGCCGGCGAGGCCGCTGCGCGAGCGTGGACCTTTGTGCCCTAGGACGCTAGACGCGTACGGGAAGTACGAGGACGATCAGCGAGAGCCAGCCGGCTGCGAGGACGAGCGTGCGCATGCCGCCACCGTAGACCGGCGACGTCAGGAGCCGGTGAGCAGGTCGTAAGGTTTCTTCGTGGCCCTGCGCTTGGCCCTCGCCTCGCTCCTCCTGGCCGCCGTCTTCATGGCGCGGTCGACGGCAGCGGCGCCACCGGGTTCGACCGAGAGCGTGCGTGCGATCGATCGGCTCGTGCGGGCTGCGGGAGCGAACGACGAATCCGCCATGTGGGCGGCGCTCAGCCGTGTCAGCAGGTTGCGGCTCGGCCCAACGCTCTCCGACTTTCGCAGGCGTGGGGCGCGGGGCGTGCGCGACGGGATCGCGCCCTTTGCGCAGGGCTCGTACCGGGTGATCCTCGACGCGATCGTGGATCGAGGCCTCGCCGTGGTTGCCATCGCCGGAGGCCGCGAGCACGACGCCCTCGCCGTCCCCGTGCGGCGGGAGCGCGGCGCGTGGAAAGTCGAGATCGACCCGGCCTTCACAGTGGAGGCCGTGCGCCCGCAGCCCGGAGAGCGGGTGCTGCGGCGAACGCAGCTCTTCGCCGAGGTGTCCTCGCCGCACAAGATCGACGACGCCGTCATGTTTTTCGACGGACGCCTCTTCGATGCCCGGGCGTACTGGTCGCCGAACAGGCAGCAGATGTCGATGTGGGGCGAGGCGCCCCAGCCGCTCACGAACGGCCACCACACGGTCGTCGCCTTCGCCACGGCCGGCCCGGAGGCCGCCGCCAACGCCTGGGTCTTTACGGCTCGAGGAAGGGGTAGCGGTAGTCGGTAGCAGGCACGAACGTCTCCTTGATCGTGCGGGGGCTGACCCAGCGGATGAGGTTCCACATCGAGCCCGCCTTGTCGTTCGTGCCCGAAGCCCTCGCGCCCCCGAACGGCTGCTGGCCGACGACAGCGCCGGTCGGCTTGTCGTTGACGTAGAAGTTCCCGGCCGCGTACCGGAGCGCTTCGGCGGCCTCGTCGAGTGCGCCGCGATCGCGAGCGAACACCGCGCCGGTAAGCGCATACGGAGACGTCTCGTCGACGAGGCGCAGCGTGTCCTGCCACTTCGAGTCGGGGTAGACGAACGCCGTCACGATGGGGCCGAACAGCTCCTCCCGGAGCAGCCGGTCGTCCGGATCGGTCGTCTCGATGACGGTCGGCTCGACGAAGAAACCCTCTGAGTCGTCGGTGGTGCCGCCGGCGACGATCTTCCGCCCCGCGGCCTTCGCCTCCTCGATTGCCTCGCGGTGCTGCTGGAACGCGGTGCCGTCGATGACGGCGCCCATGAAGTTCCGGAAGTCCGTGACGTCGCCCATGCGGATCGTGCTCACCTCGTCGGCGATGCGGTCGCGCGTCTCGTTCCAGAGCGACTCAGCGATGTAGATGCGCGAGGCGGCCGAGCACTTCTGGCCCTGGTACTCGAAGGAGCCGCGGAGCACGGCCGTGGCCACCTCGTCGGCGTCCGCGGACGGATGGGCGACGATGAAGTCCTTGCCGCCGGTCTCGCCGACGATCCGCGGGTAGCTGCGGTAACGCTCGATGTTTCCGCCGACCGTACGCCACATGTCCTGGAACACTGACGTCGAGCCGGTGAAGTGGATGCCTGCGAGGTCCGGGCTCGCGAGCACGGGATCACCGATCGCCGCCCCGGGCCCGTAGATGAGGTTGATCACGCCGTCGGGGAGCCCCGCCTCCTGGAGCAGCCGCATGAGGAAGTACGACGAGTACGCGGCCGTCGAGGCCGGCTTCCAGACGACCGTGTTGCCCATCATCGCCGGGGACGATGTGAGGTTGCCGCCGATCGCCGTGAAGTTGAAAGGGCTGACCGCGAAGACGAAGCCCTCGAGCGGCCGATACTCCATGCGGTTCCAGACACCCGGAGACGACGCGGGCTGCTCCTCGTAGATGCGGACGAGGTAGTCGGCGTTGAAGCGCCAGAAGTCGATCACCTCGCAGGCGGCGTCGATCTCGGCCTGGTGCACGGTCTTCGACTGGTTGAGCATCGTGGCCGCATTCAGCGTTTGACGCCACGGCCCGGCGAGGAGCTCCGATGCGCGGAGGAAGATCGCCACGCGCTCCTCCCACGGCGTCCGCGACCACTCGGGCCACGCCTTTGCTGCCGCGCGAATGGCCGCCTGCACCTCCTCGGCGCCGCCCTGGTGGACGTCGGCAAGCACGTGCTCCTTGCGATGGGGCATGACCGACTCGAACGTCGTGCCGGTCCGGACGTCCTTGCCGCCGATCACGCAGGGGACCTCGAGCCGCTCCGCCTGCATCTCCTGGAGCCGCGCCTCGACCTCGGCCCGCTCGGGGCTCCCGGCCGTGTACGCGCGAACGGGCTCGTTCACCGGAGGAGGCGGCCTGAAGATGCCGTGGACGCTCACGCGCCGATTCTAGTGGGCGCTAGATTCACCGGGTGGCGCGGGTTCGCGTGCTGTACGAAGCCGACGGCTTCGGAGTAGGGGAGCTGCTGCTCGAGGACGACGTCCTGCTGTGGCACGAGTTGCCGCGACCGAGGGAAGCTGGGTCGGGGACAGGATTAATCCTGTCCCCGACGCTGTTACCTTCCGGCGAGCATCCGCTCGCCACGCGCCTCGCCGCCTACTTCAGCGGTGCGCCCGAGGACTTCGCGGACGTCACGCTCGACCTCTCCTGGTGCACGCCGTTCCAGCTCGCGGTCGTGACCTCCCTGCGCGGCGTCGGCCGCGGAGAGACCGTCACGTACGGGGAGCTGGCCGCGCTCGCCGGCCATCCCGGCGCGTCGCGTGCTGCCGGCTCGTTCTGCGCGCACAACCGGTTCGGGATCATCGTCCCGTGCCACCGAGTCGTTGCCGCCGATGGACTGGGCGGCTACGGTTCGCTCGGGGCCGACTACAAGCGCCGTCTGCTCGCGCTCGAAGGGACAACCACGTGACGCTCGCCGAGGACGTGCGGAACGAGCTCGCGGCCATCGCTCCCGCCAGGCGCTGCGACGCCCTCGCGGAGATCTCGGCGCTCTTCCACACGGCAGGCAGCCTCCACCTGCGCGGTCACGGCGAGCTCGCGTTCCACCTCGACGTCTCGGCGTCGTCCGTGGCCCGCCGGGCGTTCTCGCTGCTGCGCGACCTCGGCGTCGAGAGCGAGATCCGGACGTACACCCAGCGCGCGTTCGACCGCTCGACGCGCTACCAGCTGCACGTCCTCGGCGGCCCGGGCACGGTGGAGGTTCTCCGCGAAGCGGGCATCGTCGGACGCGGCGGCCGCCCGCTGACCCGACCGCCTGCGAGGGTTGTCGGGCGTCCTTGCTGCCGCGCCGCCTACGCGCGCGGCGCCCTGCTCGGCGCCGGGTCGGTCAGCGGCCCGCGGGCAGCCCAGCTCGAGGTGCGCTTTGCGGACCCCGACGGGGCCGAGTTCCTCGTCCGCATCGCGGCGCAGGAGGACGTCGTGCTTCGCGCGAGAGAGCGGAGCAGCTACGCGGTGACGTTCGCGCACGGAGCGGAGACGGTCGCCGACATGCTCGCCCTCGCCGGAGCGAGCGACGCGGCCCTCGTCATCGACGAGCACGCGGTCGTCGGCGCCGCCCGCGCGGCTGCGAACAGGCTCGCGAACGCCGATCACGCGAACCTCGTTCGCACGAGCCGGGCCGCGCAGGAGCAGCTGCGCGCGGTCCACGAGCTCGAGGAGCGGGGAGCGCTCGCGTCGCTACCCGACGAGCTCCAGGAGATCGCAGCCCTGCGTGTGAAGCATCCCGGCCTGTCGTTTCGCGAGCTCGCGGCGAAGTGCGAGCCGCGCGTGACGAAGGCGGCCGTCCAGCGCAGGCTGGCCCGGCTGGTGGAACTGGCCGAGGGATAGACTCACGACATGGCCAAGACTCGCGTAGGCATCAACGGCTTCGGCCGCATCGGACGAAATTTTCTGCGGGCGCACGTCGCCCGCCGAGGCGACTTCGAGATCGTCGCCGTCAACGACATCGGCGACACGAAGACGATGGCGCACCTCCTGAAGTACGACTCCGTGCTAGGCCCGTTCACCGGTGGCGTCGAATCGACCGACGACTCGATCACCGTAGACGGAATGCGGATTGCGAAGCTCACCTTCCGCGATCCGGCGGAGTTGCCCTGGGCAGATCTCGGCGTCGACATCGCCATCGAGTCGACGGGCCTGTTCACGAAGCGAGAGCAGGCGGAGACGCACATGACGGCAGGGGCCAAGAAGGTCGTCATCTCGGCGCCGGCCACCGATCCCGACGTGACGCTCGTGCTGGGTGTCAACGACGACGCCTATGACCCCGCAGAGCACCACATCATCTCCAACGCGTCCTGCACCACGAACTGCGTGGCGCCCATGGCGAAAGTGTTGCACGACGCGCTCACGATCGAGCAGGGCTTCATGACGACGGTGCACGCGTACACGAACGACCAGCGCGTCCTCGACCTCCCGCACAAGGACTTGCGCAGGGCCCGCGCAGCGGCGATCAACCTCATCCCCACCTCGACCGGCGCGGCTCGCGCCATCGGCGTTGTGATGCCGGACCTCGAGGGCAAGGTGGACGGCATGTCCATGCGAGCCCCGGTGCCGGACGGCTCCGTGGTCGACTTCGTCGTGCGCGTCGGTCGCGAGACGACCGCCGACGAGGTCAACAGCCTGTTCCAGGAGCTCGCCGACACGGGGCCGCTGGAGGGCATCCTCCGCTACACGGACGAGGAGATCGTCTCCTCGGACATCATCGGCTCCCCGTACTCCTGCGTCTTCGACAGTGGGCTGACGATGGCTTCGGGGACGATGGTCAAGGTCTTCGGCTGGTACGACAACGAGTGGGGCTACAGCTGCCGGCTGTCGGATCTCGTCGAGCGGATGTCGCAGAAGCTCGCACCGGCACCGGTCGCAGCCAAGGCGTGAATCTCCCGCGGTCCGTCCGCGAGGCGGACGTCGCGGGCAAGTGTGTCCTCGTCCGCGCCGACCTCAACGTCCCGCTCGAGGACGGCGAGGTGGCCGATGACATGCGCATTCGGTCCTCACTGCCGACGCTGGAATGGCTCCTCGATCACGGTGTGCGAGAGGTCGTCGTCGCCTCCCATCTCGGCCGGCCGGACGGTGTCGACCCCGACTATTCCCTCGCACCGTGCGCCCATCGTCTGCGCATGCTGCTGCCGGACGAGCGGATTCGGGTGCTCGAGAACACGCGTTTCGACGAGCGGGAGACAGCGAACGACCCGACGTTCGCGGCGGAGCTCGCGGAGGGGATGGACATCTACGTGAACGACGCGTTCGGCGCGGCGCATCGCGCGCATGCGTCGACTGAGGCTATAGCCCACCTTCTGCCCGCGTACGCCGGGCTGCTGATGGAAGCCGAGTTCGTCCACCTCGGCCGGCTGCTGGTCGACGTCGAGCGGCCGTTCGTGCTAGTCGCAGGCGGCGCGAAGGTCAAGGACAAGCTCGGCGTGCTGCGGAATCTCGGCGGAACGGCCGACACGGTGATCGTCGGCGGGAAGATGGCCGAGGAGCTACGCGATGACAACCCGCTCGAATTCGACGTCGAGCTGCCGAGCGACGTCGTTGCGGCAGCCGCCTTCGAGGAAGACGCGAAATCGAAGATCGTGGCGTACGACGCGCTCCCGCAAGGCTGGCTAGGCCTCGACATCGGCCCTGACAGCCGCGAGCGCTTCGCCGCGGTGATCGCGGGCGCCCGGACGATCTTCTGGAACGGCCCGATGGGTGTCTTCGAGTGGCCCCGTTTCGCCGAGGGCACACGGGCCGTCGCCCAGGCGGTGGCGGACGCGGACGCGTACTCGGTCGTCGGAGGCGGCGACTCCGTGCGGGCAGTCAACGAACTCGGTCTTGCCGATCGGGTGGCGTGGGTGTCCACCGGTGGCGGCGCCGCGCTCGAATTCCTGGAGGGGAAGGAACTGCCGGGCATAGCAGCCATTCCGCCGGGGTAGACTCGCAGCATGTCTGACGAGCTGAAAAGCACCGCCAAGGCGCTGGTCGCGCCGGGGAAGGGCATCCTGGCCGCGGACGAGTCGAGCGGGACCATCAAGAAGCGCTTCGACTCCATCGGCGTGGAGTCGACGGAGGAGGCGAGGCGCGGCTACCGCGATCTCCTCTTCACCACGGAGGGCGCTGCCGAGCACATCTCGGGCGTCATCCTCTACGACGAGACGATCCGGCAGTCGTCCGCCGACGGGACGCCGTTTCCAGCGAAGCTCGCCGAGCAGGGGATCATTCCCGGCATCAAGGTCGACGCAGGGGCGAAGGAGCTCGCGAACGCCCCGGGCGAGACGATCACCGAGGGCCTCGACGGCCTGAGGGAGCGGCTAGCGGAGTACCGCGAGCTCGGCGCTCGATTCACGAAGTGGCGCGCCGTCATCACGATCGGTGAGGACATCCCGAGCGAGTACTGCGTGTGGACGAACGCCCACGCGTTGGCCCGGTTCGCGGCGCTCAGCCAGGAAGCCGGCCTCGTGCCGATCGTCGAGCCGGAGGTGCTCATGGACGGCGATCACACGATCGAGCGGTCGTTCGACGTCACCTCGCGGACGCTCCACGCGACGTTCACGGAGCTGCGCGACCAGCGCGTGCACTTCGAAGGGATGCTGCTGAAGCCGAACATGGTGCTCTCGGGGTACGAGTGCCCGACGCAGGCGGGTGTCGACGAGGTGGCGGAGAAGACACTGCTCTGCTTCGAGCGCCACGTACCTGCCGCCGTGCCCGGCATCGTCTTCCTCTCCGGCGGCCAGTCCGACGAGGCCGCGACGGCCCACCTGAACGCGATGAACGCCAGAGGACCGCACGCGTGGGAGCTCTCGTACTCCTACGGCCGAGCGCTCCAGGCGCCGGCGCTCAAGGCGTGGGGAGGAGACCCGGCGAACGCGGAAGCGGCACAGGCTGCGTACCTGCACCGAGCACGCATGAACGGCCTCGCGCGATCGGGCGACTACTCGGCGGAGCTCGAGAAGGCCGTAGCCGCCTAGCTCTAGTACCGGCCGGGCGCCAGGTGCTCGAGCTTCGACTGCGCGTGGTACGAGTCGATGCGCCTCACCGTGCCCGACCGTGAGCGCATGACGATCGACTGCGTCGTGCACCCGGACGCGTCGTAGCGCACGCCGTTGAGCATGCTCCCATCGGTGACCCCCGTCGCCGCGACGAAGACGTTGTCGCAGTCGATGAGATCGTCCGTCGTGAGCTTCCGTTCGACGTCGAAGCCGGCGTCGACGAGCTTCTGCCGCTCCTCGTCGTTGCGCGGCCAGAGGCGTCCTTGCATCGCGCCTCCGAGGCACTTGACCGCAGCCGCGGATATCACGCCCTCGGGGGTCCCTCCGATGCCCATCAGCATGTCGATGCCCGCGCCCTGTCTCGCCGCGGCGATCGATGGCGCCACATCGCCATCCGTGATCAGCTGAACCCTCGCGCCGACCTCGCGAAGCTCTGCTATCAGGTCGACGTGCCGGTCGCGGTCGAGCACGACCACGGTCACGTCCTCAGGTCGCATGCCTTTTGCCGTGGCGGTACGACGCACGTTTTCGGCAGGAGGAGCATCGAGGTCGATGACGTCGGCGGCGGCGGGGCCGACGACGATCTTGTCCATGTAGACGGCCGCGCCCGGAAAGAACATCGTCCCCTGGTCGGAGACGGCGATGACGGCGATCGCATTCGGTGCGCCGTTTGCGGTCAGCCGGGTTCCCTCGAGCGGGTCGACGGCCACGTCGACGTCGGGTCCCTCGCCGCTCCCGATCGCCTCGCCGTTGTAGAGCATGGGCGCCGCGTCCTTCTCGCCCTCGCCGATAACAACCGTGCCCTGCATGTTGATGACGTCCAGCATCGTCCGCATCCCGTCGACTGCCGCCTGGTCGGCGGCGTTCTTGTCCCCGCGTCCGACCCAGCGCCCCGCAGCCATGGCCGCCGCTTCCGTCACCCGCACGAGCTCGAGAGCGAGATTCCTGTCCGGCGGCGTCGCCACGCTGAGATCCTAGGGCTTAAGATCGCCTTCCGTGCCGCTCGTCGCCGGAAACTGGAAGCTCTTCAAGGGCCCAGCCGAGACGCACGAGTTCTGTCGCGAGCTGCGCAACCGGCTCGTCTTGCTGGACGGCGTCGACGTCGCCGTCTGTCCGCCGTACGTCTCTCTGCAGGCAGCCGTGCTGGCACTGGCGGACACCGAGATCGCTGTCGCGGCTCAGAACGTCCACTGGGAGGAGTCCGGCGCGTTCACGGGGGAGGTGTCGCCCGGCATGCTGCGGGAGATCGGCGCCTACGGCGCCATCATCGGCCACTCGGAGCGCAGGCAGTACTTCGGTGAGACGGATGAGGGGGTCAGGCGGCGCGCGACGGCTGCGCTCGAGGCGGGGCTCTTCGTCATCGCGTGCGTGGGAGAGTTGGAGGAGGAACGCGAGCAGGGCGAGACGAAGGCGGTGTTGCGCCGGCAGGTGTCGGTGCTCGAGCCGCACGAGAACCTCGTCGTCGCCTACGAGCCGGTGTGGGCGATCGGTACCGGGAAGACGGCGACGCCCGAGATCGCACAGGAGGCGCATGCGTTAGTGAAGTCGCTGCTGAACGTCCCGGTGCTCTACGGTGGCTCGGTGAAGCCCGAGAACGCCGAGGAGCTCTTGGCCCAGCCGGACGTGGACGGCGCGCTCGTGGGCGGCGCATCGCTCGAGGTCGAGTCGTTCGCGAAGATCTGCGAGGCCGCATCAGCCATCCGCTCGTAGCCCTCGTCATCCTCGACGGCTGGGGGTGCGCTCCGCCGGGGCCGGGGAACGCGGTCGAGCTCGCGAACACGCCGGTCTTCGACCGGCTCAGGGCGACGTACCCGCACACGACCCTGGTTGCCTCCGGTGAGGCGGTCGGCCTACCGGCGGGGCAGATGGGGAACTCCGAGGTCGGTCACCTGACGATCGGCGCGGGCCGGCGGCTCGACCAGGATCTCACCCGGATCACGAACGCGATCGAGGACGGGTCGTTCTTCGAGAACGAGGCCCTACGTGCTGCCTTCGAGCGTGGCGAGAACGTCCATCTGCTGGGGCTCGTCTCGTACGGCGGGGTCCACTCTCACATCGACCACCTGCGCGCGTTGCTTCGCTTCGCGCCCGAGAAGACGTGGATCCACGCGTTCACCGACGGACGGGACGTGTCCCCTCACGCCGCCGTCAAAGATCTCGCCGAGCTGCCCGTCGAGCGCATCGCGACGGTCTGCGGCCGCTATTACGCGATGGATCGCGACGCGCGCTGGGAACGAACGGAGCGCGCGTTCAGTTCTGTAACGGCGTCAGACCCGTTGACAATTGCGCGGGATCCGGTCGCGGCCGTTCAGGCCAGCTACGACCGCGGCGTCACCGACGAGTTCATCGAGCCCGTCGTGCTCGAGGGCCGTCCCCGCCTCGGCCCGAAGGACAGCGCGATTTTCTTCAACTTCCGCCCCGACCGTGCGCGCCAGCTGTCGCGGAAGCTCGTGGACGCCGGCTTCGACCTGACGACGATGACGCGGTACGAGGACGACCTCGACTGCCCGGTCGCGTTCGGAGAGCAGCTGGTCGAGGAAACGCTCGCCGAGACGCTCGCGGACGCAGGCATACGCCAGCTGCACGTCGCGGAGACGGAAAAGTACGCCCATGTCACGTACTTCCTGAACGGCGGCAGGGAAAACCCGTGGCCCGGCGAGGCACGCGAGCTGATCCCCTCGCCACGCGATGTCGGGACGTACGACCAGAAACCGGAGATGTCGGCCCCGGAGGTGACGCGCCGGTTCGTCGAGGGCATCGAGAGCGGAGGCCTCGGCTTCGCGATCGTGAACTTCGCGAACCCGGACATGGTCGGCCACTCAGGGGTGATCCCGGCCGTCGTGCAGGCCGTCGAGGTCGTGGACCGCTGCCTCGGCGACGTCGTGGCCGCGGTGGAGCGGGCAGGAGGCGTCTGCCTCGTCACCGCCGACCACGGAAACGCCGAGCAGATGCTCGAGGCGGACGGTGTCAGCCCGCATACCGCCCACACGTCGAACCCCGTGCCGCTGATCCTCACCGACCCCGAGCTCACTCTTCGCGACGGGGGCGAGCTCGCGGATCTCGCACCCACGTGCCTCGAATTGTTAGGCGTACGTTCGCCGCCGGTTATGACGGGAATTTCCCTGGTAAAAGCGCCGTAATTCCGGGCTTCCGCGGTCTCCGTGCGAAGGAGCACGAGGCTATACTCACGCGACCTTGTCGCTCCCTCAGCCTGATCTGGCGATCCTCCGCAAAGCTCAGCGGGGTGATGAGCGAGCGTTCTCGATCATCGTCCGGACATACGAGACGCCGGTCTACAACTACGTGCTGCGGCTCGTCCACGATCGCTCGCTCGCCGAGGATCTCACACAGGAGGTGTTCCTCCGTGTCTTCCAGGGACTCCCGAAGTTCTCGCTTCGCTGCAAGTTCACGACGTGGCTCTTCCAGGTGACGAAGAATCGCGTCCTCGACGAGCTGCGTGCGAACGAGCGGAGGCCGCGCGGGTTCGTCGCAATCGACGAGATCGCGCCGCTGGAGGTGCTCGACGCTCCGGTGGAACAGCTCGAGGCGATCGACACGCTCTGGCGCGCCGTCGACGACCTCAATCCCGATCTCAAGATGGCGCTGCTGCTCCGCGACGTCGTCGGCTTGCCCTACGCGGAGATCGCCGACGCCCTCGAGGTCACGCTCGCCACAGTGAAATGGCGCATCCACAAGGCGCGGGACGAAGTGCAGCTCGCGCTCGCTCGCGAAGGCATCACGTACGGCGTCGCCGGCACTGCGGAAATCGCCGTTCCGGCCGCCTCGAACGGCGCCGGCGCCCTCTAGACGCCGTAGGACAGCCGCTCGGCGAGCGAGGCCGGGAGATCCGCCTCGCGGATCTCCGCCTGCGTCGCCTGCACGTCGTACTCCACCCGCCTGAACGACGCACGGCGCTCGGCGAGGTCGAGGAGAAGCCACGCCGCGCGCCAGTCGCCGTCCCTCGGCTGCCCGACAGAGCCCGGGTTGCACAGCCGGCGACCGGATGCGAGGTCGATCTCCGTGCCGGCCGGTGCGTGCGCCCCGGAGAGCTCGTCGCCGTCGAGTGCGACGGCGAAGGGGACGTGGCTGTGGCCGACGAGCACGAGCGGCGCCTCCGTCAGCTCGAGCGTCGCCAGCGCCGACTCCCCGCTCAGCACGTACTCCCACACGGGATCACGCGCGCTCGCATGAAAGAGGTCGGCGTGCTCGAGGTGCGCCTCCGGCTCCAGGCCGTCGATGAAGCTCCGTGACGACTCGTCGAGCACGTCGCTCGTCCACCGGCCGGCAGTCATCGCGTCGGCGTTGAAATCCGTTTCGAACAGCACCTCGCTGCCCAGCGCAAGCAGATCGTGGTTGCCGGCGAGGCAGACGTCGGCGGCCTCCCGCACGAGCGCGCAGCATTCGTTCGGACGCGCGCCGTAGCCGACGGTATCCCCGAGACACCAGACGGCAGCGGGCGCTTCCTGCTCGATCGCAGCAAGCACCGCGCGGAGCGCATGGGCGTTACCGTGGACGTCCGAGATGACTGCGACTCGCAAGCGAGGCCTCCTGTTGGGAGCCGGAACGCTACTGATCGCGCTCGGCGTGTGGACTGTCGCCGCCCGGCTGCTCTGGGAGACGAGTGTGCCCGGGGACCTCCGCATCCCCGACGTTGCCGCCACGGACTACTTCACGCCCAACGAGCTCGACGACGCCGACCGGTACGAGTTGTTCCATCGCGTGAACTGGCTGTTGTCGACCGCGCTCCTGCTCGCAGTCCTCGGCGTCTACGCCGTGCGTGGGGCGCGCTTCATGCGCGAGTCCGCAGCGGGGCCGATCGGCACGGGGATGCTGCTCGCGATGCTCGGCTTCGGCCTCGTGTGGCTCGTGAACGTCCCGTTCCTCGTTGCCGGTAACTGGTGGGACCGCCGCCACGACGTCTCGAAGGTCGGCTACGTCGAGCTCGTGTTCGGAGGCTGGCTCGCGCTCGGGGCGGAGTTCCTCTTCCTCTCGCTCTCCGTGCTCATCGTCATGGGGTTCGCGCGGTTGGTCGGAGACTGGTGGTGGATCCCGGGCAGCCTTGCCTTCGTCGCCCTGGCGACGCTCTTCGTCTTCATCTCGCCCTACCTCACGATCGACGCGGACAAGATCGACGACTCGCGGCTGGCTGCCGACGTCCGCCGCCTCGCGCAGATCCAGGGTGTCGAGGATGTCGAGGTGCGGGTGGAGGAGGTCGACCGCTACACGTCGGCGGCCAACGCGTACGCGACCGGGATCGGGCCCACGCGCAAAGTGTTCCTCTGGAACACGCTGCTCGACGGGCGCTTCAGCGACGAGGAGGTGCGCGCGGTCACCGCGCACGAGTTCGGCCATCACTCACAGCAGCATCTCCCGAAGGCCATCGCCTGGTACGCGCTCTTCGCCGTTCCCGGCGCCTGGGCAATCGCTCGTATCACGCGACGCCGCGGCGGGATGCAGCGCCCCGAGGCCGTGCCCCTGTCGCTGCTCGTGCTCGCCGTCCTCACGCTGGCCGCCCAGCCGCTCCAGAACGTCATCTCGCGGCACATGGAGCAAGAGGCGGACTGGGAAGCGCTCGAGACGACGCGCGACCCCGACGCGATGGCCGGTCTCTTCAGGCGCTTCTCGACGACGAGCCTCGGCGATCCCGCGCCGCCGGGCTGGGCGTACGTCATGCTCGACACGCACCCTCCGCTGCTCGACCGGATCGAGATGGCGGAGGCCTGGAAAGCGCGCAATCCGGAAGCGACACCGCTGTTCGACGATCGATGAGGCCATGACGCGAACGATCACGCCGCGAGAGGTGGGCATCGCCGCCGGCGCCTTCGTCTTCCTGCTCGTCGTCGGCACCATCGGCTACTCGCTGCTGCTCGACGAGAGCCTCTTCGAGGCGCTCTTCCGCACGGTCAACACGATCTACACGGCAGGCCTCGTCGATGCTCCCGACGACACCCCCGCGAAGGTCTTCACGCTCGCGCTCGTCATCGGGGGTGTGGCAGTCTTCCTCTACGTCTTCGCGCTGCTCATCGAGCTGGCGGTCAGCGGCTCCCTGGGCAATGCGCTCGTGCGTAGACGGACAGCGAGAAGAGTGAACAAGCTGGAGAACCACTACATCATCTGCGGCTACGGCCGCGTTGGACGGCGGATCGGGCGGGAGTTTCGCGCCAGCGGCCTCGACTACGTCGTCGTCGACTTCGGGCAGGAAGCGGTCAAGGCGGCTCGGGAACTCGGCGACCTCGTGATCGAGAGCAGCGGCACGGACCCGGCCTCGCTCACACTGGCCGGCCTCGCCACCGCGCGCGGGCTCGTGGCGTCGAGCGACTCGGACGTCGACAACCTCTACGTGACGCTGTCGGCCAGGGCGGCGCGGCCGGACATGCTCATCGTCGCGAGGGCGGCGAACGAGGACGCGGCCGAGAAGCTCAGGCTGGCTGGCGCGGACCGCGTCGTCCAGCCGTACGCGACAGCAGGCCTCGAGATGGCGAAGCTCGTCGCGAAGCCGCAGGTGGCGGCGTTTCTCGACATCGTCACGTCCGCAGGCGGCCCCGACCTCTCCATCGAAGAGATCGAGGTGACGTCCGGCTCTGGACAGGCGGGCAAGTCGATCCGGGAGCTGCGCGTCCGGCACGAGACGGGTGCGCTCGTCATCGCTGTGCGTAAGCCGGACGGCCGCTTCGACGCCACCCCCAGCCCCGACACGGAGCTCGAGGTCGGCGACGTCGTCATCGCAGTCGGAACCGTCGCTGAGCTGCAACAGCTCGAAGAGCTCTTCGCGGAGCGGGTGTAGCCGTGGAGCAGACCATCATGCTCCGGCACTTCCGGTATGCGATCTTCGCGCTCGGCGCCGCCTGGATCGCCGGCAGCTTCGCGTTCTGGGCGACGCTCGACGACACACCCCTGAACGCGATCTACCGCTCGACGGTGACGATCTCGCTCACGGGTCTCGACATCCGTCCCGACACCGCCGGCGGCCAGGTGGTCACGATCCTGCTGATCTTCGCTGGCATGGCAATCTATGCGTACGTCGCCGGCGCGCTCGTCGAGATCGTCGCCCGGGGCGTGCTCACGGGGGCATGGAGCGAGCGGCGGAGGCTAAACGTGATCGACAAGCTCGAGGACCACTACATCATCTGCGGCTACGGACGCGTGGGCCAGGCGGTTGCCCGAGAGTTCCGCACGGCTGGCGTGCCGTACGTCGTGCTCGACTTCCAACCTGAGGCGCTCGCCGCTTCGAGGGAGCGGGAGGAGCTGTGGATCCACGGGTCGGGAACGAACGACGACGACCTCCACGCGGCGGGCATCGAACGGGCGCGTGGCCTCGTCGCGTCGGGAGATTCGGACGCCGACAATCTCTTCATCACGATCTCGGCGCGAACCATGCGTCCCAACCTCCTCGTCGTCGCACGCGCCTCCGACGCGGAGACCCACCGGAAGCTGCTGCGCGCGGGCGCCGACCGCGTGACACAGCCGTTCGCGACCGCGGGCAGCACGATGGCGAAGCTAGTGCTGCGCCCGCAGGTGGCGGCGTTCCTGGACATCGTCACGACAGAGGCCGGTCCCGACACGCGGCTGGAGGAGTTCGAGGTCACGCCGTCCTCGCCCTGCGCCGGCAAGACGATCCGCGAGCTCCGGCTCCGCCACGAGACGGGTGCGCTCGTCATCGCCGTAAGGCGACGCGACGGCTCGTTCGACGCGACGCCCAGCCCCGACGCCGTGCTCGATCCGGGCGACGTGATCATCGCCGTCGGCGCCCACGAAGAGCTGGCCGCGCTCGAAAGCCACTTCGCACCGCGCGAGACCGTTGCCGGCTGAGTCGCTGCGCCGGCTCGAGGCCGAGCTGAGCGAGGTCTCTGACGCGACGGTCGAGCTCGAGCGGCCGGCGAAGGACGAGCACGGGGACTACGCGACGAATGTCGCACTCCGCGCGGGGCCGGCGGACGGACGGGCGGCGCGGGAGCTCGCGGAGGAGCTCGCCGGGAAAGCGGCCCGTGTGGGAGCAGTCGAGCGCACCGAGGTGGCCGGCCCCGGTTTCCTAAATCTCTGGCTCCGGCCCGCCTGGTTCGGCGAGGCGTTGAGGGAGATCCTCGAAGCCGGTGCCGACTACGGGGCGGGCTCTGCGACCGCCAAGGAGCGCATCCAGGTGGAGATGGTGTCCGCGAACCCGACGGGGCCGCTGACGGTCGGCTCCGCACGGAACGCCGCCTACGGCGACTCGGTGGCGCGGCTGCTCGAGCTCGCCGGGCACGGCGTCGAGCGCGAGTACTACTACAACGATGTCGGTCGCCAGATCGACCTCTTCCGCGAGTCGGTCGAAGCGCGCAGGCGTGGGGAGGACCCTCCCGAGGAGGGGTACCGCGGCGCCTACGTCGAGGAGATTGCGGCGCGCGAGGGCGATCCGGTGGAGCTGCTGATGGCCGTGATCCGCTCCGAGCTGGCGCGGTTCCGGGTGCGCTTCGACACGTGGGTACGGCAGGCGGACATCACGGAGGAGATCCCCGCCGGGCTCGAGCGGATCGAGACGTACGAAGCGGAGGGAACGCTCTGGGCGCCGACGACGAAGCACGGGGACGACAAGGACCGACCGCTCGTCCGCTCAGCTGACGGCAGCTATCTCTACTTCGCTGCCGACGTCGCCTACGTGCTCGACAAGCTCTCCCGCGGCTTCGACCGAGCGATCTACGTCCTCGGCGCCGATCACCACGGCTACGTGCGGCGGCTCCAGGCGGCAGCCGCCCTACTCGGGTTCGACCCGGGTCAGGTCGAGGTGCTCATCTACCAGCTTGTTTCCGTCGTCGAGCAGGGAGAGGCGAAGCGGATCTCAAAGCGCCGCGGCGACGTCGTCTTCCTCGAAGAGCTCGTCGAGAAGATCGGCGTTGACGCCGCCCGCTGGTACCTCGTCTCCCGAGGCCACGACCAGCCCATCGAGATCGACGTCGACCTGGCAGCCGAGCAGACCCAGAAGAATCCCGTCTACTACGTCCAGTACGCGCATGCGCGCATCGCCGGGATCATGCGAAACGCCGGTGATGCAGAGCTCTCGGCCGAGATCCGCTCCGAGCTCACGCCCGAGGAGCGCGGCCTCGTGAAGCGTCTCCTCGAGTTTCCTGGCGTCGTCGCGGAGGCCACCGACCGCAGGGCGGCCCACGCGCTGCCGACGTACGCGATTCGCGTCGCCGACGACTTCCACCGCTTCTACCACCACCACCGCGTGCTCGAGGCGGGCGACGCCCAGGCGTTCCGCCTTGGCCTGTGCAAGGCGACCCAGACGGTCATCGCCCGCGCGCTCGACCTCGTCGGGGTTGAGGCGCCGGACAAGATGTAGTTAAATCGATCTTTCGGGGGAGGCGGCTGTGCGGCGGCCGCCTCCCCTCTTGAGCGGCGGCGTCTTCGAGGTAGCAGCCCAGGTGCTCAGGACGCGAGAGAGCGGACGATGGGACTCGAACCCACGAGCTTGGGAAGCCGGCGAGGGGTTCCCGTGGGCTCCCGTAGGTGCCTCGAAACGGCGCAGTAGAGCCAAACGGCTTCCCTGGGCTCCCGCCCGTTCTGCGACGTCGCGTGCCACAGACGGTGCCACGTCCCGACCGGCCACCGCGACGCGAGCCGCTCCGACGGAGCGCGGATTTGCGGTGTTCTGCTAAGGAAGACCCGTGAACCTCCTAATGCTCTAAGCGCAATGTCATGGGAGCGTTCTCATGCCGCTGAGAGGGTCAGCCTCTCTCCCTCTTTCCCCCAGAGGTAGGCCGATTGACGGCTAGCCCTCTCGGCGGCCTTCTCGTGGTAGTACCCAGATGATCCAGCCGCGATCGCTCACAGCCGGATCACCCGCCACGAACTGATCCGTGTAACGATCCGGGGCGTCAAGGAGGAGGTGTCCGCACATGGGCAAGGTCGACTCCACGGTGACCATCGCGCGCCCCGTCGAGAGCGTGTACCAACACTTTCTCGATCTCGACAAGACCGCCTCAGATCCGAGCACGATCGCTGTCAGGAAGCAGCCGCCTGGAACGACAGTCCCGGGCACGCTGTTCACATTCGACCACGGCAAGGGAAGAACGACGACGATGCGATTCACGGCCCTGGAGCCGAATTGGCGAATCGACGTAGAGAGCGATGTCGGGCCGGCAAAGCCGACCGGGTATCTGCTTTTCGAGCCGGTCGATGCTGCGACGACAAAGCTCACCGTTCGCCTTGAGCCGAACCCAGTCGGCCCGTTGAAGCTTGTCCCGCCGCTAGCTGGCTTCATCGGCCAACGGATCTGGGTCAAGCGACTTGCTCGTATTAAAACCGTGCTTGAAGGCGGCTCGCCCTCGGGCTAGGCGTGCCACCCAGGTGCCAGGAGCCGAATCCGGCGCCCGACGAGGTCGACTGAAGGAAGCGAGAAGCCCGGCGCAAGCAGACCCTCACGAGAGAGCGGACGACGGGGGTTGAACCCGCGACACCTGGCTTGGGAAGTCGGCCGAGGCTTCCTGTCCGCTCCCGCGGAGTCCGCAGAGCCGCACGGTTGAGCGAAGGCGCTCCAGCTGGTTCCCGCCCGTTCTGCTCAGTGGCGTGACACGGACGTGACACGGAGGCCCGGCGCGGGGTCGAACACTCGCGGCCGTCGAGCGCTTCCCGGCACCTGCCGGGCCGCTGAAAGCCTACGGCGCGAGCTCGTCGCCGGCTTGTGGCTCTTTCGGCGCGGCACTGGTAAGAGGATCCTTCAGACGCGGTCGAGTCGCTCGGGCCGCCCGTGCTTGCGATCCCAGTACCAACCGAAGGCGAGTAGTACGCCTGCCACGGCGAGAAGCGCACCTCCGATCCCGTAACGCGCCCCCATGTTCGTGAAGAACATCAGGACGAGGCCGACCACGAGGATGATCCCGGCCGCCGCGGCTGCGAGCCCGAACACATAACGCACCATGCTCTGCTCACCCTCACGCGCCATTGCTCTCATCTTAGTCGCAGCGCTGCCGCGCGACGCCGAGTCGCCCGACACGTCACGGCCCAGGCGACGAGCAGCACCTTCGAGACGGCGTTCTGGGCGTGCCAGGCCGCGTGCGCACAACCTCGCGAAGCAGCGCCCACGCCGCGAGCGCGAGACGGACGACCTGGAGGCGCCGTTTGAGGCCCGGGATCCGGGGGAACCTTTCTCTTCAGACACTGACGTGAGCTTCGGGCGGCCGAAGTGATCGTCGATCCAGGCGAACGAAAAGAGGAGGGAGCATGCGAAAGAGACACCTCTTGTCGCGGTTCGCGATCGCGGCTGCCGGGCTCTTGCTCGCCGCAGGAATCGCGACTGCGGCGGCAGGGGATCCCGATGGAGGCATCGCCGCAGAAGACGGAGCCCGCGACACCCACCAGCACGGAACGACCGGGGGGCACTTGCCCGACGGGAGCTCGAACGTGGACCTCGTGAGCAAGTTGAAGCTCAAGAACGTCGTCCCCGAGAAGATCGCAGACGTTGGGGTCTTCAACGGCTACGCCTACCTCGCCGCGTGGGGCGTCGTGACGTGCAAGTACAACGGCGTCCACGTCGTCGACGTGCGCAATCCGGCGAGCCCGAAAGAGGTCGCCTTTATCCAGTCGAAGGAGGGCAGCTTCCCCGGCGAAGGCATACAGGCGCTCCACATAGGCACGCCAGCCTTCGAAGGGGACATCCTCGTCTCGAACAACGAGAAATGCGATGAGAAAGAGCCGGCCGGGTTCGGCGGGATGAACATCTACGACATCTCGAAGCCCACGGCCCCGACTCCGCTCGTTGAAGGGGTAGGTGACTCGAACGTGCCAGGCGGAGGCAAGAAGGACGCGCACGAGATCCACAGCGTCTTCGCGTGGGATGCAGGCGACAAGGCATACGCGGTGATCGTCGACAACGAGGAGGGCGTCGATGTCGACATCATCGACATCACCGACCCGAAGAAGGCGTTCCTGATCGCGGAGTACGACCTGGATGAGACGTTCCCTCAGATCGTCCAGGCAGTGCCTGCGAACCTCGTCGAGATCTTCTTCCACGACGTGGTCGTCAAGGAGATCGGCGGCCGGCAGGTCATGCTGCTCTCGTACTGGGATGCCGGCTACGTGACCATCGACGTCACGGACCCACTCGCGCCGATGTACATCGGCGACACCGACTTTACGAATCCGGATCCGGAAGCAGCCGAAAGCGGGTTCATCGTGCCGCCGGAAGGCAACGGGCACGAAGCGGAGTTCACGGTGGACAACCAGTTCGTGATCGGCGCCGACGAGGACTTCGGCCCGTTTGCCCTCTTGGGTCTCAACGTCACGGACAACACGCCCATCATCGTGAGCCAGGGCAGCAACACAACGCCACTTCCGGATGGGCAGACGATTCAGGGCTCGTCCGTCTTCGTCGGGCGCGCCTGTACCGCCGATCCTGCCGTGCCCGCGGGGAATCCTGCTGTCGTCGACATCGCGGTCGTCGAGCGCGGCGTCTGCACGTTCACCGAGAAGGTGGCGAACGTGATCGCCGCGGGCGGCTACAACGCTGTGCTCATCTTCAACCGCACCGGCACGGACGGCGGGTGTAACGCGACGCTCGGTATGACCGTTGAGGGGAACATCCCCACGTTCGGCGTCGCTCCGCGAGGCCAGGGGTTTGCCATTTTCAATTCCCCGTACAGCGATGCCGACTGCCTCGCCGGCACCGGTCCTGCTCAGCTTCCGGTCGCCATCGGCACTGTCGGCGACACGCTCAGCTTCACGTCGCAGTTCGACGGGTGGGGTTACGTCCACCTGTTCAGAAATGAGCCAGGGAAGATGACAGAGCTCGACACGTACGCCATCCCCGAGGCACACGACCCCGCCCACGCGTCGGGGTTCGGTGACCTCTCCGTGCACGAGGCGGCGACGTCACCGACGCATGCCGATCGCGTGTACTTCTCCTACTACGCTGGGGGCTTCCGCGTGGCGAAGATCGTCGGCGGTAGCGATCTCGTCGAGGTCGGCCACTACATCGACGTCGGCGGAAACAACTTCTGGGGCGTCCAGGTGTTCCAGTCGGGCGGACAGGAGTTGGTCGCCGCGAGCGACAGGGATTTCGGCCTGTACATCTTCCGCTATACCGGACCCTGAGTGAGGTTTCGCGCGGGGGCGGGTTTGCCCGCCCC
>JBOGZW010000004.1:0-33676 GCA_050697575.1 Gaiellaceae bacterium | reverse complement strand
CCTTAGGACCGCGTGCGCCGCAGGGCTGCCGTCGACGACCTCGACCACCTCCACCGCATTCCGGCGCCCCAGCTCGGAGGCGAGCCGAGGCGGAACGGGCCGTGGGCCGCCGGCGATGCCGATGAATGCGCGGCGGAATCGTCCGTCACGCATGAGCGCGCCGACGATTCGTCGGGTCGTCTCGTTGATGGGGACGGCGAGGCCGAGCCCGACGCCCGCGACGGCGGTGTTGATGCCGACGACGCGCGCTCCGGCGTCGGCGAGCGCTCCACCGGAGTTGCCCGGGTTGAGCGCAGCGTCGGTCTGCACGACGTTTTCGACGATGCGACCGGCGGCAGTCGGCAGCGAGCGGCCGAGCGCGGAGACGACGCCTGCCGTCACGGAGCCACCGAAGCCGTGCGGATTCCCGATTGCGACGACGAGCTGGCCGACCTGGAGGCGGTCGGCGTCGCCGAGCGTCGCCGGCGCAAGGTCGTCCGCAGTGACTCGAAGTACCGCGAGATCGGACAGCCGGTCGGTGCCGACGACGTCGAAGTCGAGTTCCCGGCCGTCGACGAATGCTGCGGTTCCGCCGTCCGCGCCGTCGACGACATGTGCGGACGTGAGCACGTAACCGTCAGGCGTCACGGCGACCCCGCTGCCGCCGCCGCTCACCCGACGTCCGTTGAGCCGTCGCCGAACCTGGAGGTTGGCGACGGACGGGGACAGCGTTCGGGCCACCTCCGTCACGACGCGCGAATACGCGTCGAGCGGCTCCTCGAGGTACTGCACATCGCTGATCAGCTCTAGCCGCGCCATGCGGCCACGCTAGCAATCACGAGTCGAGTTGCCGGCTGGTGAACGCAGATTTGTAAGAGTGGCTGTCGTGGTGAACCTGCTCGCTCTCACCACAGTCGAAAGCGACCACGTGCCATGAGCGACTCCGCTGCCAGTCCACAGCGCCCGCGCGTCGTGATCCTCGGCGGCGGCTTCGCCGGCGTCGGCGCCGTGCAGAAGCTGAAGCACGCCGACGCGGACGTCGTGCTCGTCGACAGGCATGACTACCACACCTTCCAGCCGCTCCTGTACCAGCTCGCGACCGGCCTCGTCGAGACCACGATCGTCGGGCACTCGCTGCGTGACCTCGTCCACGGGCAGGACAACGCCACCATCCACAAGGCACACGTCAAGGCGATCGACCTGGAGGCGCGCACGGTCCAGTTCGATGAGCTCGAACCTCTGACGTACGACTACCTCGTCCTCGCGTTGGGAGCGGAGGTCAACTTCTTCGGGACCGAAGGCGCTGCCGAGCACGCACACCCGATGTACACGCTGCCCGATGCGATGCGCCTCAAGAATCACCTGCTCGAGCGCTGGGAGGCAGCCGACAAGGACGCGAGCCTCGTGCAGGACGGCGCGTTGAACGTCGTCGTCGTGGGCGGCGGGCCGACGGGTGTCGAGACCGCGGGCGCGTTGGCGGAGCTCTACCGCGCGGACCTCGCGAAGGACTATCCCAACTTCGAGCAGGAACAGGCACGCATCGTGCTCGTGGAGGCCGGGCCGGAGCTCTTCTCGATGTTCAAGCCGAATCTCCGCGCGTATGCAATGGAGGCCCTGAACGAGCGCACCGTCGAGGTGATGACGGGAGAGAGGGTGGCGTCGGTCTCACCCACCCGCGTCACGCTCCAGTCGGGAACGGTCCTCGAGGCCCACACGCTGGTCTGGGGAGCCGGCCTGTCCGGCAACCGGCTCGTGCAGTCGCTCGGTCTCGAGCTAGAGCGTGGGAACCGCATCGGTGTAGGCCCGGAGCTCGACCTCTCGGACCATCCAGAGGTCTACGTCGTCGGGGACATCGCCGCGATCACCGACGCAAAGACGGAACAGGTGCTCCCGCAGCTCGGGTCGGTCGCCCTGCAGGCAGGCGAGCACGTTGGCGAACTGATCTCCCGCCGCATCGAGGGGAAGAAGACCAAGCCGTTCAAGTACCACGACAAGGGCACGATGGCCGCGATCGGACGTGGCGCGGCGGTCGTCCAGATGCTCGGTGGGAAGACCATGAAGGGCAGGAGGGCGACGCTCGCGTGGTTGACGGTGCATCTCGCGCTCCTGCCGACGAACGAGGACCGCGCGAAGGCGTTGGTCGACTGGGCCGGCTCCGGGCTCACGCATGTGCGCGCCGGCCGGATCACTGTGGATCCCGACGAGGACTAGGAGAGGGAGATGGCAGATGCAGTCGCCGTAGTCTTCGACAGCCTGGCTGCGCGCGGCCTCGAGCCGCGGCTCGCGGGCATGACAGCCGTGGTGCGCTTCGACGTGATGGACGGGGGACGGACGCAGCCGTGGCTGCTCACGGTGAAGAACGGAGACATCCAGGTCTCTCAAAAGAACGCGGCAGCTGACCTCGTCATCCGCTGCGAGCGAGCGCTGGCCGAGCGGCTGTTCACGGGGAAGGCGAACGCGATGTCAGCAGTCCTGCGCGGCGAGCTGACCGTGGAAGGCAGCGCAGACCTGCTTGTGCTGGTTCAGCGGCTACTGCCCAGACCGCGCACGGCCCGGAAGAGAGGGGTCGCCGCCGGCTACGCGAGGGGGCCGCGATGAGCGAGGTCAAGATTCTCGACGGCAACACCTTCGTCGTCAGCGACGATCGTGGGGACATCGAGGCATCGCCCATCGATGCCACCGGTCTCTTCTCGTTCGACACCCGCTTCCTCTCGACGTGGGTGCTGACGGTGAACGGCGAGCGGCTCAACGCGCTCTCGGTAGACGACCTCCAGTACTTCGAGACCCGCTTCTTTCTCGTGCCCGGTACGGGGACCGTGTACATCGACGCGAAGCTGTCCGTGATTCGCCGCCGCGCCGTCGGCGGCGGCTTCCACGAAGAGCTGACGATCCTCAATCACAGCGACAAGCTGGTGCGGCTCGAGGTTCGCCTCGATGCGGGTTGCGACTTCGCGGATCTGTTCGAGGTGAAAGACGCGCTGAAGAAGAAAGGCAAGTACTCCGCCCGGGTCACCGGCGGACGCCTCGTGCTCGGCTACGAGCGGAAGACGTTCAGGCGAGAGACCTCCATCTCGGCGTCGACCCCTGCCAAGGTGGACAAGAACGGCTTGACATTCACGGTCCGGCTGAAGCCTCAGGCCTCCTGGCAGACCGAGCTGGATGTCGTCCCAGTCCTCGGCTCTTACGCGAGAGCCGGCGTGATGACCGCGGCCAAGGGTCGATCGAAGGTGACCATGGAGAAGGATCTCGGGCGGTGGGTCGCGAACGCGCCGCGGGTCGAGTGCGACTGGGAGCCGCTCAAGGCCACGTACCGGCGCAGCCTCGTCGATATGGCCGCGCTCCGCTTCTCGCCGCCCGTCGCCGGCGGAGCCAATCTGCCAGCCGCCGGCCTGCCCTGGTTCATGACGATGTTCGGCCGGGACAGCATCTTCACGAGCCTGCAGGCGCTGCCGTTCGCCCCCGAGCTCGCAGAGACGACCTTGCGCGCATTAGGGGCATGGCAAGGAAGCGGGCTCGACGACTTTCGGGACGAAGATCCGGGCCGCATCCTGCACGAGATGCGCTACGGAGAGATGACGGCCTTCGAGGAGCGGCCTCATTCTCCGTATTACGGCTGTGCCGATGCGACACCGCTCTACGTGGTGCTGCTCGACGAGTACGAGCGCTGGACCGGCGACCGCAGGCTCGTGCGGGATCTCGAGCACGAGGCGAGGGCGGCGCTCAACTGGATCGACGAGTACGCCGACCTGCTGGGCACCGGCTACGTCTGGTACCAGCGCCGCAACGAGAAGACCGGCCTCGAGAACCAGTGCTGGAAGGACTCCTGGGACTCGATCTCCTACGGCGACGGCAGGCTCCCCGGCTTTCCGCGGGCGACGTGCGAGCTCCAGGGTTACGCCTACGACGCGAAACTGCGCGGCGCCCGCCTCGCGCGCCTCGTCTGGAAGGACGCAGACCTTGCGGACCGGCTGGAACAGGAGGCCGCCGACCTCAAGCGGCGCTTCAACCGCGACTTCTGGGTGGACGACGGCGAGTACTTCGCCCTGGCTCTCGACACCGAGGGGAAGCAGGTGGACGCCCTCGCTTCGAACAACGGCCATCTGCTCTGGAGCGGCATCGTGGATCAGTCCAAGGCAAAGGCGGTCGCGGGGCAGCTGCTGGGCCCGAAGCTCTTCTCCGGCTGGGGCGTCCGTACGCTTGCCGAGGGCGAAGCGCGCTACAACCCCATCGGGTACCACGTCGGCACGGTCTGGCCGTTCGACAACTCGTTCATCGCGTGGGGCCTGCGCCGATACGGGTTCAAGGAGGAGGCGGCCCGCATCGCCGCCGGCATCCTCGACGCCGCCGACTTCTTCGCCGGGCGCTTGCCCGAGGCGTTCGGTGGCTATCCGCGCCAGCAGACGAAGTACCCGGTGCAGTACCCGACAGCATGCAGTCCGCAGGCCTGGTCGACCGGCACGCCCATGCTCTTGCTCCGGACGATGCTCGGCCTCGAGCCCAAGGACGAGCATCTCGTGATGGACCCGGCCCTGCCGAGCCACATCGGCTACCTCGAGCTGCTCGACATCCCCGGGCGGTGGGGTCGAATCGACGCCTTCGGTCGCGGCCGAGTCGACGTCGACCCACGACCCGAGCCTCGCTCGCGGGCGAAGCGTCGCCCGAAATCGAAACGGGAGGTACGCAAGTGAGCACTGCTGAAGCCACTCAGACGACGCGAGCCGCGGCGGGCGGGGCAAAGCCATCTCCGGCAGACGTCTTCGTCGTGTTCGGGATCACCGGTGACCTGGCGAAGGTGATGACGTTCCAGTCGCTCTACCGACTGGAGCAGCGTGGCCTGCTCGATTGCCCGATCGTGGGCGTCGCGGTCGACGACTGGACGGTCGACGATCTCATCGGCCGCGCCCGGGAGTCCATCGAAGGAACCGGCGAGCCGATCGACTCCGGCGTGTTCGACCGTTTCGCGGCTCGGCTCTCGTACGTGTCTGGCGACTTCACGGACCCCACGATGTACGAGCGGGTCGGCGCGGCCATCGCCGGCGCTCAGACGCCCGTCTTCTACCTCGAGATCCCGCCGTTCCTCTTCGGCACCGTCGTGAAGGGGCTCGCCGAGGCCGGGCTGACCAAGACGGGGCGGGTCGTCGTCGAGAAGCCGTTCGGTCACGACCAGGCGTCGGCTCGCGAGCTCGCTGACGACCTGCACCAGTACATCGACGAGTCGCAACTCCTGCGCATCGACCACTACCTCGGCAAGATGGGCCTCGAGGAGATCCTCTACATCCGGTTCGCGAACACGATGCTGGAGCCGGTCTGGAACCGGAACTACGTCGGCTCCGTCCAGATCACGATGGCGGAGGACTTCGGTGTCGAGGACCGGGGACACTTCTACGATCCGGTCGGCGCGCTGCGGGACGTCGTGGTCAACCACCTGATGCAGGTCGTCGGCGCGACCGCCATGGAGCCGCCGGCCGGCGGGGACGCGAAGACGCTCCAGGACTCCAAGGTTTCGCTCTATCGCGCGATCAAGCCGGCCGATCCCGCGCACTACGTGCGAGGTCAGTACGACGGGTACCTGACCATCGACGGCGTGGCGCCCGACTCGACGACAGAGACGTATGCGGCGTTGCGCCTCGATATAGACAACTGGCGCTGGTCCGGGGTTCCCTTCTTCATCCGCGCCGGCAAGCGGCTGCCTGTAACCCAGACGGAGGTCCGGCTAGTCTTCAAGCACCCGCCACGCCTCGGCTTCGCGGCGCTCGACGAGCGACCGGAGCCCAACCAGCTCGTGATCAAGCTCGATCCTTCGACCGGCGTCAGGATCGTGCTCGACGCGCATCGCGCCGATGCCGGGAAGGCCGCGCCGATCCTGTTCGACGTGGAGTTCTCCGAGATGGGCGGGGAGGGCGCGACTCCGTACGAGGTCCTCCTCCACGCCGCGCTGGTCGGGCAGACGACGCGCTTCACGCGGCAGGACGGCATCGAGGAGACGTGGCGGATCATGCAGCCGCTGCTCGACTCGCCGCCTCCCGTGCATGTCTACGAGTCGGGCTCCTGGGGCCCCGAGGCTGCGGACGAGCTCGTGGCCGGGCATGGCCGCTGGCGCGATCCGTGGATCGAGTCATGACGTCGGTGGCGGCCGGGGAGGAGCGGCGCGTGCAGAGCGCCGCGACGCCTTCGCCGTTCACGCCGATCGCGGACTACGGCTTCATCTCCAACTGCCACACGGGAGCGCTCGTGGCGCCGGATGGAGCGATCGACTGGCTCTGCGTGCCGCGGTTCGACTCGCCGAGCGTGTTCGGCAGCCTGCTCGATCGTGGGGCCGGGACGTTCAGCGTGGCCCCCTTTGGCATCAACCACCCGACCGCCCGCGTGTACGAGCCGGGGACGAACGTCCTGGCAACGACCTGGAAGACGCCGAACGGCTGGATTCTCGTGCGCACCGCGCTGACGATGGGGCCCAGGGAGCACGAGGACGAGATCACGCCTCACACGCGGCCGCCGGCCGACGACGACGCAGACCACATGCTGGTCCGCACAATCGAGTGCCTGGAGGGTCGCGTCGAGGTCGAGCTCATCTGTGAGCCGATGTTCGGCTACGGCCGTGAGCCCGCGACATGGGCATTGGTGGACGACAGTCGCCATACGGCCGACGCGACGGGTGCGGGGCTGACGATTCGCCTCCAGACGGATCTCGCGCTCGGCATCGAAGGCGGGCGAGTGAGGGCGCGCCATGCGCTCGAGTCCGGCGAGCGAATCTACTGCGCCCTCTCATGGGCCGAGCAGCTCGCGGTCCCCGCCGACGTCGACGAAGCCGATGAGCGGATCGCGACGACGGCGCGCTTCTGGCGTTCGTGGCTGGACCGAGCGCGGATCCCCGACCATCGCTGGCGTGACCCGATCCAGCGTTCGGCCCTTGCGGTGAAGGGACTCACGTACATGCCGACGGGTGCGACGGTGGCGGCGCTCACCACGTCCCTCCCGGAGACGCCCGGCGGAGAGCGGAACTGGGACTACCGCTACACCTGGATCCGAGACTCGACGTTCACGCTGCAGGCACTCCACTACCTGAACCTCGACTGGGAGGCCGACGAGTTCATGGAATTCGTCGCCGACGTGGAGGCGAACGAGGACGGCGGGCTGCAGATCATGTACGGGATCGACGGGCGGCGCGACTTGACGGAGTCGACGCTGGACCATCTCTCCGGATATGCAGGAGCACGTCCGGTGCGCATAGGCAACGGCGCGTTCGATCAGCGGCAGAACGACGTCTTCGGCGCCGCGCTCGACTCGATTCTCCTGCACACGCGCCGGAGCAATCGACTGCCGGCTCGACTGTGGCCGATCGTCCAGGCCCAGGCCGAATGCGCAATCGGCGTGTGGCGGGAGCCCGACCAGGGCATCTGGGAGGCACGCGGCAAGCCGCAGCACTACGTCTCGTCGAAGCTCATGTGCTGGGTCGCGCTCGACCGCGCGGCGAAGCTCGCCGAGATCCGAGGCGATCCGGAGCTCCAGGAGACCTGGCAGGGAGTCGCCGAAGAGATCCGGTCGGACATCCTCGACCACGGTGTCAGTGAGCGAGGCGTCTTGCGCCAGCACTACGAGACCGATGCGCTGGATGCGTCGCTCCTGCTCGCGGCCCTGTTCGGATTCCTGCCCGGTGACGACGACCGTCTGCGCAAGACCGTGCTCGCGGTCGCAGACGAGCTGACGGACAACGGCTTCGCTCTCCGCTATCGAACCGAGGAGACAGACGACGGCCTCTCCGGTGAGGAGGGGACGTTTCTCATCTGCTCCTTCTGGCTCGTGTCGGCCCTCGCGATCGTCGGTGAGCAGCAGCGCGCACACGACCTCATGGAGCGCCTGCTGCGAATCGCCTCACCTCTCGGTCTCTACGCCGAGGAGTTCGACGTCGCGACGGGCCGCCACCTCGGCAATTTCCCGCAGGCGTTCTCCCATCTGGCGCTGATCGAGGCGGCGGGGCGGATCATTCTTGCCGAGCGAATAGCGGAGATCTCGTGAGCGCTACAGCGGCGTCGGCCGAGAGCACCGCCTAGGAAGGAGGCTCCAATGGACGCCTACGACGTGATCATCATCGGCACCGGCGGGGGCGGCGGGACGCTCGCACGGCATCTCGCCCCCTCGGGAAAGCGGATTCTCCTTCTCGAGCGCGGCGGTTGGCTGCCGCGCGAGCTCGAGAACTGGCTCACCGAGGCCGTATTCGTGGACAACCGGTACGTCTCTCCGGACACCTGGTACGACGAGAAGGGCAAGCCGTTCCAGCCGGGCATCCACTACTACGTCGGAGGAGCGACGAAGCTCTACGGCGCTGCGCTCTACCGGCTCCGGAAGGAAGATTTCGGCGAGCTCCGGCACCACGACGGAATCTCACCGGCCTGGCCCATTGCTTACGACGAGCTGGAGCCGTACTACACGCTCGCCGAGCAGCTATACCAGGTGCACGGCGCACGCGGCGAGGACCCCACGGAGCCGCCGGCGAGCGCGCCGTACCCGCACCCTGCCGTCTCCCACGAGCCGCGCATCCAGCAGCTCGCGGACGATCTCGAGGCGGCGGGACACCACCCGTTCCATGCGCCGTGCGGGATCATGCTCGACGAGTCGAACCCGCCGTTCTCGACCTGCATCCGCTGTGCGACCTGCGACGGCTTCCCCTGCCTCGTCCATGCGAAGTCGGACGCCGAGGTGCTCGGCGTTCGCCCGGCTCTCGAGCATCCAAATGTCACGCTGTTGACGAACGCCAGGGCCACCAAGCTCGAGACGAACGACGGAGGCACGGCCGTCACCGGTGTCGTTGTCGATCGGGATGGGGCGGAGGAGCGGTTCTCCGCCGACGTCGTCGTGGTCGCCTGCGGTGCGGCCAATACGGCCAAGCTGCTCCTGGAGTCGGCGAACGACCGGCACCCGAACGGCCTTGCGAACGGCTCTGACCAGGTGGGTCGGAACTACATGTTCCACGACTCGACCGCCGTCCTCGCGCTCTCCCGTGAGGAGAACCACACCGCCTACCAGAAGACCCTCGGGCTCAACGATTTCTACTTCGGGAGCGACGACTTCGAGTACCCGCTGGGGAACGTCCAGATGGTCGGCAAGTCGACGGCGCCGATGTTCCGCGGCGAGCGTCCTCGGGAGACGAAGCTCGCGCCCGAGTGGACGCTGGAGCGGATGGCTCGTCATGCCATCGACTTCTGGCTTTCGACCGAGGATCTGCCGCGCCCCGACAATCGGGTCACCGTCGACGGTGACGGCAAGCTCACCCTCACGTACACGGAGACGAACGCCGAGGCCAAGAAGCACCTGTACGGGAAGGTCAAGTCGCTGCTCGGAAAGCTCGACATGAATCCCGGCCACCTCATCCACAGATTCGCCTACATGAAGAACGACATTCCGATCGCCGGCTGCGCCCACCAGGCGGGCACGTGCCGCTTCGGGACGGATCCTTCGACGTCGGCCCTGAATGTGGATTGCCGGGCGCACGAGGTCGACAACCTCTACGTCGTCGACACGAGCGTGTTTCCCAGCATCGGGGCAGTGAACCCGGCGCTGACGGCAATGGCGAACTCGCTGCGCGTGGGCGATCACCTGCTCGAGCGGATGAAGTAGCGCGCGAGCGCGAGCGAGATCGATGGCGACCCAGGCGGAGAGAACGGTCGTCTATGCCGCGGGCGTAGTTCAGGGCATCGCGCTCGTCACCTTCCCGGCGGCGAGCACGATTCTCACCGATCCGGCGGAGTACGACCTCTCCAGCACGCAGTACGGTGCGCTCTTCCTGCCCCAGGTGATCACCGCAATCACCGCGGCATTGCTGGGTGCCGGTCTTGGCGGTCGCTTCGGTACCAAGCGCATTTACCTCGTGGGTCTCACCGCGAGCCTCGTCTCGATGGTTCTCCTTCTCGTGAGCTCGTTCCTGACGGACGACCAGTCGCTCGCGTACGGCTTGCTGCTCTTGGCCACCGCGAGCCTCGGAGCAGGTTTCGGTTTCACCGTGCCCGCGCTCAACACCCTCACTGCGGCGTTCAACCCGACTGCGGTCAACCGCTCGATCCTCGTCCTGAACGCGCTGCTCGGGCTCGGAACGGTGCTGGCGCCCGTCTTCGTCGCGATCTTCGACGGGCTCGGGTTCTGGTGGGGTCTTCCGCTGACGTCGGCGGCTCTGCTCGTCGTGCTCATCGTCGTGAGCGTGGGTCTACCGCTGCGAACCGAGGCGCGCCGCACTGCCGCAGCACCCGCGCGGTTCGAGATCCCGAGACGGTTCTGGGTGTATGCGGCCTTCGCGGTCCTCTACGGCATTTGCGAGACCGTCAACGGCAACTGGGCGCAACTCGACATGACGAGCGAGCTCGGTGCGTCCACTACGCAGGCTGCTCTTGCGCTGACGGCGTTCTGGGCGATGGTGACCTTAGGGCGAGTCGTCTTCGCTGCCGTCCAGCGCATCGCCCCCGCCAGGCTGACGTACCACGTGCTGCCGTTCGTGCTCGCCGGGGCGTTCGTGCTCATCGCCCTCCTCCCCGAGGACGAGCCCGCTCTCGGCATCCTCGCGTTCGGCCTCGCGGGGCTCGGGTGCTCGGCGCTTCTACCGCTCACGATCAGCTTCGGCCAGGAGGAGCTGACCGCTTTCACGGCCGCGGCGGCCGGCGGTGTGATCGCCTTCTATCAGCTCGGTTACGGGATTGCGGCGTTCGGCGTCGGCCCGCTTCTGGCCGGCGGTGTCGAGCTCCAGACGGTGTACGCCTTCGCCGCAGCCATCGCTGCCGCGATGGGCTTGTGGTCCTTCGTCGTCGCCGGTCGAAGGCCGAGCCCGGCGGCTCTGCATCCACGGCCGGGATGACCCAAGTCGCGCCTTCGGGCGAGCAGATAACGATCGAGCACGGGGACCAGCAGGCTGTGGTCGTCGGGGTCGGAGCCGGGCTCCGTGTCTATACGGTCAGAGGTCGCGACTTAGTGAACGGCTACTGCGTCGATGAGATGGCGACTGCCGGTCGCGGGCAAGTGCTGATTCCCTGGCCGAACCGGCTACAGGACGGAAAGTACGAGTTCGAGGGGCGCGGCCACCAGCTCCCGCTCACCGAGCCCGAGCACGCCAACGCGATCCACGGCCTGGTCCGCTGGTCGGTCTGGAGCGTCGCTGACCATGAGCCCGAAAGAGTCGTGATGACCCACCGGCTCCATCCCCGGCCCGGATATCCGTTCACACTGGACCTGAGCATCGAGTACACGCTCTCCGATCACGGCCTCTCTGTGCGAACGACTGCGACGAACGTCGGGCACGATCGCTGTCCGTACGGGTGCGGAGCGCACCCGTATCTCAGCGTCGGCACCGAGACCGTCGATGCCGCGGTTCTTCAGGCGCCTGCGCGAACGGTGCTCCAGGCGGACGGCCGAGGCATTCCGACAGGCGCGACGCCCGTCGCCGGCACCGACTACGACTTTCGAGAGCCTCGGGCGATCGCCGCTACGAGGCTCGACCACGGGTTCACCGATCTCGAGCGCGGCGAGGACGGCCTTGCCAGAGTCGAGCTCACGGATCCCGAAACCGAGGCAGCCCTCGCGTTGTGGGTCGACGAGAGCTACCCGTACCTGATGCTGTTCACGGGCGATCTGCCGGACATCGGGCGTCGCGGCCTCGCCGTCGAGCCCATGACGTGCGCGCCGAACGCGTTCCGCAGTGGGGAGGGGCTCATCGTTCTCGAGGCCGGCGGCTCCGTGACGAGCACGTGGGGCATCAGCCCGACGGCGCGCTAGCGCGTGCGTCCATTAGATCCGCGCCTGCTCCGTCGCGCCCATGCAGCGCGCCGGCTGCTGGGCGCCGACGTCACGTTCGGCATAGCGACGGCGATCCTCGTGCTTCTCCAGGCGAGCCTCCTCGCCAGGGTGATCGCCCGCTCGTTCGAGGGCGCCTCGCTGGACGAGGTTTCGACGGAGCTCGTGCTCCTCGCGGCGCTCTTCGGTGGGCGGGCGGTGCTCGCGTGGGCATTTGAGCTCGCTGGGCGGCGCGCCGCGACCGGGGTGTTGTCCCAGCTTCGTCTCGAGCTCGTCGAAAAGCGGCTTCGGCAAGAGCCCGTGGCTCTCGACGGTGTCGAGAGCGCCGAGCCCTGTCGCGGCAATCGTTCTCGCGGCGGGTCTGCTGGTCGGGGGCTTCACCGTCGTGGTTGTCGCCGCCCTTCTTGGCCGGGCATCGGGGACCAGGGCGGTTGCCCAGGGGAGGCTGTCCGCCGAGCTCGTCGAGCTCCTTCGCGGCGCGCCCGAGCTCGTCGTGTACGGGCGGGAGGAGGAGACGCTTCGCCGCTTTCGGGAGGGAGACACCGCGTTGGCCCGGCTTGCCCACCGCGACGCGCTCGCCGCAGGCACCGCCGACGCTCTCGCGATCATCGCCACCGGTCTGACAACCGTCGCCGTGCTCGCCGTTGCAGTCTCCGCCCATGCGTCCGGGGAGCTGGACCGAACGCTCGTGGCGGCTCTCGCGCTCCTGTCGCTCGCGTCGTTCGAGGCGGTCGCGTTGCTTCCGCCCGCGGCGCGTGAGCTCTCGGCGGTACTCGGATCCGGACGACGCGTTCTCGAGCTCACCGACCGCGAGCCGGCGGTGCAGGACCCACGCGTCCCACTGGCGGCTCCGTCGGGCACGCCGGCGATCGTCCTGGAAGGCGTGAGTGCCCGCTACTCGGACGTGGAGCCACCGGCGCTCGAGCACGTCGATCTGACCCTCGAGCCAGGGCGGAAGCTGGCCCTGGTCGGCCCGAGCGGGGTGGGGAAGACGACGATCGTGCGCCTGCTCTTGCGGTTTCTCGACCCGTACGCAGGTCGTGTGACGCTCGCCGGTCAGGACCTGCGGCGGTTCCGCCAGGAGGACGTGCGGAGCGCGATCGCCGTCGCGGGGCAGGACGCGTACCTCTTCTCGACGAGCATCCGTGAGAACGTCCGCCTCGGACGCTCGCAGGCGAGCGACGCCGAGGTGGACGCTGCGCTCCGAGGGGCGAAGGTGGGCGACTGGGTCTCGTCGCTGCCGGCTGGCGCGGACACGCTGGTCGGCGAGGAGGGGACACAGCTCTCCGGCGGCCAGCGGCAACGCATCGCGCTCGCCCGAGCTCTCCTGTCCGAGGCCCCCGTGCTCGTGTTGGACGAGCCGACCGCGCATCTCGACCACCAGACAGCCGAAGCACTCGTGCGCGACATGCTCGAGGCGGCCGAGGGGCGGTCGGTCCTGCTCATCACGCACAGGCCCGAAGGCCTCGACCTCGTCGACGAGGTCGTCGTGATGGGCTAGGCTCGCCCGGTCATGGCCGAGGTTGAGATCACGCGTGACGGCGGCGTGCTCACGCTCACGCTCAACCGTCCGGACGTGCTCAACGCCTTCAATACCGACATGCACAAGGCGTTCCAGGCGGCGCTCAAGGAGGCTGGCGACGCCTCCGTGCGTGCGGTGGTCATTACCGGCGCCGGCCGCGGCTTCTGCGTCGGCCAGGACCTGACGGAGTTCCAGGACGGGGCGGGCGACATCGGCGACCGGCTGCGGGCGGGCTACCACAAGAACGTGCTCGCCATCCGTGCCCTCGAGAAGCCCGTGATAGCTGCCGTCAACGGCCCCGCCGCCGGCGCCGGCCTCTCGCTCGCGTGCGCATGCGACATCCGCATCGCGGGCGAGTCGGCGAGCTTTGTCCCGGCGTTCATCGGCATCGGGCTCGTTCCTGACTCCGGTGGCTCGTACTTCATCGCGCGGCTGCTCGGTGCGCCGCGGGCGTTCGAGTGGATGTCGCAGAACCGGAAGCTCTCGGCGGCCGACGCAATGAGCTGGGGGCTCGTGACCGAGGTCGTCGCCGACAAGACGCTCCCGGCGCGAGCGGCCGAGCTCGCCGGTCAGTACGCACAGGCGCCGACGCGGGGCGTCGGCATGACGAAGCGGCTGTTCGACAACGCACAGACCGCCACGCTCGACGAGCAGCTCGAGCTGGAGGCGCAGCTGCAGGCGGCTGCCACGCAGACGGACGACTTCCGCGAGGGCGTCACCGCCTTCCTCGAGAAGCGCCCGCCGCAGTTCACCGGCTCGTAGTGCGCATCTCCACGGTCGACTACCACACTGCCGGCGAGCCGTTCCGCATCGTGACCGGCGGCGTCGACCCGCTGCACGGGCGAACGATGCTCGACAAACGCCGCTACGCACTCGAGCACGCCGACGATGTGCGGCGCCTGCTCGTCAACGAGCCACGGGGGCACGCCGACATGTACGGCGGCTTCGTCACCGAGCCCGTGGACGACGGCGCGAACCTTGGCGTCGTCTTCTTCCACAACGCGGGCTACTCGACAGCCTGCGGCCACGGCACGATCGCGCTCGTGACCTGGGCGGTCGAGACGGGCGTCGTCGGGGCAACCGAGCCGCAAACGCCGGTCGTCGTCGACTGCCCCTCGGGGCGACTCGAGACCGTGGCTCGCGTTGAGGACGGAGACGTGAAGGCCGTCCGCTTCCGCAACGTGCCCGCCTATGTACACGCCCGCGGTCTGGAGGCTGCCGGGCGCACGGTCGACGTAGCCTTCGGCGGCGCGTTTTATGCCTTCCTCGAGGAGCGCGTCGCCCCGGAAGAGCTCCCGCGGCTGATCGAGCTCGGCCGCGGGATCAAGGCCGACCTCGAGCGGGAGCAGGAGATCATCCATCTCCTGGAGCCGGAGCTGCGCGACGTCTACGGCGTCGTCTTCTGGCAGCACGAGGAAAGTGGGCCGCCGCCCGTGCAGCGAAACGTCACGGTGTTCGCCGACGGCGAGGTCGACCGCTCCCCGTGCGGCAGCGCCACGTCGGCACGGATGGCGCTGCTCGACGTGCCAGAGCTCCGCCACCTCAGCGTCATCGGCACGGAGTTTCGCGCGTGGATCGTCGACCGGACAGCGGTAGGCGGACGCCCGGCCGTCATCACCGAGGTCGAAGGCTCGGCGCACCGCACCGGCACGCACGAGTTCGTGCTCGAGCCGAGTGACGAGCTCGGCACGGGCTTCCTCCTTCACTAGCCGAACTCGGCGGCGGCTTCCTCGAGCGTGTAGACGGGGCCGACGCAGACGTCCTCCTCGTCGAAGACGTCGAGCCATTCCGCGAGCGGACGCGTGGCGAAAACGCTGCTCAGATCCTCGGCCGCAGACGGGTCGTAGTGGCGCTCGACGAGGTCAGGCCGGTCGATGAGCTCGCAAAGGCGCAGCCAGAACTTCGGCTCGAGCGCACCGACGGTGAGAAAGCGTCCGTCAGCCGTCCCGTAGATGCGAAAGCACGGCGGCCCGCCCGTGAGCAGCTTCGGGACGGGATCACCGCCGAGCCGGTGCTCCACCAGCCTGTGCGAACCGTGCGTCATCGAGATCGTGATGCGCCGTCCGTTGCCGGTCCGCTCACGCTCGAGCAGTGCCGCGAGGATCTCCACGAGCGCGCCGAGCGCGCCTGCGGCGAGGTCGGCCACCTGCGTCGGCGCGACGGCCGGCGCGGTGTCGGCCAGGAGGCCCGCCCAGCCGACGTAGTTGATGTCGTGCCCGGCCCTCAGCGCGTGCCGTCCCTCCGTGCCGAAGCCCGTCATGGCGCAGTAGACGGCGCGCTCGGGAACGCTGAGGCCGAGTCGCTCGAACACGCCGGGCCGGAAGCCGTCGAGGATGACGTCCGCGCCGTCGCACAGCTCCTGCGCGTCGGCGAGGCCGGGGCCCTTGAGGTCGAGCTCGACGATCTCCTTGCCGGCGTTGATCGCCTCGTACCACGCGGGCGCGCCGACCCGCATCGACTCGCCTCCGGGAGGCTCGATCTTCACGACCCGCGCGCCGAGTCGCATGAGCTCGCGGCTGGCGTACGGCCCCGGCAACTGGCGCGTGAAGTCGACGACGAGGTGACCTGCGAGCGGTTGCATGCCGCGCGAACCTACCACTACCCTTGTCGCGTTGACTGACCGGTCAATCGCCTCCGAGGAGAAGCGGCGCCAGATCCTCGACGCCGCCGTGCGGACGTTCGCGGAGAAGGGCTACCACGCAACCCGCGTCGGCGACATCGCGGAGGAGGCGGGCGTCGCGTACGGGCTCGTCTACCACTACTTCGAGTCGAAGGAGGACGTGCTCGAGACGATCTTCCGAGACACGTGGACCGAGCTGCTCGACGCCATCCGCGACGTCGAGGAAGCGGACGTTCCGGCAGCGGAGCAGCTCCGCCAGGTGTCGGCCATCCTCCTGCGGTCGTGGCGCCGCCAGCCAGACCTCGTCCGCGTGCTCGTGCGCGAGGTCGCGCGCAGCCCGGGCGTGCAGCAGCGCGTGGACGAGATCGGCGAGGTCTTCGCGGCGCTGGAGCGAATCGTCGCCCGCGGCCAGGCGGCCGGCGAGTTTCGCGCGGACATCGAGCCGAGGCTTGCGAGCTGGATCCTCTACGGCGCGATCGAGGAGATCCTCACGGGCTGGGTGCTCGGGCAGCTGCCCGACGGTGACGAAGAGGTCGCCCGCGCCGAGCGCACGGTCGTCTCGCTCGTCGTCTCCGGCCTCGCGCCTGCGGCGGCGACGGCGTGACGAGCACCCGCGGCTCTCTCATCTGGCTGTTGGGGCTCGGCGCCTTTGGGCTCGCGTTCTCGATCACCACGACCGCCGCCTACCTGCCGCCGCTGCTCGCCGAATTCACCGACTCACAGACGGTGATCGCGGCCGTGCTCGCCGCGGAGGGGCTGTTCGCGCTCACCGTGCCGCTCGTCATCGGCCCCTGGAGCGACACGTTCCTGACGCCGATGGGCCGCCGCCGCCCGTTCATGCTCGCGGCCATCGGACCGATGGGCTTCTGCCTCGCGCTCGTCGCGTTCATGCCGAACATCTGGACGACGGCATTCGTGGTGATGGCGTTCTTCTTCGCGTACTACGTCTACGAGCCGCCGTACCGCGGCCTTTATCCCGACCTCCTGCACGAGAGCGTCTTCGCGCGCTCCCAGGGCATCCAGCACATCCTGCGCGGGATCGCAATCGGCATCGCCCTCGTCGGCGGCGGGTTCCTGCTCAGCGCGTGGAGCCCGGCGCCCTTCCTGCTCGCTGCCGTCGCGACCACCGTGACGTGCGGCGCCGTCGTGCGCTGGGTGCGGGAGGACGGCGGCGAGAGCCGCGTCTACAAGGGCATCCGCGCGTACGTCGGCATGAGCCGCGACATCTTCCTGCACCTGCCCGACGTGCGGATGTTCCTGTTCGCGATGGCGTGCTGGGAGGGGACCTTCGCCGCAATGCGTACGTTCGTCGTCCTCTACGTCGTCGAGGGCCTCGACCAGTCGCTGACCGTCTCGTCGACGATCCTCGCGACCGTCGCCGCCGGCTACACGTGCGCGGCCATCCTCGCCGGGCCGATCGGCGACCGCGTGGGCGCCGCGCGCGTCGTCTTCTGGTCGTCCGTCGTCTACGCGACGGGCCTGCTCATCGCCGGCTTCGCCCAGAGCTGGGAGAGCTGGTACTACGCGATCATCTTCCCGGTCTCCGTCGCCGGCGGCATGGTGATGACGCTCTCGTGGGCAATCCTCTTCCGCCTCATGCCGCCCGAGCAGCGCGGCGCGATCTCCGGCATCGCCACGACGGCGAAGGGCTGGGCGCTCATCGGGGGGCCGCTCGTGGCGGGCCTACTCATCGACCTCTTCGAGCCACACCTCGAGGCGACGCAGGGCTATCAGGTCCTCTGGCCGTTCTGCGCGCTGCTCGTCCTCGCGTCGATCCCCATCGTCGCCCGTGTCTGGCGGCTGGCGGACGTGCCCGCGGCCTAGCGAAAGGCGTTGTGACCGGTGAGGGCGTTGCCTACGACGAGCGTGTGAACCTCGTGCGTCCCCTCGTACGTGAGCACGGACTCGAGGTTGTTCATGTGCCGGATCACCGGGTACTCGAGCGTGATCCCGTTGCCGCCGAGGATCGTGCGCGCCGTGCGGCAGGCCTCGAGCGCGCCGCGGACGTTGCCCATCTTGCCCATGCTCACCTGCTCGGGCCGTAGCGTGCCCTCGTCCTTCATGCGCCCGAGGTGATGCGCGACAAGGAGCCCGCGGTTGATCTCGAGCGCCATCTCGGCGAGCTTCTGCTGCGTGAGCTGGTACGCGGCGATCGGCTTGCCGAAGACGAGCCGCCCCTCCGCGTAGTCGAGCGCGGCCTCGAAGCACGCTCGCGCCGAGCCGACCGCGCCCCAGACGATCCCGTGGCGCGCCTCGTCGAGGCACGAGAGCGGGCCGCGCAGCGTCGTCGAGCCGGGGAGGAGGTTCGCCTCCGGAACGCGGACGTCGTCGAGCACGAGCTCCGACGTGACCGACGCGCGTAGCGAGAGCTTACGGTGGATCTCCGGCGCGCTGAAGCCGCGCATGCCCTTCTCGACGAGGAAGCCGCGGATCTCGCCGTCCTCCGTCCGCGCCCACACGACGGCGACGTCGGCGATCGAGCCGTTTGTGATCCACATCTTCGAGCCGGAGAGGATCCAGTCGGCGCCGTCGCGGCGGGCGTGCGTGCGCATCGATCCGGGATCCGAGCCGGCATCGGACTCCGTGAGGCCGAAGCAGCCGATCGCGTCTCCTGCGTGCATGGCCGGCAGCCAACGCTCCTTCTGCTCCTCGGATCCCCAGCGCCAGATGGCGAACATCGCGAGCGAGCCCTGCACCGAGCAGGCGCTGCGCACGCCGGCGTCGCCGGCCTCGAGCTCGAGACAGGTCAGGCCGTACGCGACCGAGCTGGAGCCCGGAAGGCCGTAGCCGTGCAGGTGCATGCCGAACAGCCCGAGCTTCGCCAGCTCTGTGTAGATCTCACGCGGGAGGACGCCCTGCTCGAACCACTCGCCGACCTCGGAGAGCACGCGCTCCCGGACGAACTGGCGCACGGTGTCGCGGATCGCACGTTCCTCGTCCGACAACAGAGCGTCGATCGCGAGGAAGTCGCGCGGGTCGAGTTGGGGCGGCGCGGACGTCTGTGTCGCCACAAAGTGAGGTTAGTCGAGCAACGCGGACAGCGCGGCATCTACGTCCGACTCGGTGTGTAGACGTGGAACGACGCGCGTAGCGCGCCGCCGCGCACGGCGGCGAGGATGCCGGCGCGCTCGAGCCGCTCTTCGGCGCCCGGCAGATTCGTTGACACGATCGCGGAGTCGCCCGGCTGTAGGCCGAGGCCGTCTCGAAACCGGTTCGCGAGCCCTACGTCGTGCTCGTGGATCGTGTCGACACCGATGTCGCAGAGAACGCGGAGGGCCGGCTCGGTGCCGACCCAGGAGAACCATGCGGGCGAGAGGTCGAGCCGCCGGGCGTCCTCGGCCAGCCGCAGATCGTGTTGGTAGTAGCTGCCGAAGCGGTCGTCGGCGGCGAACCAGTTGGCGGCGGTCGACGGCGTCTGCTCGAGCGCGCGCTCGGAGAGCGCGAGGAACGCCGTTCCACGCGGTGACATGAGCCACTTGTAGGCGGCGCAGGCGACGGCGTCGAACCGGAAGCCGTCGACGGCCAGCCAGCTGACCGCCTGCGAGCCGTCCAGGATCGTGAACGTCCCGTGGGCGGCCGCCGCCGCGGCGATGCGGTCGAGATCGGCGACCGCGCCGTCGGCGGACTGCACGGCGCTGAAGGCGACGACGTCAGTCTCGGAGTCGATTGCGTCGGCGAGCCCATCGAGCGGCGCCGACCGGACGTTCAGGCGCTTCCCTTGCACGAGGAACGGCCACGTGAGCGACGCGAAGTCGACCTCCGGCACGAGCACGCGAGCACCGTCGGGAATGCCCGAGGCCAGGAGGCCGATGAGGTACGAGAGGCTCGCCCCCGTCGCCACGCGCTCGGCGGGGACCCGGACGAGCTCACCGAAGAGCTCGCGGGAGCGGTCGGTGGCGTCGCACCAGTGCTCCCAGCTCGTCCGGCCGTGCCGCCAGTCCGCGAGCGCCTGCTGGAAGGCGTCGAAGGCCGGTGTGGGCGGGAGCCCGAACGTCGCGGTGTTGAGGTAGGGCCGCTCCGGCTGCCACAGGTCGCGCGCCGCGTCGATCGACAGCACGCGGCAATGAAATCAGCCTTGACGGCGCCAAGTCCGCGCTCCTAAGATTGACTGACTAGTCAATCGATCGTCGAGGAGCCACACCATGGCTGTAGTCGAGCACGCCGCCGCGACGGGCCCGTCGTTTGCGCTCTCGGATGAGCAGAAGGCGCTGCGAGAGCTCGCGCGTGAGTTTGCCGAGAAGGAGATCCGGCCGAAGGCGGCCGAGTACGACGAGCACCAGACCCACGCAGCCGAGGTCGTTGCGAAGGCCCACGAGATCGGGCTCATGAACCTCCACATCCCGGCCGAGTACGGCGGGCCCGAGCTGTCGCTGCTCGAGGGGGCGCTCGTGAGCGAAGAGCTCTGCTGGGGCTGCGCAGGAATCGGCACCTCGATCATCTGCTCCGGCCTTGGCGCCGGACCGGTGGTCATCGCCGGCTCGGATGAGCAGAAGCGGACGTGGCTCTCCCCGCTCATCGAGGAGCCGCTGCTCTGCTCGTTCGGCCTCACCGAGCCTGACGCGGGATCGGACGTGGCGCGCATGAAGTCGACGGCGACACGGAAAGGCGACGAGTACGTCCTCAACGGCTCGAAGACGTTCATCACGAATGCCGGGCACGCGGCCTGGACCGTCGTCTTCGCGAAGACCGACCCCGACGCGGGGCATCGCGGCATCTCGGCGTTTGTCGTCCCGATGGACACCCCGGGCGTCACGATCGAGAAGCACCTGGACAAGATGGGACAGCGTGCAACCGACACGTCGGCGTTCTCGTTCACGGACGCCGTCGTCCCGGCCGCGAACCGGCTGGGGGAGGAGGGCGACGGCTTCAAGATCGCCATGCAGACGCTCGACACGACGCGTCCCGGGACGGCGATCGGCGCCGTCGGCGTCGCTCAGGCGGCGTACGAGCATGCGGCCGCGTACTCGAAGGAGCGCGTGACGTTCGGGCAGCCGATCGCGATGAACCAGGGCATCAACTTCCTGATCGCGGACATGGTCACGAACATCGAGGCCGCGCGGCTGCTCTGCTGGCAGGCGGCGTGGATGCTCGACGCGGGCTACGGGCGCAAGGCGACGCTCTACTCCTCGATGGCGAAGCGGTTCGCGGCGGACATCGCGATGGAGGTGACGACCGACGCGGTGCAGATCTTCGGCGGCTACGGGTACATCAAGGAGTACCCGGTCGAGAAGCTCATGCGCGACGCGAAGCTCTACCAGATCTACGAGGGCACGTCGCAGATCCAGCGGCTCGTCATCGCCCGCGACGTCCTGCTGCCTCAGGATTAGTCTGGAGTGCCGCTCGAGATCGATCTCTCCGGGCGCGTCGCGCTCGTCACCGGTGGCTCACGAGGGCTCGGGCGGCAGGACGCGCTCGTGCTCGCGGAGGCCGGCGCCGACGTCGTCATCGCCGACATCCAGATCGAGTCGGACGAGTCGGAAGACGCCGCGGAGTACGGTGCACTGGCCCAGGTGGCGAAGGCGCAGGGCCTCGTCTACTCGGAGCAGACCGCAAAGGAGATCCAGGAGCTCGGCCGCCGGTCGGCGGCCGTCAAGTGCGACGTCACGGATCGCGAGCAGGTCGAAGCGACCGTGGCACATGTGGTCGAGGAGATGGGCTCGGTCGACATCCTCGTCAACAACGCCGCGACGCTCGATCACGTCGGGCAGCTCGGAGACCAGGTGCCCGACCTGTGGGAGCGCGATCTCCAGGTGAACCTCACCGGCGCCTTCAACTGCTCGCGGGCCGTGTGGCCGCACATGGTGGAACGGAAGTGGGGACGCATAGTGAACATGGCTTCGGTGGCCGGCACGCTCGGCGGCTTCGGCCAGGCGAGCTACTCGACGACGAAGGCCGGGCTGATCGGGCTCACGAAGACACTCGCGCTCGAGGGCGCGCGGCACGGCATCACGGCGAACGCGATCGTCCCGGGGATCATCCGCACCGAGGCGTTCAACTTCGGCAACCCGGAGATGAACGAGCGGATGGTCAAGCGCACGGCGCTGCGGCGGCCAGGCGAGCCCTCCGACGTTGCACACGCCATCGCATTCCTCTGCTCCGACCTCGCCGCGTACATCACCGGCGTCGAGCTCAACGTCTCCGGTGGCATCGAGCTATTCACGTTTTGAATAGCTAACAAGTACAAACCGTCGCTAACATCAGCAGCCTCGTGCAGGCGGAGTCCTGGACTTCCGAGGCGCGTCGCGCGCAGCTTCGCGTACGCCGGCAGCGGCAGGCGCGGCGGCGCATGGTCCGGCGTCTGGGCGTCGCTGCCGTCGGGTTCGCGACGGTGATTCTCATCGCCGTCGCGTTCGTCTACGCCGGGTCGCCGAACACGCTGCCGAGCGGGGTCGAGATCGCGGGCGTCGACGTCGCAGGGCTCTCGTCCACCGAGGCCGTTCGGCGTCTCGAGCGGCGTGAGGCGAGCCTCCGCAACGTGCCGCTGACGGTCGAGGTCGACGACCGCACGTACGAGGTGCGCCCGGCGGATCTCGGCTTGGACATCGACTGGCGCTCCGCAGTCGCCGAAGCACAGGGGAAGACCGACGGCGTCAGGCCACTTCGCGGTCTCCGTCGGCTGGCGACGTGGGTCTTCGGGACCGACGTCACGCCGGCCGGCGCGGTCGACCCACGGGCACTTGCGCGCATGCTCGCGCCCATGACGAGGAACGACGTCGCCTACCGCGATGCCGCAATTCGGCTCGCCGGCCTCCGTCCCGTCGTCGTGCCCGAACGTTCCGGGCTCGCACTGAACAAGGAAGCGGCCGGGACAGCCATCGTGAGCACGCTCGCGAGCCTCGACCGGACGCCGGTGAAGCTGTCGACGGGCACGGCCGAGCCGGAGGTGACCGCGGAGATGCTGACGCCGGTCGCCGACAAGGTGCGCACGGCCGTGTCCCGCCCGGTCAAGCTCGTCTCCGGCAATGGCTTCACGCTCGTCCCGCGTCGGCGTATCGCGAAGCTGCTCGACCTTCCGTCGGGCGGCGAGCGAACGCTGCGGATCGGCGGGCCTGCGGCTGACGCGTACTTCGCCCAGCTCTCCAAGAAGATCAATACGCGGCCGCAGAACGCGGACTTCGTGATCACGGACAGCGGCCGTGTCGTCATCAAGCCGTCGGTGAACGCGCGCGCCGTCGACGTGCCGCGCACGGCGAAGGGTCTGTTCGCGGCGGCGCTGCGCACCGAGCGCCGCTCGGCGACGATCGTCGTCGGCACGAAGGAGCCTGCCCGCACGACCTCCGAGGCGAAGAAGATGGGCATCACCGGACTCGTCGGCGGCTACACGACGATCTACAGCGGCGACGCGAACCGAGTCCACAACGTCCAGCTCGTGTCCAACCTCATCGACCACACGCTCATCCGGCCCGGCCAGGTGTTCTCGTTCAACGGGACGACGGGCGAGCGGAACGCCGACAAGGGGTTCCTCGAGGCGCCGGTGATCATCAACGGCGAGCTCCAGACCGGGCTCGGCGGAGGCGTCTGCCAGGTCTCGACGACCGTCTTCAACGCCGCCTATGAGGCCGGCCTCGACATCACGGAGCGCACGAACCACGCGCTCTACATCAGCCACTACCCGCAGGGCCGCGACGCGACCGTCAACTACCCGGATCTCGACCTGAAGTTCGTGAACGACACGAAGCGCTGGCTACTCCTGCGGACGTTCGTCGGGTCGTCGTCGCTGACCGTGAACCTCTACGGCGCGCCCCAGAACCGGCGCGTCGAGTCCGAGGTCGCGCCGCTGGAGGTCGTGGGCAAGCCGCCGACTACGTGGCGGAAGGACCCGACGATCACGAAGGGCCGGCGCGTCGTCGCCGTCGCGGGGTCGCCGCCGCGCTCGACGAGCGTCCGCCGGAAGGTGTTCGACCCGAGCGGCGCGCTGCTCTACGAGGACGTGTGGTACTCGTCGTACCGCGGAGAGAAAAAGATTGTCCTCGTCGGCACGAAGCCGAAGCCGAAGCCAGAGCCGAAGCCGAAGGCCGAGGAGAAGCCTCCGGCCGGCGAAGAGGTTCCGCCCGTCGGCGAGCCGGCGCCGCCGGTCGAGCCCGGGCCTGGTACCTAGCCTCTTGCTTCCGCTTCGGCGACCGCGTCGGCCAGCCAGGCGGGAAAGCGAGCGGGACGGAGCGTCGTCGCATCGACGACGGCATGCCTCGTCCAGCCGTCGGCGACGAGCTCGCCGTCGCGCGTAACGGCGTACTCGTAGCGAAAGCGCGCGCCGCGGATGTCGCCGCAGCGTGCGTGGATAGCGAGCGCGTCGTCGAACCGAACCGGCTTGAGGTAGCGGACGTGCGACTCGATCGTGAGCGCCTCGTAGCCCTGCTCCTGGATGCTCCGGTAGCCGTTGGCGTAGCGGGCTAGATACGCGATGCGCGCCACCTCGAACCACACGAGGTAGACGGCGTTGTGCGCGACGCCTTGCGCGTCGGTCTCCGCGAAGCGCACCGTGACCTGCGTCTGGAAGTTGAAGCCCTCCATCGCTGCGTACTATCGCGGCCATGGCGGTGGCGCGCCTCGCCGAGCTCATCCGCGAACGTCAGCCGTGCGTCGTCCTTACCGGCGCGGGCGTCAGCACGGAGAGCGGCATCCCCGACTTTCGCTCGCCGACGGGCATCTGGGCGAGGTACGACCCCATGGAGTACGCGTCGATCGACGCCTTCCACCGCGACCCGGTGAAGGTGTGGGACTTCTACGGCCGCCGCCTGCACATGCTCACGGACGCCGAACCGAATGCCGCGCACCTCGCGCTCGCACGGCTCGAGCGCGACGGCTGGGTGCGCGCCGTCGTCACCCAGAACATCGACATGCTCCACGAACGCGCCAGGGAAATCGCCTCGGGGACAGGATTAATCCTGTCCCCGAGGCCGTCATCCATCATCGAGGTGCACGGCTCGATCCGTACGTCCAGCTGCCTCTCGTGCTACACGCGCGTGCCGCTCGACGACGTCATCCGGCTGCTCGAGGGCGCGGTCGCGCCGGCCTGCCCGACGTGCGGGAACGTCCTCAAGCCCGACGTCGTGATGTTCGGCGAAGTCCTGCCGCGCGCGGCGATCGACCGGGCGTACGAGCTGGCGCGCGGTGCCGCGCTCATGCTCGTCGTGGGCTCGTCGCTCGAGGTCTGGCCCGTCGCCGGGCTGCCGCTCGAGGCTGCCTCGTTTGCCGTCGTCAACCGCGGGCCGACCGCGCTCGACGGCCAGGCCGTGCTCAAGATCGACGCTCAGGCCGGCGAGACGCTGGCTGCCGTCGCGGAGCTACTCGGCTAGCACTCCACGCTGCTATTCATGTCCGAGAAGACACCGCCAGGATTCAGCTGCCAGAGCCAGACGTGGAGGTACCAGATCGGCTCTCCCGGCCCGCCGGCATACCTCTGGAAGACCTGCCCGAACAGTGTCGGGCGTGAGAAGCGCATGGGGACGGCGTACTCGACCGCGACCAGCTTGAGGCCTCCACCGCTCGGCACGTACATCAGGAACTCCGGTCGGAGCGGATCGAGCAGATCGTCGGTTGGCCAGCCTTGCCTCCCGTAGTGGATCCCGGCCTGCGGAATGCACGCGACACCGGAGTGGACATAGCCGTCAGCCAGCGCATTCGTCAGCTGGCGATACTCGCCGGTCGCGTCCGCGATCTCCGCCAGCTGTGGAATCAGAGCCACCTGAGGCTGCAAAGTCGCCACGACCCCGTTCAGAAACTCGACCTGCCCTTACATGTCCTTCACTTGCCTCTTCAAGGCCGCAACCTGCTTCTTCAGCGCTGCGACCTGCTTCTGGGCGGCGGGTGGTGGACTCGCTGTCTGCGCCGCCGGCCCGGCGAATGCGAGAGACGCAACGACAGCCGAGGCGACGACCGTTGTTCCCACTACGCGGAGCACTCGCATCGCGCACTCCTCTATCGAACAGCCGCACGAGCCGCGGCTCGCTCACTGGCGACTCGACCATAGTAAGAGCTCATGCGTCCTGATGCGTATGCGGTTCTCCGTGGGAACGGGGAGGACAGCCTGCGGCTCACCTGGAGCGGCAACGCGGGCAATGGCGCATTGGCCGTCACGAGGAGAGCCGGACAGGCGGCCGCCTGAGAACGGCTGACTTCCGCCGATGGTCTCCAACGACCACTATACGCTCGTGCACAGGACGTCCATCGCCATGTTGTGCGCCGCCGTCGGCGCGACCTTCGTCGTGGGCTGTGGGGGCGGCGAGGGGGATCGCGAAGCACAGGGGACGCCCGAGCCGCCGCCCGCGATGTCTCCTAAACGTCTCACCCCGGAGCCCCGTTCCGCATCACCAGCCGAGACCCGGCCCGCACCGGGCGCGCCCGCGCCGGACGCGCCGGCCCCGCCGACCGCCCCTGCGTCGGCGACGATCCGTGCCCCGCTGGCGGCGTCGTTCACGCCGTGAGCGATGACACGGTGGCATTCGCCGCCGTCTCGCGGCAGCGGCTGGCCGCGCGTAGAACACCCAACGGCGAGGCGCTCGCCCATTTCGACACCGTCAACGCCTACGGCCACGCAATGGTCTTTCGGGTCCGCGGAGTCGTGCGAGACGGCTGCGGAATGCTGTGGTACTACGCCTCGCTACCCATGCGTCCGAATGGGGTACCGGGTTCGTGCCGGCGCGCGACGTGCGGATCTACAAACTGCACACGAGGATCATTGTCGAACTCTCCAAACGGGAGCTCCTCCCGGCGGGCCGTGGGGCCCTGGCGCGCTCGGCATCTCGGCATTCTCGGACGTGCTCCAGGAGTGGATCCAAGGCGGGCCGATCGGCATCCATGGCACGAACGACCCGTCTTCGATCGGCCGCGCGGCCTCGCACGGCTGCGTCCGCCTGCCCAATGACGTGCTGATGAAGGTGTTCAACACGGCCGATGCGGGAACGCCTGTCATCATCCAAGCCTGACAAGGAGGTAGCGCATGACCGAGACGACGGAGACTCAGAAGGAGAAGGACTTCGCCGCGCGGCTGGCCGATGCCGGCGGCGAGGCGATGCAGAAGCTCAGCGACCTGCCGATGGGCAAGGCGCTCGTCGACGGCGCACAGCAGCTCCGCGAGCGGCTCGACGAGCTCGCGACGCGAATCCGCGCGATCGACCCGCTCGAGAAGCGCATCACGGCGCTCGAACAGCGGCTGGAGGCGCTCGAGAAGAAGTCGAAGCCCGCTGCCAGGCGCAAGCCCGCGGCGAAGAAGCCGGCCGCGAAGAAGCCGGCGGCCTAGGGCACGCCCAGGCGCAGCGCCCGAGGCGCAACCTCGAATCTGACAGGAGTTGTCCCGGGCTCATGACGGGGGAAACCATGTTTCCCCCGTGGACCCCCTTCTTCTCGCTCAGGCTGGAACGCGCACTCGAATTGCCCGAGGCACAACTTCGAACCGGACTGGAGTCGTTCCGGGCTGCTCTCCGTCGAGCTGGATCGGCAGCGGCAGGCGTGCATCCACGCTGACGACCTGTCCTCTCAAGAGCTCCGCCTTCGGGTGCGGCAGGTGCGTGCCCCGGTAAATCTTCGGCAGCGTGAGAGCGAGGTCGGTCTTGGTGATGTCACCGATGAGGAGCGCATCGAGCACGCCGTCGTCGGGCTCGGCCTCCGGGCAGATCTTCATGCCCCCCCCGAAGTAACGGCAGTTGGCAATGATGACGTCGCGCATTCGTCCGCCGCGGATCTCGTCGTCGACCGACACGCGCACCTCTCCCGTCTGCCAGCGCGCGAACACCGAGAACGTGGCGAAGAAGTACGAGGCCTTCGCGAGCCGGCTCTTCGACTCGTTCACGCGCTTCGCGATCGCGCCGCTCATCCCGGCGCTCGCGACGTTCGCGAAGTAGAGCGTTTCCGTCTCGCCGCTCCATGAGCGATACGTCGCCCGGCCGAGGTCGATCGGTCGCGACCGGCCGGCGAGAACGACACTGAAGGCGTCGTCGAGCTTCGTCGGGATCTCGAACGACCTCACGAAGTCGACGCCGGTGCCGCGCGGAATGACCGCGAGCTCCGCCTGCCCTTCCGCCGCGACGAGGCCGTTGACCACCTCGTTCACCGTTCCGTCGCCGCCCACTGCTACAAGCAGCTCGGCGCCTGCGGCGGCGACCTGGCACGCGAGATCGCGGAGGTGCCCCGGCTCCTCCGAGAAGAGCGCGTCACCCTCGAGCCCCGCCTCGGCCGCGCGCCGGGCGATCTCGGGCCAGCGCGAGCCGGTCGATCCGCCGGCCGACGCCGGGTTGACGAGGAAGATGGTGGTCGTACTAGTGATTGCTCGTAACCGTGGTGAGCGCGAGCTCGGTCATCTGGTCGACGGCCGCGCGCATCTCGTCATCGGAGATGCGAATGAACTCACCCTCGACGACGACGTCGGAGACCGTGAGCAGGCAGCCGGCCTTGACGCCCTTGAGCGCGCCGAGCGTGAACAGCACGGCCGCCTCCATCTCCACCGCGAGGATGCCGCGTGCCGACCACCGCTTGTACTGGCCGTCATCAGGGTTGTAGAAGAGGTCGGTGGAGACGATCGGGCCCACACGGACAGGCTTGCCGAGCTCCTTGGCGGCATGGACGGCGCTGTGCACGAGCTCCCAGTCGGCGGTCGGCGTGTGCGGCTCGGGGACGAGATGGGTCGCTGTCGAGTCCGAGGCGACCGCGCTGATGGCGACGATGAGCTCGCCGAGCTTCATGTCGGGCTGGAGGCCGCCACACGTCCCGACGCGAACGATCCTCTTCACGCCGAGCATCGCCAGCTCCTCGATGACGATCGCGGCAGAAGGGCAGCCCATCCCGCTCGCCTGCACGGATACCGGCCGGCCGTTGACCGTGCCAGTGAAGCCGAGCATGCCGCGCTCGCCGTTGACCTCGCGCGGCTCCGAGAAGAACGTCTCGGCGATGTACTTCGCGCGCAGCGGGTCGCCCGGGAGGAGGCAGGCTTCCGCGTAGTCGCCCGGCTCCGCTCGAAGATGGATCGGCACGCGCGCCATACTCTCATACCGATGCCGAAGCGATCTCGGGTCTTCGAGCCTCGCATCGACGACGTCCTCGCCTTCTGCGCCGAAGAGCCGGTCGAGCGCGTGTACCTCGAGGACGTCGCGCGGCGGGGCCTGGGTCGGTTCGTCGCCACCGCAGCCGAAGGGAGGCTCGAGGCGCTGTGCCACGTGGGCGCGAACGTCGTGCCCTCCGGTGCCGGCTGTGCGGCGTTCGCCCGTGCGGCGCGATCCGGCCGTGCTCGCATGATCATCGGCGAGGAGCGGGCTGTCGGCGAGCTGTGGGAGCGTGCCGGGAGGAGGCTACGCGCGCCGCGCGTCGACCGTCCCGGGCAGCCCGTGTTCGTGCTCGACGAGCCACCGGAGGCAGGCGACACGGGTCTGCGCGAAGCCGCGCCCGCCGATCTCGACCTGCTCGTTCCCGCGTGCGCGGCGGCGCACGAGGACGAGATCGGGATCGACCCGCTCGTCGACGACCCCGACGGCTTTCGCTGGCGCACGCGCGCCCAGATCGGCGAAGGGCGCTCCTGGCTCTGGGCCGAGAACGGAACGATCCTTTTCAAGGCCGAGGCGTCGGCCTGGACGCCGCATGCCGTCCAGCTCCAGCAGGTATGGGTCGATCCGGCGGCGCGCGGACAGGGCTTCGCGCAGCGCGGCCTCCGCGACCTCTGCCGGCGGTTGCTCGCGCAGGTGCCCCGGGTCTGTCTCTTCGTGCGTGCGGAGAACGCCCCGGCGATTCGCGTCTACGAGGCCATCGGCATGCGCCGGACGATCTCGTACCGCAGCCTCATCTTCTGAATCTGCGCGCTCAGTGACCGCGGATGCGAGAGATCGTGATCCGCAGCGGCACCGAGTAGTCGGCCGCGAAGGAGGAGGCTGACCACCGGTTGCGCTCGATGAGCGGCGCGTACTTCGCGACGTAGTCCGGGATCTCGTCGGCGGGCGGATCGTCCGAGACGCGAGCCTCGCCAAGGCAGACGACGATGTCACCACCCCGTCCGTTGCCGTCGAGGTGGAGGCTGACGCGCGGGTTGCCATCGATGCTCCTGAGCTTGGAGGTGCCGGGCCTGCTGTAGACGAGGATGCTCGTGCCGCCGTCCCAGAGAAACCAGACCGGGATGGGCTGCGGCGTGCCGCGCCGGTCGACCGTCGTCAGCCAGGCGAGCACGTCCTCGCGCAGCCGCCGCGCCGCCCTTCGCCCGAACTCGCTGCCCTGGTCGAGCATCTCGCCGCAGCCTAGCCCAGCGTCGGCTCCAATCCGAATCGCCGCGAGGCGGGTATGAAAAGGGCGGACGCGGGTATCGCGTCGAAAAACCAGTCCCAACGACGGGAAGGAGAGCACGATGCGACGCATCGCCCTGTTCGCAGCGCTCACTGGCTTACTCGCCACCGCCGCAGCAGGATCGAGCGCGACAGTGTTCCCGGAAACGATCGAGCTACCGATACAGGAAGCGAACGCCTGGATGCCGGAGGGGATCGCGATCGCGCCGGGCGGGACGATCTATTCTGGCTCGCGCGCCAACGGCGCCGTGTGGGCGGGGAGCCTCCGCACCGGCGAAGGTGACATAGTCGTGGACGGCGTGGCGGGACGAGTCGCTGTCGGTGTCGACTACGACCGCGGGCGCCTGTTCGTCGCCGGCGGCGGGACGGGAGACGGGTACGTCTACGACGCGGAGACCGGCGCGACGACTGCGATGTACGACTTCGCGAGTGCGCCGACGAACACGTTCGTCAACGACGTCATCGTCACGCGTACGGCTGCCTGGTTCACGGAGTCGAGAAGCGCGGTCCTCTACAAGGTTCCCTTGGGGCCAGACGGCACACCGGGGCCTACCTTCGAAACCGTGCCGCTCACCTCACCCGGCGCGATGCCGCCCGCCAACTCCAACGGCATCGACGCCACGCCGAACGGTAAGACGCTCATCATCGTCCAGAGCGATCCCGGCAAGCTGTTCACAGTCGACCCGCAGACCGGGGTCGCCGACGAGATCGAGCTGACCGGCGGGAGCGGGAACGTGTTGAACGGTGACGGTATCCTGCTGGACGGGAAGACGCTCTACGTCGTCCAGAACCGCTTGAACCAGATCGCGGTCATCGAGCTCGAGACCGACCTCTCCGCCGGCATCATCGAGGGTCTCATCACGAGTCCAAACTTCGACGTCCCGACGACGATCGACGAGTTCGGCAAGTGGCTGTACGCCGTGAATGCCCGATTCACGACGATGCCCACCCCGGAGACGCTGTACACGGTCGTGCAGGTCGAGAAGGCCTGAGGCTGGACGAGCAGCCACTGTCACAATGGCCGTGTGGACCTTCGCGCACGCGTAGAAGCGCACATCCGCCGACATGATCTGGTCCCGCCCGGAGGCGAGGTCACGTGCCTCGTCTCCGGCGGGCCGGACTCGACGTGCCTCTGGCACATCCTGCGAGAGCTGGGCCACCGTGTCTCGGCGCTCCACGTGAACCACGGCCTTCGCGGCGAGGAGTCGGACGTCGACGCCCGGTTCTGCCGTGACGTGCTCGGTGCCGACGTCGTCGATGCACCGGCGGCGGCCACCGAAGCCGAGTTGCGCGACATCCGCTACTCGTACGCAACCGACCGGTTGCGCGCGACCGGACACACCGCCTCCGACAACGTCGAGACGGTCCTCTACCGCCTCGTCTCGAGTGGACGCCCAGCCGGGATCAAGCCGAAGCGCGAGGACGGGATCGTGCGGCCGCTGCTCACCGTCTGGCGCGAGGAGACCGAGGCGTATTGCAGTAACGTGGGGCTGCCATACCGCACCGACTCCACGAACGAGGACACGAAGCGAGGGCTCATCCGCATGGAGCTCCTGCCGCTGCTCGAGCGGCTCGACCCGCGGGCGCGGGCAAGTCTTCTCGCCCTTGCGGAGACGCCGGCTGAGCGCCGCCTTCCCCGGACCATCGAGCGCACGCTGCTCGACCTCCTCGCGTCCACAGAAGGGACGAAGGAGGCCGATCTCGGCCGGGGCATTCACGCCGTCCGCGAGTACGACCGCCTGACGCTGGAACGCGGGCCCGTGCGCTTCGGCCCGTGGACGATCGAATCGGACGCTCCAGGGCTCGAGGTGCGGACGTGGCTACCGGGCGACCGTCTCGCCGGTCGCACACGCAAGGTGCAGGACGTCTTCACGGACGCGAAGGTGCCGCGTCGCGAGCGGAAAACGTGGCCGCTCGTAGTTCGCGGTGAGGAGGTTGTCGCGATCCCCGGGATCGTGGACAATCCAGACGTGCACGCGAGGCGGTCATAGAGATCACGTCGGATCTCGAGCGCGGCGTCGGCCACGTGCTCATCGATGCCGACGCGCTGCGCGGGCGCATCGCCGAACTGGGGGACGAGATCTCCGACCACTACCGCGGGCGCGACCTGCTGCTCGTCGGCGTGCTCAAGGGCGCGGTGTTCTTCATGGCCGATCTCATGCGCCATCTCAGCGTGCCCTGCGAGGTCGACTTCATGGCGATCACGAGCTACGGCGCCTCGACGGACTCCTCGGGTGTCGTCCGGATCCTCAAGGACCTCGACATCAACATCGAGGGCCGGCACGTGCTCGTCGTCGAGGACATCGTCGACTCAGGGCTCACGCTCTCGTACCTCATCCGGAACCTCGAGTCGCGCGAACCGGCGTCGCTCGAGGTGTGCGCGCTCATGACGAAGCCTTCGCGGCGCGAGATCGACGTGCCGGTGCGCTGGGTCGGCTTCGAGATCCCGAACAAGTTCGTGATCGGTTACGGGCTGGACTTCGCAGAGCGCTACAGGAACCTGCCGTACGTCGGCGTATTGAGCGAAGACCTCATTCCCGAGGGGGCTTAACTCAACCGCTGTTCGCGCCTGGCCGAACAAAGGGGTAGTGCTACCCTGATTCGTCCAGGAATCTCCTTATGAACCGCTTCTTTCGCAGCGCTCTCTTCCCCCTGATCGTCATCGTGCTGCTCGTCTATCTGGCGAGCCAGACGCTCATTCCCGATCAGAAGGCCGCGAAGAAGGTCACGTACTCCGATCTCATCCAGCGCGTCCAGAAGGACCCGGACTCGATCGAGCTCATCGTCTTCAACCCGAAGAAGCAGCAGATCACCGCCACGCCGTCGAACGAGGACGATCCGAAGGTCAAGGTCAACTATCCGACGCCGCAGTCGCAGATCGAGTTCCAAAACCTTCTGGAGCGAAAGGACGTCGCCTTCGACTCCAAGGGTGTCGGCTCCTCTGCGTGGTGGGGTCTCCTCGGGACGTTCCTGCCGCTTGCGCTGCTGATCCTCTTCTGGCTGTTCATCATGAACCAGGTCCAGGGCGGCGGCTCGAAGGTGATGAGCTTCGGGAAGAGCCGCGCGAAGCGGATGTCGCCCGACTCACCGAAGGTGACCTTCAAGGACGTCGCCGGGTGTGACGAGGCGGTCGAGGAGCTGCAGGAGATCAAGGAGTTCCTCGAGAACCCGAAGAAGTTCCAGGCGCTCGGCGCACGCATCCCCAAAGGTGTGCTGCTCTACGGCCCGCCCGGCACCGGCAAGACGCTGCTCGCACGCGCGGTGGCCGGCGAGGCGGGCGTGCCGTTCTTCTCCATCTCCGGCTCCGACTTCGTCGAGATGTTCGTCGGCGTCGGCGCGAGCCGTGTGCGCGACCTCTTCGAGCAGGCGAAGCAGGCCTCGCCGTGCATCGTCTTCATGGACGAGATCGACGCCGTCGGCCGTCACCGCGGCGCCGGCCTCGGCGGCGGCCACGACGAGCGCGAGCAGACGCTGAACCAGCTCCTCGTCGAGATGGACGGGTTCGAGCTGAAGGACAACATCATC
>JBOGZW010000003.1:0-34324 GCA_050697575.1 Gaiellaceae bacterium | reverse complement strand
AGCCGCTTGATGTAACCCGAGCGGGTAATGGCGATAACCATGTCCTCCTCGGCGATGAGGTCCTCGAGCTCGAACTCCCCCTCGGCGGCGACGATCTCGGTGCGCCGGTCGTCGGCCTTGCCGTACATCTGCTTCAGCTCGAGCAGCTCCTCGCGGACGATGCCCATCACCCGCGCCTCGTCGCCGAGGATCGCCCGCAGCTCGGCGATGCGCTCGGTCAGGTCCTTGTGCTCCTCCTCGACGCGGCGCTGCTCCAGCGCCGTTAGCGCGCGCAGCCGGAGCTCGAGAATTGCCTGCGCCTGAATCTCGGTGAGCTCGAACTCGCGAATCAGGCCCTCGCGCGCTTGCTCCGTGTCTTCGGCGGCACGGATCAGGGCAATCACCGCGTCGAGGTTTGTGAGCGCGATGAGATAGCCCTCGAGCACATGCGCGCGAGCCTCCGCCTTGCGGAGCTCGTACTTCGAGCGGCGCACGACGACGTCGCGCTGGAAGTCGAGGTAGTACCGGCAGAGCTCGAGCAGCGACAGCGTCCGCGGCACGCCGTCCACGAGCGCAACCGCGTTGTAGCCGAACGTCGTCTGGAGCTGCGTGTGCTTGTAGAGCTTGTTGAGGACGACCTGCGGGATCGCGTCGCGCTTGAGCTCGATCTGGATTCGCATGCCGCTTCTGTCCGAGAGGTCGCGGATGCGCGTGACCTCGGAGAGCGTGCCGGCCTTTACGAGCTCCGCGATCTTTGCGATCACGCCTTCGTCGCCACCCTTCTTCACCGTGTACGGCAACTCGCTGACGACGATCGCCGACTTGCCGCCGCGAAGCTCCTCCGCGTGCGCGCGTGCGCGAACGATGATGCGCCCGCGTCCGGAGCGATACGCCTCCCGAATCCCGTCGCGGCCGAGGACGATGGCGCCGGTCGGGAAGTCGGGGCCCTTGATGCGCTTCGCTAAGCGCTCGACGTCGACGTCGGGCTCGTCGATCATCGCAACGAGGCCGTCGATCACCTCGCCGAGGTTGTGAGGCGGGATGTTCGTCGCCATACCGACCGCGATTCCTGCGGAGCCGTTGACGAGGAGGTTGGGGAACCGCGACGGGAGCACCGACGGCTCCTTGCGCGACTCGTCGTAGTTCGGCACGTAGTCGACGGTGTCCGCGTCGATGTCCCGGAGCAGCTCGGTCGCCATCCTCGCGAGGCGACACTCCGTGTAGCGCTGGGCGGCGGCCGGGTAGCCGTCGATGTTTCCGAAGTTCCCCTGGCCGTCGACGAGCGGATAACGCAGCGAGAAGGGCTGGGCGAGGCGCACGAGCGTGTCGTAGATCGCCTCCCCGCCGTGCGGGTGGAAGTTGCCCATGACCTCACCCACGACGCGCGCACACTTCACGCGCGGGCGGCCCGGCTGCAGACCTAGCTCGCTCATCGCGAACAGAATCCGGCGATGCACGGGCTTCAGGCCATCCCGTACGTCGGGCAGCGCCCTCGCCACGATCGTGCTCATCGCGTAGTCGAGGAAGCTCGAGCGCATCTCCTGCTCGAGCTCGCGCGACTCGATGCGGCCCGGGTTCAGCGGCTCGACATTAGACATCGAGGAACTTCACATCCTTGGCGTTCTGCTCGATGAACTCGCGGCGCGGCTCCACCTGATCCCCCATCAACATCGAGAAGAGCGTGTCCGCGGCCGCGGCGTCCTCGACCTCGACCCTGATCAGCATTCGCCGCGCCGGGTCCATCGTCGTCGCTGCGAGCTCCTCCGCGTCCATCTCGCCGAGACCCTTGAAGCGGCTCAGCTGGATGCCGTCCTTCGCGAGGTCGAGCGCGCGCGAGCGAAGCTCTTCGAACGTCTCGGCCTTCGCCTGCTTCTTGCCGAAGCTGAGCGCAAAAGGCGGCGCACCGACGATCCCGACGAGCTTCGCGTAGCTGCTGCGCAGGTGCTCGTAGATCGGCGAGGCCAGCAGCTCGTCGGGCACCTCGACGTGACGGGCTGCGCCCGTCTCCCGCTCGACCACCTTGACGCGTGCGCTCCCGTTCACAGGGCCCACGACGGAGAGCTCGTAGCCGTTGGGGTCGAGGTTCTCGAGCGCGCCCGCCATCTGCTTGGCTGCGGCGACGTCTGTCTCGACCAGCCGGTGCGTGACGACGAACTCGCCGGCCGCGCCGAAGTCGGCGCGGAGGCGAGCCGACCAGCCCTCGAACTCGTTCAGCGCACGCGCGAAGCGACCGTACCGGGCCTCCGTCAGCTTCTGGGGCTTACCGCCTCTCGGCGTCGCGTCGATGTCCTTCACGCGCTCCCGCACGAGCAGCTCTTCGAGCTGCGATTCCTTCTCGACGTACAGTTCCTGGTTGCCGACCTTCACGCGGTAGAGCGGCGGCACGGCGATGAACACGTGACCGCGCTCCACGAGCTCGGGCATCTGTCGGTAGAGGAAGGTGAGGATGAGCGTGCGGATGTGCGCGCCGTCGACGTCGGCGTCGGTCATCACGATCACGCGGTGGTAGCGCAGCTTGGCGATGTCGAACTCGTCGCCGATGCCGGTGCCGACGGCGGTGATGACCGCCTGAATCTCGACGTTTGAGAGCACCTTGTTGATGCGGTTCTTCTCGGCGTTGATCACCTTCCCGCGAAGGGGCAGGATGGCCTGGAACAAGCGGTTGCGCGCGTCGACTGCCGAACCCCCGGCGGAGTTCCCCTCGACGAGGAACAGCTCGGCCGCCTCCGGGTCGCTGATCTCGCAGTCGGCGAGCTTTCCGGGCAGCGAGCCGCCGTCCAGCGCCGACTTCCGGCGCGTGAGCTCGCGCGCCTTCCTCGCCGCCTGGCGCGCGCGGGCTGCCTCGATCGTCTTCTGGATGATTCGCCGCGCGTCGGTTGGGTGCTCCTCGAGGAACTCGGCGAGCTTCTGGTTGACACTCTCGCGGACGAAGCCCTCCACCCAGGGATTGCCGAGCTTCGTCTTCGTCTGCCCCTCGAACTGCGGCTCACGAAGTTTCACGGAGATGACCGCGGCGAGGCCCTCGCGCACGTCCTCCCCTTCGAGGTTGTCCTCCTTCTCCTTGAGGAGGTTCATCTGGCGCGCGACCTTGTTCACGGTGGTCGTCATTGCCGCGCGGAAACCGGACAGGTGTGCGCCTCCCTCGTGGGTGTTGATGTTGTTCGCAAACGAGAACACCGACTCGACGTACGAGCCGTTCCACTGCATAGCCACCTCGACCGAGCCCTCCTCGCTCTCGCGCTCGAAGTAGACGACGTGCCTGTGCACGGGATCCTTCGCGCGGTTCACGTGCGCGACGAAGTCCTTGATGCCACCTGCGTAGTGGAACTCCTCGCGCTTCTCCCCTTCCCGCTCGTCCACGAGCACGATGCGCAGCCCCTTGGTCAAGAACGCGGTCTCACGCATCCGCTGCTGCAGTGTCTCGTATGAGAACTCGACCTCCTCGAAGACCTCGGCATCAGGGAGGAAGCTGATCGTCGTGCCCGTCTCCTTGGCCGGGCCGACTGCGCTCAGGGGGCCCTTCGGCTCGCCGCGCTCGAACTCCTGGCGCCAGAACTTCCCGTCGCGCCTTACTTCAGCCACGAGGCGTTCGGAGAGCGCGTTCACGACCGACACGCCGACGCCGTGCAGCCCGCCGGACACCTTGTAGCCCTCGCCGCCGAACTTGCCGCCGGCGTGGAGCTTCGTCAGCACGACCGTAACCGCCGGCAGGCCCTGATCCTTGAGGACGTCGACCGGGATTCCCGCTCCGTTGTCCGTGACGGTGACCGAATTGTCGGGATGGAGGATGACCTCGATGCGGTCGGACCGGCCGGCGAGGGCCTCGTCGACGGCATTGTCGACCACTTCGTAGACGAGATGGTGGAGGCCCCTGGAGCCCGTCGAGCCGATGTACATACCGGGTCGCAGGCGCACCGGCTCGAGGCCTTCGAGGACCGTGATGTCTTTTGCGGTATAGGCTGCCTCTGCCATCAAAAAAAGCCCTGCAAATCGCGCACTTTCGGGCCGACTTCACTCTATCAGAAACGGCGGTCGTCGCGGGCGGTTGCGAGGCTCAGGGCGGCCGCTTTCGCGACCCGTTCGCGGAGCTCTTCGTCGGTTATCAGTGACGCCAGCTCCCGGGCCTCAGCGAGCTGCTCGGGGGACGGTTGCGCAGGACGCGACGCAGGCTCAGCGGCGGGCGCAACGGCGGGCTCGGGCAAGTGCCCGGGAGCGAAGCGAAGCCCCTTCGGCGCAGCTTCGTCGAGGCCTGCTGCGAGCTGCTCGAGGACGACGGCAGCGAGCTGCGTGAGCTCGAACGCCCAGGCCGAAGAGCTCGTGTTCACGTGGAGCACGCCCTCCCGGGAGATGCGCGCAGGCCAGGCGTTCCGCGCAACCTCTTCTCCGACGGCGGCGGGCCACGCAGCGACGATCGCCGGCATCGAACCCGTCGCGCCGAACCGGCGCAGCTCCTGATCGAGGCTGTCGCCCAGCCGTTCCATCACGCGGCCTGCACTCGCCCGGGCGTCACCTCGAGCAACTGATCCGGCTGGCCGGGCAGCGCGCCGGTCGCAGCGGCAGTCACGAGGACCTGCGAGCTGCCGCGGATGCGCTCCACAAGCGCGCTGCGCCGATCGCCGTCGAGCTCGGACAGGACGTCGTCGAGGAGCAGCAATGGCGGCACGCCGTGCCGCTCGGACAGGAGCTCCGCCTCCGCGAGCAGCAGCGCGAGCACCGCCACCCGCTGTTCGCCCTGCGAGCCGTGCGTTCGCAGCTCGCGCTCGCCGGCCGTGATCCGCACCTCGTCGTGGTGCGGCCCCACGCCCGTGAGGCCGCGATCGAGATCGCTCGAGAAGCGCTCTTCGAGCACATCCGCCGTCACGGGAGAAGCGCCGTAGGCAAGTCCCGCCCTGGCGAGGCCGAGCTCGCCCGCGGATTCGGCGAACCGTGGCGCCAGCGCGTCGATGGCCGCGGCACGTGCCTCGCCCAAGGCGCCTGCCGCTTCGACGAGACGTGTGCTCCACGGCTCGACCGTGTCGGGCCCCACGACCCCGGCCGAAACGCGGCGAAGCGCGGCGTTTCGCTGCGCGAGCGCCTCGGCGTACTCGCTCGCAAGCGTGGCGCGGGCCGGGTAGAGACGTTGCGTGACGCGGTCGACGTATGCGCGACGAACGGCCGGGCCGGCCTTCACGACGGCAAGGCGATCGGGTGTGAACACGAGCGTGGAGGCGGCTGCGCGCACACGCTCGAGTGACGGGACCGCGGCGCCGTTGATCCTCGCGCGCTTCCCTTCTCCCACGCGAAAGGCGACCTCGAGTGTCACGGCGCCCGACTCGCCCGTACCGCCCGCGCGAACGTCAAAACCGTCGCGGCCGTAGCGGACGAGGTTGGCGTCGAGTCGCGTCCGCGGCGAGAACCCTTGCGTCGCGACGTGCAGCGACTCGAGGAGGTTCGTCTTGCCGGCCCCGTTCGGGCCAGAGGCGAGGATGAGCCCCGGCGCGAGGTCGAGGTCGAGAGCTGCGTACGAACGGAAGTCGCGAAGTGTGAGATGCGAGACGATCAGTCGGGCAGCCGGATGGGCATGATGAGGTACCGGAACCCTTCCTCCGGGCCGTGGAGCAGCCCCGGCCGCAGCGGATTGATCAGGCGCAGCTGAATCTCGTCGCCGCCGACGGACTCGATGCCGTCCTGGAGGTACGCGGCGTTGAAGCCGATCTCCAGCGGGTCGCCCGAGTAGCCGGCGGGCAGCGACTCGCGCGACTCGCCGACGTCCGGGGTCTGCACCGAGATGGTGAGCTCACCCTCCGCGAGCCGCAGCCGCAACGGCGACGAGCGGTGCGCCATGACCGCCATCCGCCGGACGACGTCGAGTAGCTCGCTGCGAGGCAGTGCGAGGTCGACTGTGAACTCGGCGGTGTCGGGGATGAGTTTTGTGTAGTCGGGGAACTGGCCGTCGATCTTTCGAGACGTCAACCAGATGCCGTCGCAGCCGAACGCGACGTGGTTGTCGAGCAGCGCGAGCTCGATCTGCCCGCCGCCGCCCGCGATCCGGCGGAGCTCGTCGAGCGCGCGAGCGGGGACGATCGCCTCTAGCTGGGGCGCATCCGGCGAGAGCTCTGTCTCCTTCACCGACAGCCGGTACGAGTCGGTGGCGACCATGGCGAGCTTGCCGGCCTCGAGCCGAACGAACACTCCTGTCAGCACCGGCCGCGACTCGTCGCGGCCCGCCGCCCTGCCGACGCACGCAATGGCCTCGAGCAGCGGCTCCGCATCGAGCGTCGACGTCGGAATGGCCTCGACCTCGGGAAGACGCGGAAAGTCCTCCACGGCGTACGTGCGCAACCGGTACGACGCCGAGCCACTCGTGACGAGCAGGGTGTTCTCCTCGGCCTGGTACTCGATCTCGACCTCGTCAGCCGGCAGCTGCCGAACGATGTCCGCGAGCAACCGTCCCGGCGCGACGACCCCACCCTCTCCCTCCACTTCCGCCTCGAGCGACGTGCGGAGCGAGAGCTCCATGTCGGTTGCCGACAGCTCGAGCTTCCCAGCAGCCGCCTGCATGAGCACGCCTGCGAAGATCTGAACGGACGGACGCATCGACAGGCCTCTACCCACGACGGCGAGCTTCTCGGCAAGCTCGCTGCGAGCGCAAGTGAGCTTCAGACTTGTGTCGACAACCATGTCTGTAGTCATACAAGAACCTCGTAGTAGTCGTAGGGGTTGTGGGACCGGGGATGAAGCGGTGAACCCCCTGCATACGAAGAGATCGCGATTGTGGGTGCGAGTGTGGACATGAGAGCGGGGACCCACACGTGCCGGCGGGTGAAGTTTGTGGGTTGTGGGATCACTGGACTTGCTTCACACGCGCGGTGAGTTCTTGCACGAGGTTGTACACAGAGCGATCCTGCTTGATGAGGCCGGCGATTTTCGAGGTCGCGTGCATCACCGTCGTGTGGTCGCGGCCTCCGAAGGCGTTGCCGATCTTCGGTAGCGAGGAGTCGGTGAGCTCGCGCGAGAGATACATCGCGACCTGACGCGGATAGACGATGTTCTGGGACTTCTTCTTGCCGCAGAGCTCCGTGATGCTGAGCGAGAAGCGCTGCGAGACGACCTCCTGGATCCGCTCGATCGAGACCTGCGCGGCCTCCCCTTGGGGGAAGACGTCCTTCAGGACGTCCTGCGAGAGCTCGACGGTCATGGCGCGGCCCGTCAACGACGAGAATGCGACGACCCGCGTGAGCGCACCCTCGAGCTCGCGGATGTTCGTCGAGATCCGGCTCGCGATGAACGTCAGCACCTGCGTATCGGAGATCGAGATCGAGTCGGTGTGCACCTTCTTGCGGAGGATGGCGATGCGGGTCTCGAGATCGGGCGGCTGGATGTCGGTGATCAGCCCCCACTCGAACCGCGACCGCAGACGGGCCTCCAGGGTGGCGATCTCCCGCGGTGGCCTGTCGGACGAGATGATGATCTGGCTGCCCGACTCGTAGAGGCTATTGAACGTGTGGAAGAACTCCTCCTGAATCCGCTCCTTGTGCTCGAAGAACTGCACGTCGTCGATGAGCAGCACGTCGTAGTTCCGGTAGCGCTGCTTGAAACCCTCGATGCGCCGGTCGCGGAGCGAGTTGATGAAGTCGTTCATAAACGTCTCGCTCGTGACGTAGCGCACCGACAGCCGGCTCGAGTGCTCGGTGACGTAGTGCGCGATCGCCTGGAGCAGGTGCGTCTTGCCGAGTCCGGTGCCGCCGTAGATGAAGAGCGGGTTGTATGCCCTCGCCGGCGTCTCGGCCACGGCGAGAGCTGCGGCGTGCGCGAAGCGGTTCGACGACCCGATGACGAACAGGTCGAAGGTGTACTTCGGATTGAGGCCGGCGGTAGCTTCGCGCTGCGGCTGTTCCTCGTCCGTGTCCACCAGCGAGTCGTCGATGACGAGCCTGACCGCTCGGTCGCGCCCTGAGGCGTCGCGGGCGGCGGCACGGATGAGGTCGAGGAAGTGACCCTCGATCCACTCGCGGGTGAAGTTGTTCGGAACGGCGAGCACGAGGGCGTCCCGTTCCTCGGTCGCCTGCACGTCGCCGAACCACGTGCGGTACGTCGAGTCGTTCAGAGCGCCCCGGAGCCGACCCGCGACCTCATTCCACAACGACCCGGAGGTCAGCTCGCTCGGTTGCTCCACGCCTGGGGGTCCGGCTCCTCGGCTCGACGACAGTTGTTCGAGCATACCACCGGTCGGAAGGCCGAACAACGGCTGGAAAACCACAGCCTGCTCATCCAAGAACACGCTGGTTTGCAGGTCTTTTCGAGGAACTCCAGGGAATATTCCACAGGTGTGGAATGTGTCGGTTGTCTGCCGAGACAACGCGGGTGGACCCGGCCGGTTGCGGGCACTTTCGCTCGAGCTGCGCCGGGTGGGACGGCTGTGGACAACTTCTTGTGGGACCGTCCTGAAGCCGTTGTCTATACTCCGCGGCCCCGCGGTCGGCAGGACTCGATCGCCTCTTTCAATCATGAAACGCACCTACCAGCCCAATGTGCGCCGGCGGAAGCGCAGGCACGGATTCCGAGCACGAATGTCGACGCGAGCCGGCCGGGCGATCCTCAAGCGCCGCCGCGCGCGGGGCCGCAAGCGACTCTCCGCCTGAGCGCGGATCGACCCTCTAGGCTGACGACGAATGCACCGTCGGCACCGGCTCACCCGCTCGCAGGACTTCGATGCCGTCTACCGCAAGGGCCGTTCGACGTCGACGCGCTACCTCGTTCTCTACTGGTTTCCTCGCGAGGAGCCGGATGACGGGCCTCGCCTCGGCCTCGCCGTGCCAAAGGGCACCGGCACCGCTGTCCAGCGGAACCGCATGAAGCGCAGGCTTCGCGAGCTCTGGCGGACGCGGCTCGAGCGCGTGCCGGCCGGTTGCGACTACGTGCTCGTTGTGAGACCCGGCCTCATCGAGGCCGCCGGCGCTCAGGACGCAGCCTGGCTCGGCGAGCACGTGGACGAGCTCCTGAGCAAGGTGGGCGCATGAGGGTCCTGAGCATGGTGCTGCGGACGCTTGCTCCTTCGCCGGGCGTGGCGGACGCACCGACCTGCAAGTACCACCCGACGTGCTCGGAGTACGCCGCCGCGGCGCTTCGCAAGCACGGTCCGATCAAGGGCTCGGCGAAGACGGCCTGGCGCCTCATGCGCTGCAACCCGTGGAGCCACGGGGGTGTGGACCACCCATGATCGTTGCTCGCCTTCGGCTCGCTCCCGGGGTGGAAACCATGTTGGCGCCTGCGGCGCCACTTCTTCGCCTCCTGCCAAAGCGCGCGGCTCCGCCGCCGCCTTTGCCCTCGGCTTCGAAGTTTCCCCCCCGAGCCCCCTTCTTCACCTGGCTAGGGGAACCTCCCGGTTGGCGCCTTCGACGCCTCTTCTTCGTCTCGCACCAACGTTGGCAGCTTCACCGCCATGTTTGCCCTCGGCTTCGAAGTTCCCCTGAGACCCCTCCCCACGATCATCAGCCGGAGGCCAGCCGATGATCGTCGCCGGTATCACGACACCGATCGTCAACATCCTTGCCGACATCATCGACTTCCTGGGGCCGCACGGTGCGATCGGTCTCCCCTGGGCCTGGGCCATTGTCGCGCTGACGGTGATGGTGCGCATGCTTCTCGTGCCGCTCACGGTCAAGCAGATCCACTCGATGCAGAACCTTCAGCGGCATGCGCCCGAGATGAAGGAGATCCAGCGCAGGTACAAGGGCGACCGCCAGAAGATGAACGAGGAGCTGATGAAGTTCTACAAGGAGAACAGCATCAACCCTGCCTCGTCCTGCCTGCCCATCCTCTTCCAGATCCCGATCTTCATCTCGCTCTTTTTCCTGCTCAAGGACTTCACGACGACGACGGACTACCAGGACGGTGACAACCTCGAGTGGCTTGGCCTGATCAACATTCTCGACAAGGCGAACGTCGGCTGGGGTCCGCTTCTACTCGTCATCTACATCGGTAGTCAGCTTGCGTCCACGTACTTCATGTCGGCGACCATGGAACGGACGCAGCGCTACATCTTCTTCGCGCTGCCTTTCCTCTTCATTCCGTTCATCGTCAATTTCAAATCCGGGCTCGTGCTCTACTGGGCGACGACGAACCTCTGGACGGTCGGGCAGGGCATCGTCACGCGGCGGCTCGTGCCGCGCACGAAAGTCGCGCCGCAGAAGAAAAGCTCGCGGACACCCTCGCGGGCCGAGACCGCGAAGGCGGCAACGGACGGCGAGGCACGCGGGGCGCCCGAGCCCGCGACGGTCCCGCAGTCGCCGCCCGCGCAGCCTCGCCGGGTGAAGAGGAAGAAGAAGCGAGGGGGCAGGCGATGACGTCGGGCGACTCATTTCTCGAGGTCGAAGCCGCCGGCGAGACGATCGGCGAGGCAAAGTGGCAGGCGATGCGCGAGCTCGAGCGGCTCCACCCCGGCATCGACCGCAATGCAGTGACGTTCGACGTACTGGCGGAGGGAGAGCGTGGTCTTCTCGGCGTAGGCACGTCGCCGGCGCGCGTGCTCGCACGGGTCGAGGGAGCTGCTGCCCGCGAGCCGGAAGCGGCCGCCGGGGCTGATTCACCGCTCGGCGAGCTGCTGAGAGACGTGGTCGACCGGGTCGCCGTCGAGCTCGGAGCGAGAGCGAAGGTGACCGTCTCCGAGGACGACGAAACCTTGCGGGTCACGGCCTCTGCGCCCGACGTTGGAATGATCATCGGCCGCGAGGGTCGCACCATCGACGCCCTCCAACACGTCGTCTCGGCCATCGCCTACCGCCGCCAGGGCCCCGGCGGCAAGGCTGTGGAGGTCGATGCCGGCGGCTACCGGGAGCGCCGCCGGTCGCGGCTCGAGGAGACCGCTCGAGACGCGGCAGAGCGCGCCATTCGAGACGGAGAGCCCGTTCGGCTCGAGCCCATGAGTGCACCGGAGCGGAGAGTCGTCCATCTCGCCCTCCAGGAGACCGCGGGCGTGGAGACGCAAAGCGAGGGAGACGACCCGGACCGGTACGTCGTCGTCCTGCCGGCTCACGCAGCCGAGCCGGAATGAGGGACGAGCGGCTCGAGCGCTGGCTCGACGAGCTGCTCGAGACGCCGGGCCTGACGGCTATCGAGAGCCGCGAGGATGCGTATCGCGTTCACGTCGAGGGCAGCCTCGTGGCGCTTCCGCACGTGGCTCGCTTCGACGGGCCCATCGTCGACGTGGGGTCGGGCGGCGGCTCCCCGGGAATTCCCCTCGCAGCGGCGCTACCTGACCGCAAGGTGACCCTCCTCGAGGCAAGTGCGAGGAAGGCCGCGTTTCTCGAGGGCATCGCCGCGAGCTTTCCGAACGTCGAGGTCTTTCGCGGCCGTGCCGAGGAGCAGGGCGTGGATGTGTACGGCATCGCGGTGGCCAGGGCACTCGCGCCTCCGCCTGTGGCCGCCGAGTGGTGCCTCCCGCTCGTTCATCGAGGCGGCGGGGTCGTGCTCTACGCGGGGCCAACGGCGGACCTCGAAGCCGTGGCGCGCGTAGCTGCGACGGTCGGAGGTGGCGAGCCCGAGCTCGCAGCCGGTGTGATCGTCATTCCCAAGGTGTCGCCGACACCGCCTGGCTTCCCGAGGCGGCCGGGAATGGCCCGCAAGCGCCCTCTGACGTAGCGTCCGCCCCCCGGAGGACAATTCAGCCCGTGCCCAGCACGGTCTTCGCCCTTGCGAACCAGAAGGGCGGCGTGGGGAAGACGACAACCGCCGTCAACCTCGCTGCTTGCCTTGCCGACACCGGCGAGCAGGTGCTCGTCGTCGATCTCGACCCGCAGGCGAATGCGACTTCCGGTCTCGGCGAGCGGGCGAACGGCACGTCGAGCTACGACCTGCTCGACGGCGCCCCGCTCGAATCGCTCACGAAGCCGACGCGGTTTGGGAACCTTCATCTCGTGCCTTCACGGCCCGAGCTGGCGGGCGCCGCCGTCGAGCTGTCGCAGCGTGAGGACGGGGAGCGCTTCCTTGCCCAGGCACTGAACGGCCGCACGTCACGCTTCTCGTTCGTCTTCGTCGACTGCCCTCCATCCCTGGGGCCGCTGACCGTGAACGCGCTTGCCGCTGCGGATTCCGTGCTCGTGCCAGTGCAGGCCGAGTACTACGCGCTCGAAGGTCTCGCGCAGCTGCTCGACTCGGTCGAGCTCGTGCGGCGGCGGCTGAATCCGCGCCTGTCCGTCGCGGGAATCCTCCTGACCATGGTCGACCAGCGGACTCGCCTGGCCGGAGAGGTCGAGGCCGACGTCAGGAAGCACCTGGGCGGCCTCGTGTTCCGGACGACCGTCCCTCGATCCGTGCGGCTGGCCGAGGCTCCGAGCCACGGTTTGCCGGTGATTGCCTACGACCGCCGATCCGCGGGAGCGGAGGCGTACTGGAAGGTGGCGATGGAGCTTGCCGAGCGTTCCTGAAGCAGACAGCGGGCGCCGCGGCCTCGGCCGTGGCCTGGACGTCCTCATCGGAGGCGCAGCGCAGGCAGATCTCGCGGACATACCTGTCGACGCCGTTCACCCGAATCCCAGGCAGCCGCGGCGGAGGATCGACGGCGAAGCCGTCTCCGCGCTGGCCGGCTCGATCAGGGAGCAGGGGATTGTCCAGCCCGTGCTCGTCCGGCCGCGGCCGGCGGGCGGCTGGGAGCTAATCGCCGGCGAGCGTCGGTGGCGAGCTGCGCGGGAGGCGGGGCTGAAGACGGTGCCGGCGGTCGTGCGGCACGCCGACGACCGCGACTCGCTGCTGCTGGCCCTAGTCGAGAACGTCGCGCGCGAGCAACTGACTCCTGTCGAAGAGGCGCGCGCCTACGCCGTGCTCATGGACAAGTTCGTCCTGACCCTGGGGGATGTGGCCGAGAAGGTCGGCCGCTCGAAGCCGTCCGTCGCCAACCGCCTTCGCCTCCTCGATCTGCCGGACGACGTGCTCGGCATGGTCGAGCGTGGCGAGCTGTCGGAGGGGCACGCGCGCGCCGTGTTGGCCGTTCCCGACCAGGAGGAGCGGCGGAAGCTCGCGAGCCTCATCGTCCGTCGCGGGCTCTCCGTGCGGGCGGCTGAGCAGGCTGCGAGGTGGGCCGGTGCGCGACAGCGTCCTCGCCGGCAGAGCTCGCCGGTCGACCCGGCCCTCGCCGAGAGGACGCGAGCGGCCGCAGAGCGGGCGCTCGGCAAGCCGGTGAAGATCGGCCGCGGGAAGATCGAGATTGCCTTTGCGGACGAACACGAACTCGCGGAGATCGCAGAGGCGTTCGAGCAGGCCGGATAGACATGGGCGATCGTGGATTCGAACCACGGACCTCCGCCTTATCAGAGCGGCGCTCTAACCGACTGAGCTAATCGCCCGGCTCAGCGATTCTAGCCAGCGGCAACCGGTCGTCCGCCTCGGCTACCATCGGACCGACGATGACGGAGATGGTCATCTACGGGGTGAGCTTCGATCTCGTGGGGAAGCAGCCAATCGTGCTGCTGAAGACGACCGACGGGAACCGCTACCTCCCGATCTGGATCGGCCAGACGGAGGCGGCCGCGATCCTCATGAAGCTCCAGGGCCAGGCAACGCCGCGCCCGCTCACGCACGATCTGTTCACGAACGCGCTGGGTGAGCTCGACGCCCAGGTCGTCCGTGTCTGCGTGACCGAGCTGCGCGAGAGCACGTTCATCGCCACGATCACGATCCGCCAGAACGGCTCGGAGCTCGAGATCGACTCGCGACCGTCGGACGCGATCGCGCTCGCAGTGAGGGCAGACGCGCCGATCTTCGCGGACGACACAGTCATCGAGGAGTCGGCGATCGAGTTCGAGGGCGAGGACGTGAACGAAGACGACCTCGTCGACGAGTTCAAGAAGTTCCTCGACAAGGTGACCCCGGACGAGTTCGCAGCAGCTGAGGGCGAACCTGACTAGTAGCGGAAGGGGGACAGGATGAAGCCTGTCCCCGCCTTTCAGTAGACGAACACCGCCTCGCCGTACGGCTCGCTCTCGAAGAGCCGGTCGGCGACGAAGTTCGGCACGCGTATGCAGCCGTGGGACGCAGGATACGGCGGCACGGACGGGTTGCCGTGGATCGCGTACCCGCCGTAGAAGTACATCGGCTTGTAGAGGACGCCGAGCGGGCTGGGGTCGTAGCCGGGCACCTTCCTGCCGATCGCGAAGCGGCCGACGGGTGTGTAGTAGCCGGCGATGCCCGCGGTCGATACGGGCGATATCAGCACCGCGCTGCCGTTGCGCACGACCATGAGGATCTGGCGCGTCTTATCGATCTCGATGTGGCTCGCCGGGAACCTGTGGCGCGGCACGATCTCCGCCGGCCGGGCGAGCCGCCGCCAGAACGCACCGTCGGCCACTCCCGTCCGCGCGAGCCGCTGCGCCTTCTGGAAGGCGTAGACGGCCTGTTGCGCGTCCGAGTCGAACATCGTTCTCGGAGAGGGCGCCGCGTAGCCGAGCTCGCGCAACCGGCTGAGCAGCGTCGCGACGAATCGCCCCCGGTAGCCGTAGGCGATCGCCGGCGCGCGGAGGGCGACGCGGATCCTCTCTCCGATGTAGCCGTAGCCCTTCGCCGGCAGCACGTCGACGGCAACCGCGAACGGTGCGGCTGAGGTCGTCCCCAGCCGAACGCGCGCCCGCACGGCGAAGGAGCCGCGGTACGCGTACGAGCCGTCGCGGACGACGCGCACGCGCACGCTTCCTGCCTCCTCAGGTTGCAGCCGTGCGATGAGCGTCAACGGCGTGCCGACGACCCGCGATCCGACGAGCTTCATCCGCAGCTCCGGCACGATTCGAACGAGCACGGGCTTCGATGAGACGCCGGCCGCGACCGTGTGAAACGGCCCGGGCCGGCCGAGCGAGACCTGGAAGCGATACGTCCCGTCCTGCTCGATGGCCATGGCGGCAACGACCGTCTTGCCGCGCATGAGGCTCACGCGCGTTCCGGGTGCATTCGGCGAAAGTCGGCCCGCGAAGTCCACGACGTGCCCGAATGTCGTCGCGCCGGGTGCGTACAGCGTCAGCGTCGGCGCAGCCGGGACGGCGGCCGCAGGGGCTGCCGCGAGGACGAATACGCCGAGCACGATGACCGCTCGCACGGCGCGAGGATAGAGGGCGCTCAGGCTGTGACCGCATAGACGAGCGCCACAGTGTTGAACAGGCAGTGGATGATGATGCAGGGATAGACGCTCTCCGTCTTCGCCCGCAGCCAGGCGAGCCCGATGCCGAAGACCGTGAGGGCGGCGAGGCCGTAGACGAGCCCGTGCACGAGCCCGAAGGTCACGCCGACGACGAGAATGGCGACGACCTGGCCGAACCGCGCGAGCAGCGAGTAGCCGGCGCCGCGGAACATGAGCTCCTCCACGACGGGCGTGACGCCGGCGATCATGACGGCGTTCACGAAGTACGCGTTCGCCCGGTCGGGGTCCCACCCGTCCGGCGCTAGGCCCTGCTCCTCGCCGCCGTGAAGCTGGCTCTCGATGATGGGGATGAGTACGAGGATCGCGATGACGAGGGCGATCGACCACCCGATCGCCGCACTCCACGACCGGGGCGCGCGAAGGGCGAGCAGGTCTCGCTGCATCGGCCCTCGCGTGATCCAGAGCACGATCGCGAGCACGATGACGGACTGGATGAGGATGCCGACGGCGGTGTCGTACTGATAGAGGACGTCCTCGTCTGGCTTGCCGGCCGACGCGCGGCCGGCGTACGCCACGGCGATGAACGCGCCGACGAACACGAGCCAGGCGACGAGCCTCGCCGTCATGAGAGCGCAGCCACTGCATTCGAGAGCGGCGCTGGAGCGAACTGCATGCCGGCCGCGTGCGCGCCGCGATCGTCGGCCTCCTCGTCTCCGACATGCAGCGCGCGGTTCGCCCGTACTCCGAGGCGCTCCAGCGCGAGCAGAAACGCTCTCGGATCCGGTTTCGGCACGCCCGCTTCCGCCGAGGTGACGACTGCGTCGAAGTGTCCGAGGAGCCCGAGCGCATCCAACCGCTCGGGCAGGGAGCAGTCCCAGTTCGAGACGACGGCGAGCTTCAGACCGTTTGATCGAAGCGCCGCGAGCGCCTCGACTGCGCCCGCTGCCGGGCGGAAGACGAGCGCGGAGAGGAACGCGTCGACGAACTCCTGAGGCTCGAGCGGCGCCTCGAGCTCCCGAAGAAAGACGGCGGAGCACTCTCGGCGCAGGGTCGCGAGTGTCTCGTCGTCGCGGCCGGTATGCGCATGAAGGCGGTAGTGGCTGGCCTCGGCCGAGAAGGCGCGGGCCACGTCGTGCGCCGGCCGGTCGATGCCGCGCTCCTCGAGCGCGTGTACGAGCGGCGCGACCGGGCTCTCGAGCTCGACGAGCGTTCCGAAGCCGTCCACCGTGACGGCGTCGAGCTCAGCTAAACGCATCGGGATGGAGCGCCCGTGCGAGCCTGTCCAGACCTTGCCCGATGGCAGGGGTCGCCGAGAGGAGTCGCTCGTCGATCACGTGAACCCTGCCCGATTTGACGGCGCGCAGCCGGCGCGTGCGCGCGCCCCTCTGGAGCTGCTTCAGGGTGGGGCCTCCTACGCTCACGTAGACCTCCGGATCGAGCGCGAGCAGCTCGTCGACGGGAACCGGCAGCCCCTCAGGAACGTCGCCGCCGACGTTGCGCCCGCGGGCCTCGCGGATGAGGTCTCCCACGAGCGTGTTGTCGCGCGCCGTCTCCCGGCCGCCGAGGTCGACGAAGACCGTCGTACGAGGTCTTCCGCGCAGGAGACGGCCGAGCCTCCGCCGGCGTTGCTCGATACCGCGAACGAGTCGGCGTGCGGAGGAAGGCTCCGCGACGATCAGGCCGAGCTGCGTGATCGCGCGCTCGATCTCCGTGATCGACGTATCCGGCGTCACGTATACGGGCGCACCGGCCGCGGCGGCGCGTGATAGCGCCCTCTCGCTCGTCGTCGACGGTGCGACGACGAGATCCGGTCTCAGGCCCTCCAGGTCGGAGGCGGCCACGTTTGAGGCGACGACCGGGGCAGCGAGCGCTTCGAGAATGGACTCCGAGCCGCCTTCGAGGACGACGATGCGCCGCGGGGGCGAGGGAATCGTCAGCGACCTCTCGGCGGTGGTGATGGTCAGCGGAAAGAGCTCATCCGGGGGCCCCACCGGCTCGCTGCGCTCGCCGCAAGCGGCGGCGACGAGGCCGCAGGCCAGGATCAGTGCGACGCAGAGGCCTCGGAGCACCGGCGAATCGTAGTTGCGCAAGGGCTACAGTCTTTGCGCACGAACTCGGAGGTGCAGTGCCTGCGTCGCCCAGAAAGCCACGTTCCGACGACGTCGCGAGAGCGATTTACCGGCGGCGCGTACGGAGAAACACCAAGCGGCGACCGCGGCGAGTGGCCGTGGCGATGAGCGTGCTGCTCGTCGTCGGGGCAGGAGCCGTGACCGCGGGAGCCGTGACCGCCGTCAGCCTCGTCCGCGAGCACTGTGACCTCGACGTTCTCCGCCCCGTCGGAATCGGCCAGAACACGTTTGTCTACGCCGCCGACGGGACGTCGCTCGGGTCGATCCCCGCCGAGCGAAACCGCCAACCGGTGCCGCTCGTCGAAATCAGTCCCTGGATGAGGCGCGCGACGATCGCCGTCGAAGACCGGCGTTTTTACCGGCACAGCGGCGTGGACTACGAGGGCATCGCGCGGGCGCTGTGGCGCGACCTCACTGAGGGAGAGATCGTCGAGGGCGGTTCGACGCTGACGCAGCAGCTCGTCCGCAACCTCTACATCTCCCGCGAGCGCACGGTCACCCGCAAGCTGCGGGAGGCATGCCTCGCCGTCCAGCTCAACCGTGACTGGTCGAAGCAGCGCATCCTCCGCGCGTGGCTGAACATCGTCTACTTCGGAAACCGCGCGTATGGCGTCGAGGCCGCCTCGCAGACGTACTTCTCGAAGCCGGCTCGAGATCTCAACCTCCGCGAGGCCGCGATCCTAGCCGGGCTCCCGCAGGCGCCATCCACCTACGACCCATTCGCCGATCCGGCTGCTGCCCTCGCACGGCGGAACATCGTGCTACAGGCGATGGTCGACAACGGGGACATCTCCCGCGTCCAGTACCGTTGGGCCATCAAGAGCTCGGACCTGCGGCTACGGCCGGGTGAGCTCTACAACCGCATCCGCGAGCCGTACTTCTTCGGGTACGTACGCGACGAGCTGATCGGGCACTACGGTGCGAACACCGTCCGCTCGGGCGGCCTGCGCGTCTACACGACGATCAACCCGCGCTTCCAGCGCGCTGCGGAGATCTCGATACGGGAGTCGCTCGACCAGCCGGGCGACCCGGCATCGGCGGTCGTCTCGATCAACCCCGCGAACGGCGCCATCCGCGCGATGACGGCGGTGACTCCGGGTCGGAAGTACGAGTTCAACCTCGTCGCCCAGGCCCGGCGTCAGGCCGGATCGACCTTCAAGACGTTCGTGCTCGCGACCGCGGTCCTGAAGAAGATCGACCCGTCGTCCACGTCCTACGTATCGGCGCCGTACTTCTACCAGCCGGACCCGAACGTCCCCGCCTGGGAGGTCTCGACGTACGACCACTCGTACTCCGGCTGGACGACGATCGAGAACGCGACGATTCGGTCGGACAACTCCGTGTTCGCGCAGCTGACGGTCGACGTCGGGCCGGAGAACGTCGCGGCCACGGCGCGGCGCATGGGAGTGCGGACGCCGCTGCTCGCCGTGCCCTCGCTGGGTCTCGGCTCGATCGCGATCTCGCCTCTCGATCTCGCGTCCGGCTACGCGACGCTCGCGGGCCGGGGTGTCTACTCGCGGCCGATGGCGATCCGCAAGGTGATTCTCCCGGGCGACCGCGAGGACACGAGCGCCGGGTGGGGAGAGCCCCGCCGCCGCCGCGCGATGTCCGAAGAGGAGGCGTACGTCGTCACGAAGATCCTCGAGGAGAACATGCAGTTCGGGACGGGCACCGCTGCGGCGCTCGTCCGTCCGGCCGCTGGCAAGACTGGGACGACCGATGATCACGCCGACGCATGGTTCGCCGGTTACACGCCAGATCTCACGACGGTCGTCTGGGTCGGCTACCCGCAGGGGGAGATCCCCATGGAGAACGTTCACGGCATCTCCGTCTCCGGCGGCAGCTTCCCGGCCGAGATCTGGCGGTTGTTCATGCAACGCGCCCTCTGGGAGTCGGAGCCGCTCGACTGGGTGGTGCCGGCAGAGCTTCCGGAATGGGAGCCTTGGGAGCGCGGCGAGGATGTGCTGTCGTACGACCCGTACGCGAAGCCCGAGAAGACGGAGGAGACGACGACGGAAGCCGAGCCGCCGCCTCCGCCGCCGGCCGCGATAGACGACTAGATGAAGTCACGCACTGCGCTCCGCGCGTGGCTGCTGGCTGCGCCGGTGTTCCTCGTCTGCTCGGCTATTCCGACGGGCGGGCTCGGGCGCGAGCGCGGCTATGTCGACGTCGATCTCTACGGGACGTACGCGGAGGGGCTCCTCGACGGGAGGCTTCCCTACCGCGACGTCTTCGTCGAGTACCCGCCCGGAGCGTTCGTCGTGCTCGTTCCGCCCGCGCTCGTCACCGACGACCACTACCGGTCGGCGTTCAAGATCCTCATGGCGGTCGTGGCGCTGGGCGGCCTCTGGTGCGTCGCCCGGCTGCTCGTGGCACTTGGCGCCAGCCGGCTGAGGCTCGCGCTCGGCCTCGGGTTCGTCGCGTTCAGCCCGCTGCTCCTCGGCAGTGTCTGGCTCAACTCGTACGATGCCTGGCCGGCTGCGCTGACGGCCGCGGCGCTCCTCGCGCTCGTCACGGGATTCGGCGTGACCGGCTTCGCGTGCCTCGGCGTCGCGTTTGCAGCGAAGGTCTATGCGATCGTGCTCGTCGTGCCGGCCGCGATCTACGTGGCCGCGCGCTGGGGACGGCGCAGGCTGGTGTCGTGCGCCGCAGCGTTCGTCGCTGCGACCGTCGTCACGGCCGGTCCGTTCGTCGCGGCGTCGCCGGACGGAGCCTGGTCGAGCATTCGGTCGCAGATCGAGCGCGGGCTGCACGTGGAGAGCCTGGGCGCCTCCGTCCTGCTTGCCGCCGACCGGCTGGGGCTGTACGAGGCGACCGTGACTTCGGGAAGCACGGCGGCAAAGTCCCGCGACGTCGCGGGACCGGCCGCGGATGCGCTCGCGTTCGCAGGCTCCGCGCTCGTGGTCGCCTCCGTCGTGGCGGTCTGGCTTGCGTTCTGGCGCCCTCGCCCTGACCCGCAGCGCCTGGCGGTCGCCTTCGCGGCAGGCGTCGCGGCCGTGCTCGCGTTCGGCAAGGTGCTGTCGCCACAGTACGCGGAGTGGCTTCTCTTCCTCGTGCCGTTGGCCGCCGGCGCTCCGGGCGTCGCCGCGGCCGCACTCGCGGGCACGGCATTCCTGCTCGCAGAGCTCTGGTTTCATCATTACGACCGCGTGTTCGCAGTCGAGGACACCGTCTGGCTCGTGCTGTTGCGAAACCTCGCGCTCGTCGCGTGCTACGGCGTGTTGCTCTCGGGGCTCCTTCGCCGGGATACGGTGTCTCAGTGACCACCCTTGTCACGTTCGAGGAGGCCGTGCGAGTCGTGCTCGAGCGGGTACAGCCGCTTCCGGCCGAGCGTGTCGAGCTCGCGGACGCGCGTGGGCGCGTGCTCGCGGAGCCGGTACATGCGGCCGTCGACCTTCCTCCTTTTCCGGCCTCCGCGATGGACGGCTACGCGCTCCGAGCCGCCGAGACGCCGGGGACGTTTCCCATCGTCTTCCGGATCGCGGCCGGCCTCCCGGCGCAGAGCGCGCTGGCGCGCGGCGAGGCCATGGCCATCGCGACGGGCGGCGCCGTGCCCGAGGGCGCCGACGCGGTTGTGCCGATTGAGGTCGTACGGGAGGAGGGCGACGTGCTTGTCGTTCCTGACGCGGTCGAGGCAGGCGCCAACGTCCGGCCGAGAGGCGGCGATGTCGCGGCGGGATCCGAGGTGGTCCCTGCGGGAGTCAGGCTCGGGGCGGCGCAGGTCGGCGCCGTCGGCGCGGCGGGTCTCCGTGAGGTGACCTGCGCGAAGCGCCCGAGAGTCGCCGTTGTCACCACCGGCTCCGAGCTCCGCCCGCCCGGCTCGCAGCTCGGACCGGGTGAGATCTACGAGTCGAACGGCGCTATGCTCGCCGCGCAGCTCGAGACGGCCGGCGCGGAGGTGTTGACGCCCACGGTGGCACGTGACGACGACGACGCGCACAGGGAGGCGATCGAGCGGGGCCTCGTGCTCGACGTCCTCATCACGTCGGGGGGCGTGTCGGTCGGGCCACACGACCTCGTGCGGCGGATCGAGGGTGAGCTTGGGGTCGAGGAAGTGTTCTGGGGCGTAGCCGTCAAGCCCGGCAAGCCGCTCTCGTTCGGCGTTCGTGGCACGACGCTCGTCTTCGGCCTCCCCGGCAACCCGGTCTCGTCGCTCGTGGCGTGCGCGATCTTCGTCGTGCCGGCGATCGAGGCGCTGCAGGGCGCTGAGCCGGGGCCCCGGTTCGAATGGGGACGGCTTGCGGTTGACGCGCGGCGCGACCCGCATCGCGACGTCTTTCTTCGGTCAGTCGCGAGGCCCAGCGAGCAGGGCGAATCGCTCGAGCCTGTTCAGGGACAGGAGAGCCACATGATCACGCGCGCGGCCGGAGCGAACGCGCTCGCGCTCGTTCGTCGCGGAGAAGGGACCCTGCCCGCGGGCGCGGCCGTCGAATACCTTCGGCTCTAGGAGGGTTTGGCGGAACGGTGCTCGTCGCCGCAGCGTGATTCCGGCGGCACAGCCATTGCTTCGTCAGACCCTCCTAGGTGCGGTCGAGACGCACCGGCGAGCCACCGCGCGGCGTGACGCTGACGGGCTTCGCGTACACGATGTAACGCTGGGTGGCGAAAAAGCGGGGATGGCATGCCTGGAGTGCGATCTCCTCCCGCCCCGCCGATCTAAGCCGTGCGACGTCGTCCGCGGGCACGATGACGTGGCCCGTGACGCGGTAGACGAACTTCCCGTAAGGCACAGCGAGCGTAACCCAATCGCCTTTGCGCAGCCGGTCGATGTGGGCCAGAGGAGCTCCGTACGTCGTCCGGTGGCCGGCGATGTAGATGAGCTCGCCCTCGCCGGGCACGTACGACCTCGTATAGTGCCCGGGGCCTTTCGTCAGGCTGGCGTGGTCCGTGCCCTCGACCACGATGGCATTGAGGTCGAGCCGGGATACGGTGATCCGGCCGACGGCATCGCCGCGCTCGAGTTGCCTGCGGTATGGCGCGGCGGCGCGGCGAATGCCCCGCAGTGGGTCTCGAGGTTTGTTGCGGCTGACCGGAGGACGGTAGTCCGCCTCCTCGCGGACGTACTCGGTCTCGAGGTTCTTCTGCTGGTGCGCGGTGTAGAGCGCGGTGAACGGGTCCTGCCACTGCCATACGGTGAACGCCCAAGCGGCTGCGAGCAGCCCTGCGGCCGCGAGGATCGTGCCGGCGACGCGGAGGCTCCGTCTCACCGTTGCCAGGAGGCGCGCAGGCTCCGTCTCACCGTTGCCGGGAAGCGCGTAGGGAGGCGCTCGCCTCACCGACGGCGCCACGGGTCGGGCGAGCCTTCGCCGACGGGTACGGCGCCGGGCGGCCGCGAGCAGCCCTGCGGCCACGAGGATCGTGCCGGCGACGCGGAGGCTCCGTCTCACCGTTGCCAGGAGGCGCGCAAGGAGGCGATCGCCGTGCCGACCGCGCCACGGGCGGGGCGAGCCTCCGCTGACGGGTACGGCGCATAGCGGCCGGTCGTGACGGCGAGCACCTGGGCTGCCACGGCGGCCCACGCGAGCACGATGATAAATGTGAAGATAGACACGTATCCGAGCGCCGTGAGCTCAGCAAGGTACCAGGGCGCGTCGAAGCCAAGCCCGAAGCGCAGGGCCATCGAGCCGAGGACGAGCAGTGGCCCTGCGAGGCCGGCCACGTAGAGCGCCGCTCGCAGTCGTGCATCCCGGCCTCGAGCCTGCACGAGCCAGAGCCACGCGTGCGCGGAAGGAAGCACGAAGAGCAGCGCCTGCGGATTCGTGCCGATCAGCACAAGTGCGATGACGGCGAGCGCGGCGAGCGCCACGGCCATGCCGGCGACCTCGTCCTCCGCCTCCACCGGCCCGTCGGCAACGAGCCGGCCGCGGGAGACGAGCCAGCCGGCTGCGACGACGAGTGCAAAGAGCGTGAGACCGAGCCTCGGCCAGTGGGTCGCCGCCTCCGACGCGGGGTTGATCGCCGCCGCGTCACCTCCGGGCCACGCTCCCAAGACGGTGAAGAGCATGAAGACGGCGCCTGCGAAGAGCCAGAAGCCAAGCCGGCGGAGGTAGCTGCGCAGCGCCGGCCGGAGTGGCACCCCCCACCTCCGCAGGCGGGCGACGAGGTCGGCCAGGCAGACGAAGAACGGCACGAGCAACGCGACGTAGAGGAGCGCGATGGCCCAGCCCCGGACCACGCGACCGCCCACGTACAGGTACGCGCTCGTTCCCCTCGCCGGCTCGAGGCTCGCGTCGAGTGACGCGAGCAGCCCTTCCGCAGCCCGGCCGACCCGGCCGAGCGCGACGGCGTCGAGGCGTCTCGGCCGAGCGTCCTCGTCAGCGCGGCTGCCCTCGGTGGTCACGGTCAGCGCCGGGATGTGCGCGGCGAGGAACGGATACTGCTCCGTGAGGCTGAACGGGAACGCGAGGTCTACGAGCTGCGCGAGCGCGCCGGGAACCTCGGGGGTGCTGCCGGTCTCCTCGGCCAGCCGCGCTTCTGCGGTGGCGACGAGCCCGGGGGCCGGAGAGCGGGGGCCGTCGCCGGCGATCTCGAGCCGCGGCGGCTTCCGTGAAGCGATGGAGTCGAGCACGATGACCGCCACGACGTGCTCGGATTGCGGGGAGCTTTGGGCGAGCCTTCGTGCGCCGAGCAGCCCGTACGCGCCGGCATCGGTCGAGACGAACGACAGCGTGTGCGTCGGGCTGACTCCGCCCACTGTCGTGCGTGTGCTCGAGTACGCGCGGGCGAGCTCGATGAGCGCGGCCGTGCCGGAGGCGTTGTCGTTCGTTCCGGAGTGACCTCGTGTCGAGTCACGGTGCGCGACGACGAGGATCGTGTCGCGAGAACGCCCGGGCACGACGGCGCTGACGTTCCGCAGATCGACTTGTCCGCGACCGGCGACCGTTGCCGAGAAGCGGTCCGTCCGCGTCCTCAGGCCCAGCTTGCTCAACTCGCCGGCCACCCAACGTGCGGCGTCTCCCGACGCGGGTGAGCCCGGAGAGCGGTCGGGATAGAGCGTCACGAGGTTCTGCGCGAGCCGATACGCGTTCACGTGGTCGAACGTTGGCTCGAGTGCTGCGGTGACCGGAGGCAGCGCCGCCGGCCTCGACACCGTGAAGGCCGCGGCGAGCACGGGGACGGCGAGGACGACCAGGGAGGCGCGGTAGAGGCGGCCGCTGAGCGGGCGCTCAACGGAGCTGGCGCGTGGGCGCCGTCGCGGCGCGCGGTTCTGGGCGGAGGGGTCGGAAATGGCGCGGCTATAGTAAGTCGGGCTCGTTCCTCGGCTCATGTCGAACCCTGCCACCATCCTCCTGGTCGACGACGAGGAAGCCGTCCAGAAGCTCTTGACCTTTCCCCTGGAGCGCGACGGCTACCGGGTGGTGCAGGCACGGGACGGCGACGAGGCGATGCGCCGGTTCGACGAGCACTCGGTCGATCTCGTCGTCCTAGACCTCATGTTGCCCAAGCTCGACGGCCTCGAGGTCTGCAAGCGGATTCGCGCCGTGAGCCACGTGCCGATCATCATGCTCACCGCCCGCGACGACGAGGTGGACAAGGTGTTGGGCCTCGAGCTCGGTGCGGACGACTACATCACGAAACCGTTCTCGATCCGCGAGTTTCGCAGCCGCGTGCGAGCGGCGCTGCGCCGCGCCGCGGCGCCGAAGCTGGGCGACGACGAGCTAAGGCCGATCTCCGTTGACGGGCTTGTCGTCGACCCGGGGCGGCGCACCGTCACCGTGAACGGTGAGCCCGTCGACCTCACGTACGTCGAGTTTGAGCTCCTATCGACGCTTGCCTCGCGACCCGGCCGCGTGTACAGCCGGCAGGCGCTGCTCGTCGCGCTTTGGGGGGACTCCGCGTACCGCGATCCGCGGACGATCGACGTCCACGTCCGCCATCTGCGCGAGAAGCTCGAGCCGACGCCGAGCGAGCCGACATTCATCCTCACCGTGCGCGGCGTCGGCTACCGCTTCCGGGACACGTGAACCCGCTCCGCAGTGTCGGCGCGCGGCTGAGCCTCGCGCTGCTGCTCGTCGTCGCGATGGCGCTCGGCCTTGTCTACCTCGCCGTCGCGCCCTCGCTGGAGAACCGTCTCGTCGACTCTCGCCTGAACGACCTCGAGCGCATCGCGCCGGCGCTCGTGCGTGAGATCACCGACAAGCCGTTCGACCCGGACGTCTTCGAGAGCGCTTCGACGACGGCGAACGCGCGGGTCGTGCTGCTCCGGCAGCTGTCACGCGTGCCGCTGCAGATGAGCGTCGTCGGGGATTCTCGCGGTGGGCGCAGCTCCGCAGACGTTCTCGACGATCCGCTCGTGACCCGGACCTCGCGGGATCTCGCCGCGCGGCGCTCCACGGTCTCCCGCAGCGGCGAGCGCTTCGCCGAGGTGACCGTTCCTGTGGGCCGGGACGGCGAGGTCTTGCTGCTCTCGGCATCGCTCGATCGCGCTCTGGGGGATGTAAGCGTCGTCAAGCGCCGCCTGCTCATCGCCGGTGGCGTGGCGCTCGCGCTCGCGCTCGTCGTCGGCTACGCGGGCGCGTGGGTGTTCGCACGCCGCATTCGGCGGCTGGAGCGGGCGGCAGAGCGGATCGCGGACGGGATGTTCGACGAGCCTGTCACGGATCTCGGCACCGACGAGGTGGGCGAGCTCGCTCGCGCGTTCGAGCGCATGCGGCGGCGGCTCGCACAGCTCGACCACGCACGTCGTGAGTTCATCGCGAACGCTTCGCACGAGCTGCGCACGCCGGTGTTCTCCCTGGGCGGCTTCCTCGAGCTGCTGGACGACGAGGAGCTCGACGAGGAAACGCGCCGCGAGTTCCTGACGACCATGCGCGAGCAGGTGCAACGGCTCGAGAAGCTCGCCACGGAGCTCCTCGATCTCTCGCGGCTCGACGCGGGCCACATCGATCTCGACCGGGAGGTCGTGCCGCTAGATGAAGTGGCGCATGCGGCGGCGGCGGAGTTCACGGCCGTCGCGCTCCAAAGCGGACACGAGCTGGAGGTCGGCGCGCCGAGCCGTGTGGTCGCGATCGCGGACGAGCAGCGCACGCTCCAGATCGCGCGCATCCTCATCGAGAATGCGCTCGTCCACACGCCCGCGGGCACGCACGTCCGTATCGACACCGCCGAGGAGGGTGGAAACGCCCGGCTGACGGTCTCCGACGACGGGCCGGGAATCGCGGATTCCGAAGCGGCGAATGTCTTCGAGCGCTTCTACCGCGTGGACAGCGCTCAGGCCTCGGGGAGCGGGCTGGGGCTCGCGATCGCTCGCGAGCTCGTCCGCCTGATGGGCGGCTCGCTCGAGCTCGATCGCTCGAACGGCCGAACGGCGTTCGTCGTGACGCTCGCGGCAGCCGCTGCGCCTGCCGAGACCGCCCTGATTGCTCGCTAGCAACCGTTTTCACGTGAAAACGGCGGCCCGATCTCGGGCTGTATGCTCGCGGCCAGGCCCGTCTCCATGCTGAATCTCGTCAACGTCGGACACAAGTCGCTCGCCGACTACGCGTCGATCACGACGCGTGGGCTCATGGAGGAGATTCACGCGCTCGCCGCCCCGCTCGCCGGCAGGCGGGTTCTCCACCTGTCGGCAACAGCGTTCGGCGGCGGCGTGGCCGAGATCAACTACACGCTCGTCCCGCTGATGGCTGACGTCGGTCTCGATGTCGAATGGCGCATCATCCAGGCCACGGACGGCTTCTTCGACGTCACGAAGACGATCCACAACGCCCTCCAGGGCAATCCGGAAGGGCTGACGGAGGAGCAGCAGGATATCTACAGGCGGTGCAACGCCGAGAACGCGCGCCTGCTCGACGGCGACTGGGACATCATCATCGCCCACGATGCGCAGCCGGCGGCGATGATCGATACGGCATCGTCCTCCGCCCGCTGGATCTGGCGCTGCCACATCGATCTCTCGACGCCGAACGAGGACGCGGTCCGTTTCCTGCTGCCCTCGGTGGCGAGGTACGACGCGGCAATCTTCCATCTCGAGGACTACGTGCCGCGGGCGCCTGGCCTTCCGCGCTCGTACATCTGGCCCCCGGCGATCGACCCGCTCGCGCCGAAGAACATGGCGCTACCGCCGGAAGAGTCCGTCTACATCGTCAACCAGTTCGGCATCGACACCGGCCGGCCGCTGTTCACGCAGGTGTCGCGCTTCGACCCGTGGAAAGACCCGCTGGGTGTCATCGACGCCTATCGCATCGTCAAGGAGGTGCACCCGGACGTGCAACTCGCGCTCGTCGGCTCGATGGCCCACGACGACCCCGAGGGCTGGGAGTTCTACAACCAGACGGTCTCGTACGCCGGCGAGGACCCCGACATCTTCGTGCTCTCGAATCTCAACAACGTGGGCTCCGTGGAGGTGAACGCGTTCCAGGTGTACTCGGCGGCGGTCATACAGAAGTCGATTCGCGAGGGCTTCGGCCTGACTGTCTCGGAGGGGCTGTGGAAGGCGCGGCCGGTCGTGGCAGGCCGCGTCGGCGGCATCGTCACGCAGATCGAGCACGGGGTCACGGGCTGGCTCGTCGACTCCTCGACGGAGTGCGCGGAGGCGTGTCTCGAGATCCTCGCCGACCCGGCGGGCGCCCGCGAGGCTGCGCTGCTCGGCAAAGAGCACGTACGCAAGCACTTCCTTACGCCGCGGCTCCTGCGCGACTGGCTCGCGCTCTTCAACCGGCTGCTCGGGTCTGAGAGCGCCGGCGCCGAACTGGTCGAGGTAGCGTCGGGGTAGTGGGCGGGGACCGCCGCCGGCTGATCGTCGTCTCAAACCGCGGTCCCGTCACGTTCGGACGCGGCGCCTCCGGCGCCCGGGTGGCGCGGAGGGGCGGCGGGGGCCTCGTGACAGCGGTCGACAGCCTCGCCTCGAAGCACGACGTGACGTGGATCGCGAGCGCGATGAGCGACGACGATCACGCCGTGGTAGAAGAGGCGGGCGGGGGAGCCTTCGACGAAACCTCGCGGCGCGGATCGCCGTTTCGCCTGCGTCTCGTTGCCCACGATCCCGTCGCATTCGACCGCTACTACAACGTCGTCGCCAACCCGATGCTGTGGTTCATCCAGCACCGGCTCTGGGATCTCGTGCGCAAACCGGTGCTGGACAAGACGTTTGACGAGGCATGGCACGCGGGTTACGCGGAAGTGAACCGCGGCTTCGCAGACGCAGTCGCCGAAGAGCTCGCGGCCGATCCGGCCGCGACGGTCTTCTTCCACGACTATCACCTCTATCTGGCGCCGAGATACGTCCGGGAGCGGTGTCCGGACGCTCAGCTCGTGCACTTCGTCCACATCCCGTGGGTGAGCCTCGACGGCTGGAGCGTGCTGCCGGCCGACATGCGCTGGGCCGTCCACGACGGCCTGCTGGCGAACGACCTCGTCGGCTTTAACTCCGAGCGCTGGCGGAGGCTGTTCGCCGAGGCGGCCGCGGCCATCACGGGAGGCGAGACGAAGACGGTCGCACGCCCGATCTCGGTCGACGCGGCGGAGCTGGACGCCCTGGCGACGGACGGTGCGGTCGTCGAACGCCGGGCCGCGCTTCAACAAGACCGGCCGGGACGCCTGATCGCACGCGTCGATCGCACCGATCCCTCGAAGAACGTCCTTCGCGGCTTCCGCGCCTTCGAGCTCCTGCTCGAGCGCCACCCGGAGCATCGCGGGCACGTCGGGATGCTCGCGCTGCTCGATCCCTCTCGTCAGGACATCCCCGAGTACGCCGAGTACCTGGCGGAGATCGAGAGCGCGGCGGCCGGGGTCAACGAGCGCGCCGGTGCCACGGTGATCGACCTCCGGATCGGCGACGACTTCCCGCTCTCGGTCGCCGCGTACACGGAGTACGACGTGCTGTTCGTGAACCCGATCATCGACGGGCTCAACCTCGTTTCGAAGGAGGGGCCGCTGCTGAACGAACAGGACGGCGTGCTCGTGCTCTCGGAGAACGCAGGTGCCGCGCAGGAGCTCGCGCCGTGGGCGCTCGTCGTGAGCCCGTTCGATGTCGAGAACCAGGCGGACGCGCTCCACCGTGCGCTCGAGATGCCGGCGGCCGAGCGGTCGGCGCGCCTCACGGAGCTGACGGAGCACGTTCGCGCTCACGACGTCACGTGGTGGGCCGACGAGCTCTTTGCCGCGCTCGACGAGCTGCCTGCGCCGGCACGAAGCTAAGATCGCCGCGTGACGGCTGTGGCCGGCCCTTGGCTGTTGTCGGAGAAGACAACACTATGAACGACGAGCTCTCACATCTAGACGACGCCGGCCGCGTGCACATGGTCGACGTCGGTGGGAAGCCACACGAGCGGCGGCGTGCGGTGGCGGCGGCCACCGTTCGCATGGCAACAGAGACGGTTGATCGCCTGCGGGAGCTGCCCAAGGGCGACGCCCTGGCCTGCGCAGAGGTCGCCGGGATCATGGCTGCGAAGCGGACGAGCGATCTGATTCCCCTCTGCCATCCGCTCCCGCTCACGCACGTGAGCGTCAAGGCGGAGCCCGGCGATGCGTCGGTCGAGATCACGGCTGTGGCCGAGACGACGGCGCAGACGGGCGTCGAGATGGAGGCGCTGACAGCGGCCTCCGTGGCCGCGCTCACGATCTACGACATGGTCAAGGGCATCGACCCGCAGCTCGTGATCGAGGAGATTCGCCTGCTGGAGAAGACGAAGTCGTGAAGGCGGCGGTGCTCACGGTGTCGGACGGGGTCGTCGCGGGCACGCGCGAGGATCTGAGCGGCGACGTCCTCGCGCGGCTGCTGGAGGCCGAGGGCTTCGACGTGACACGCCGCGTCGTCCCCGACGAGCAGGAGGAGATCTCGTCCGCGATCTCCGACCTCGCGGAGGAGGCTCGGGTCGTGCTCACGACCGGCGGCACCGGGGTCGGCCCGCGCGACGTGACACCGGAGGCGACCCGTGCCGTCCTCGACCGGTGGGCCCTCGGGATCGCGGAGGCGATCCGGGCGGACGCAGTCGCGAAGACGCCACACGGGATGCTGTCGCGCGGCATCGCCGGCATCCGCGGCAAGACGCTTGTTGTGAACCTCCCCGGCTCGCCGGGAGGCTGCCGTGACGGATTCGCAGTGCTTCAGCCGGCGCTCGGGCACGCCGTGCGGCTGCTCGCCGGCGAGGAGACGGCCCACAGGCAGACGTGATGGACGGCGTCATCGTCTACCCGAGGCGCTTCGCGTCGCTCGTGAAGCTCGAGCACACGGTGTTCGCGCTTCCCTTCGCGTACGTCGGCGCGTTTCTTGCCCTCGACGAGGTGCCGAGCGCCGCGGAGATCGTCTGGCTGACGCTTGCGATGGTCGGCGCGCGGTCGTTGGCGATGGCCGTGAACCGCCTCGTGGACGCCGGCATCGACGCGCGCAATCCGCGCACGGAGAACCGCGAGCTGCCACGCGGAACGCTCGCGCCCTGGCAGGTGCTCGTCTTTTGCGCCGGCTCGCTGGCCGTCTTCCTGCTCGCCGTCTTCAACCTCGACCCGGTCGTGCGTTGGCTGTGGCCGATCCCGGTCGCGATGTTCGTCGTCTACCCGTACCTGAAGCGCGTCACGTGGCTCAGTCACGCGTGGCTCGGCGCGACGCTCGGCCTCGCGCCCGTGGGCGGCTGGGTTGCGATGACCGGCGAGCTGCCGCTTGCGGCGTGGCTGCTCGGAGGCGCCGTCGCGGCCTGGGTCGCCGGCTTCGACCTCCTCTACGCCGTCTTCGACATCGAGGTCGACCGCGCGCAAGGTCTCCACTCGCTTCCGGCTCGCTTCGGGATTCCCGCGGCGTTCTGGGGCGCACGCGTGCTCCACGCCGCGACCGTGGCGCTGCTCGCCTGGGCCGGCATCGAGCTCGACTCCGGCGTCTTCTACTGGCTCGGCGTGGGAGCCGTCGCGGCGTTGCTCGCGTACGAGCACGCGATCGTGTCGCCGGGAGACCTGCGCCGCCTGAACACGGCGTTCTTCACGCTGAACGGCGTGATCAGCATCGTGTTCTTCTGCTTCGTCCTCTTGGATGTCGCGACATGATCCGGGCGAGCGGCCTCGCGAAGCGCTACGGCGACAAGCGCGTGCTCCAAGGAGTGGACTTCGAGCTGCCACGGGGCGGCTTCTTCGTGGTCACGGGTCCTAACGGCTCCGGCAAGACGACGCTGCTGCGCCTCTGTGCCGGGCTCGCGGCGCCGACGTCGGGGGAGCTGGAGGTGGACGTGGATCGCGCTGCGATCGGCTTCCTCGGGCACGAGCCGCTCGTCTACAAGGAGCTGACGGCGCTCGAGAACCTCGATCTCTACGGGCGCCTGTATGCGATCCCGGAGCGGCGCGAGCGGATCGGCATGCTGCTCGAGCGCTTCGGGCTCTGGGACGTACGAGGTGAGCTCGTGTCGACGTTCTCGCGGGGCATGGCTCAGCGCCTGGCGCTATGCCGCTCGCTCCTTCACGACCCCGAGCTGCTGATCCTCGACGAGCCGTACAGCGCCCTTGACGATGCAGGCGCCGACCTGCTCGACCGCGAGCTGGCCGAGCTGCGCGCAACGGCCACGTGCCTCGTTGCCACCCACGACCCGCTGCGGCTGGCCGCGCTCGCGAGTGGCTCGCTCGCGCTCGCATGAGGCGCTACTTTCACGACGCAGCCGTGCTGGCGCGCAAGGACGTGCTGCTCGAGCTGCGCGGTCGCGAGACGCTGCCCGCGATGGTGCTCTTCGTGGTGGCGGGCCTTGTCGTCTTCCACTTCGCCGTTCCGGCGGAGGACTCGGAGGCAGTGGGCGCCGGCCTCTTGTGGGTGGTGATCCTCTTCACGGCCATGCTCGCGCTCGTACGGGCCTTCGTAGCCGAGCGCGAGCAGCGGCTGATGGACGGATTGCTGCTCGCGCCCTGCGATCGCAGCGCCATCTGGCTCGGCAAATCGCTTGCGGTGCTCGCGTTCCTCGCGCTGACCGAGCTCGTCGCGCTGCCCGCATTCGCGCTCTTCTTCGGCGGGCTCGGCTGGGGCACCGTCGCCGGGGTCTGCCTCGCCAACATCGGCATCGTCTCCGTCGGCACGCTGCTGGCGGCAATGGCGTCTGTCACGCGTTCGCGGGAGCTGCTGCTGCCGCTGCTCTTCCTCCCCCTCGCCATTCCGATCGTGGTCGGCGGCGTCGGGGCGAGCGTCTCCGACGATCCGGGCCGGTACCTCGGCTTCCTCGCGCTGTACGACGCCGTCTTTGCGATCATCTCGTGGGCGTCCTTTGAGTACGTGGTCTCGGAATAACCCGCTCGTGGCAGCGGCCGCGGTGGCGGCGGTGCTCGCCGTCTCTGCGATCGCGCTCGTGGCCTTCTACGCGCCCGTCGACCAGGACGGGCTCAATCAGAAGATCTTCTACTTCCACGTGCCCATAGCCCTGACCGCGTACGCGTGCTTCGGGCTCGGCGCGCTCAAAGGCTTCCTCTATCTCTGGAAGGGCGACTCCGAGCGCGACCTCGAGAGCTACGTCGCGGTGCACCAGGGCGTGATCTTCGGCCTCATGACGCTCGTCACAGGCTCCATCTGGGCGAAGATCAGCTGGGGTCACTGGTGGGAGTGGGGCGATCGCCAGCTCGTGCTCTTTCTCATCCTCTTCCTCTTCTACTGCGCGTACTTCATGCTCCGCTTCTCGATCGAGCCGGGTCCGCAGCGCGCGTCGATCTCGTCGGTGTTCGCACTCATCGGCGTCGTGCTCATCCCCATCAGCTTCCTCGCCATCCGCCTCGCGGAGAGCCTCGTGCACCCGGTGACGTTCACGCGCGACGGGCCGCAGATGGCCGGCTCGCAGTTCACGACGTTCGTCGTGTGTCTCGCCGCAATGCTCTCGATCGCGTACGCGCTCTACCGGATCGAGCTGGCCGGCAAACGCCTGGACGCACGGCTGCGTGAGCTAAGGGAGCTCTTGACATGACGCAGCCTCACCCTCGAAGAAGGGGGCACACGGGGGAAACATGGTTTCCCCCGTGTTTGAAGCGTCTCGACCAGCGCCTGAGGGAGCTCCGGGAGCTGCTCGCGTGACGGCGGAGGAAAAGTATGTCGCCGCCGCCTATCTGGTCGTGTTCGCGTTCCTGCTCGTGTACGTGCTGCTGATCGCGACGAAGCTCTCGCGGCTCGAGCGCGACGTCGAGGAGCTGACGAGGCTGGCGAGAGAGCAGAAGGAGGCGAGCGGTGGCTGAGTTGCTGTTCCTGCCCGCGCTGCTCGGCTACGGCGAGGCGGCGCTCGCGTACGCCGGCGACGCCTGGCACCCCGGTCGCGCCGGGCGGCTCGCGACGTGGGGCGTGCGGCTCGGCTGGCTCGCGCAGACGGCGCTCATCGCCGCGCTCTTCGCCGGCAGCGGGGGCTTTCCGTGGGACACGTGGGCCGGGACGCTCAACCTCTTCGTCTGGCTCGTCGTCGGCATCTACCTCGTCTGGGGCTGCAGCGCCCGCTATGCGCTCCTGGGGCTGACGATCATGCCGCTCGCGGCCGGGCTCCTGCTCGCCTCGTGGCTCGTGGGCGCCGCGTCTTCCGGCGACACGGTCGCCTACTCGACGCCGTTCCTCGTCTTCCACGTCGGGCTCGTGCTCGCGGCGTTTGCGGGGCTGACGCTGGCCGCTGCGATGTCCGGTCTCTACCTCTACGAGGAGCGGAGGCTCAAGCGACGGCGGCCGGCTTCGCTGCTCGGGCGCATGCCGTCCCTCGTCACCCTCGACACGCTCGCCGCGCGCACGGTGCTCGTATCACTGCCCGCGCTGGCGACCGGAGTCGGGCTCGGCCTGGTCCGGCTCCGAGGGAGCGGAGGAGGCTTCGACGCGCTCATGGCCGCGTCGCTCGCGACGATCGCCGTGTACGCCGCATACCTCGTGCTCCGCCTGGAGGCCGGTTGGCGCGGCCGTCGCGCCGCGTACCTCGCCCTCGCAGGGTTCGCCGTCGTCATCGTCGTGCGGCTCGCGCTGCCGCTGGCGCACTTCGCATGAGCTCGCCCTATCTCATCGGGCTCTCCCACAGGCGTGCGCCGGTCGAGCTACGCGAGCGCGTGTCGCTCTCAGAGACGGACGCCGCGGAGCTCTCGCACAGGCTGGCGGGTGAGAGCGGCGAGGCCGTCTGTCTCTCCACCTGCAACCGGACTGAGATCTACGGCGCCGGGGACGACGCCGAGGCGCTGGCGCTGCTGTCGGAGAGCTCGGGGCTCT
>JBOGZW010000002.1:0-36579 GCA_050697575.1 Gaiellaceae bacterium | reverse complement strand
GCTCCACACAGTGGGCAGCGCAGGAGCTTCGCGAGCGCCGTCCACTCGTATGCGGCTGCCGCCTTGTCCACCGCATCACACCCTAACTCCGCGGACGCGGGCGGGGTACGGTTCCGCGGTCCCATGTCGGGCCTGCCACTCAGCGTTGTTATGCCGGTGCACAACGAGTCGGCGCACCTCGCCGCGACGATCGACGCGCTGGTCGGCGCCCTGGAGGGCACTGGTTTCGACGCCGAGCTCGTCCTCGTCGACGACGGCTCGACGGATGGCAGCGCCGACGCCGCCCGCTCCGCGGCGGCCGGCCGAATCCCCCTACGGGTCTTAACTCAGTCGAACCGCGGGCGCCTCGAGGCCCGCCGGGCCGGCATCACCGCCGCCGCTGACCTCGTGCTGCTCCTCGACGCGCGCGTGCGCGTGCTCGCTGGCGCGCTTCGCTTCGTCCACGGGCGCGTCGAGCGGGGTGAGAACGTCTGGAATGGCCACGTCCTGATCGAGGCGGAAGACGACCTGGGCGTCTTCTGGCGCCTGCTGGCTGAGCTGGCGTGGCGCGACTACTTCGACCGTCCACGGACGACGAGCTTCGGAGTGGAGGAGTTCGACCGTTTCCCGAAGGGGACGACGTGCTTTCTCGCGCCCCGCGACCTCCTCCTGTGGGCGTTAGGGCAATGCCGCACGCGATACCGGGACCCGCTATTGGCGAACGACGACACGCCGATTCTGCGTGCGCTCGCGGGACACCGGCGGATCGGCATCTCACCGCTTTTCGCCTGCGTCTACACGCCGCGGGCGACCCCCGGCAGCTTCTTCCTACACGCCGTGCACCGGGGCACGGTGTTCCTCGACGGTCACGGCACGCCGGATTCCCGGTTCTTCCCCGCCGTGGCCGCCTTCTTCCCCTCGAGCGCCGCGCTGCTCGCCGCCGCTCTGCGGCGGCCCCTTCTCGCGCCACTGGCACTGGTCGCCTGCGGCCTGGCGGCGGCGGCGTACGGCGCGTACGCGGGCCGCGCTTGGCGCGAGATCCGCGCGCTCGCGCTCGTCACGCCGCCTTACGCGGTCGGTCACGGGCTGGGCATGTGGCGGGGCGCCTTCGAGCTCGTCCGAGGGCATCTCGCCGCGTGATCCTGGCCGTGTTCGGGACGACTGGCGAGCTGATCAAGCTCGCCCCTGTGCTCCTTCGCCTCGACGGGAAGGGGAGCCGCTACCTGCTCGCCACGACGGGTCAACAGGTGGAGCAGATCCCATCCTTCCTCGAGCAGTTCGGCCTCCGCCAGCCCGATCTGTGGCTCGCCCGGGGTAGGAAGGGCCGTGACCTGAGCGAGCTGGCGGACATCCCGCGCTGGCTTGCCGACGTGGCCGGCTCCTTCAAGCGTGAGCGGCGCCGCGTCGCGCGTACGCTCGGAAGCGGTCCCGGACCGGGGCTTGTCCTCGTCCACGGAGACACGATGACGACGGTGCTTGGCGCGCTGATGGCGCGTGCTCTGGGGGCTCCGGCGGCGCACATCGAGGGCGGGCTGCGAAGCCACGACCTGCGCCACCCTTTCCCGGAGGAGCTGAACAGGCGCGCCGCGTCGGCGCTGGCCAGGATCCACTATGCGCCCGGAGCTTGGGCGGCATCGAATCTCCGCGGGCCGAACGTCGTCGACACCGGCTCGAACACGATCCGCGACAGCCTCGAGCTCGTCCGGGAAGGGGAGCCGCCCTTCCCGATTCCCTCCCGGCCGTTCGGGATCGTCTCGCTGCACCGGTTCGAGCTGCTCCGCAGCCGGCGCCTGTTCTCGGAGACGCTGGACGTGCTCGCCGAGGCGGCGGTGCGAGCCCCGCTGCTCTTCGTCGACCACCCCGTGACGGCCGCCGCGATCGAGCGGTTCGGGCTGGCGTCCTGCTTCGACGGGCGTGAGTTCCGTCGGATCGCGCGGCTCCCCTTCTTCGACTTCGTCCGGATCGAGCGCCGCAGCGCCTTCGTGGTGACGGACAGCGGAGGAAGCCAGGAGGAGTGCTTCTACCTCGACCGCCCCTGCCTCCTGCACCGCGTACGAACCGAGCGGCGGGAGGGCCTGGGGGAGAACGCGGCGCTATCGGGGATGTCCGCCGACGTGCTGCGGGACTTCCTGCGCGACCCCGGCCGCCTCCGCCGCAGATCGCCTCTGCCCGCGGCTTCTCCGTCGGCGATCATCGCCGAGGACCTGGAGCGGCGGGGCTTCTGATGCCGCGCCCCGAGCCGATCAGGCACCCCGGGCCGTGATCGCCTCGGCCGTCAGAGCCGGCCGCGCGGACGCCCGCACCGTCCACGGCGCGGAGAGCTTCAGCGTCTCCTCGGTCGGCTCGGGATCGACGGCGAGCGTGAGGCGGGAGCGCCCGCGGGGCACACGGACGAGCACCGAGACGCGCGCACTGCCCGTGACGGGAACCGCGAGCACACCGCCGGCGCCCGTGATCTGCAGGGTCCGGGGCTGATTGTCCGCCGCCCGGACGTCGAAGTGGAGGCGCACGACCTGCTTCGCAAGTGCCCGGAGCTCGATCGCGCCTGTTCGGTGCCGGAGCGGATAGCCGACGAAGCCGGCGTCCGGCGGCAGCGGATCCGCGAAGTCCGCCCACGGGAAGCTGGCTAGAGCAGGCGCCGGCCTGGCGGTGACACGCCAGACCGAGGAGCCGTTGGCGGTTCGACCCACGAGCGTGTAGCCGGGCCCCCAGCGCGCGTTGGGGAGGTCGGGCGTGTCCGGGGTGGCATAGTCGAGCGCGTTCAGCCTCGTGACGATCGCGCGCACGCCGAGATGCGCCAGGCGCTCGGCGGTGCCCGGAGCGCGCGGGTCGACGACCATACGGGCGACGTCATTCGCGTAGGTGCCCGAGGGAGCGCCGTTGACGAGCGGCCGGCCGTGGTCGCGCTGCCAGAAGTCGTAGATGTCCGAGCGGACGAGGGGATACTCCGCGGCGATGCCGGACGGCACCCCGGCGAGGATGGCGTACTCGGGCGGAACCGGCTTAGTCGGGAAGCGGCTCTCGGCCGGGGGGACGGCCAGCTCGAGAAAGGTGAACGTCATCGCGGCTGCGACCACCGCGAGCCTGCCCGATGCCAACGCGCCGGTGGAAGCAGCGCGGCGTCCAAGTGCCTCCCAAACAGCGTGGAGCCCGAGCGCGGCGAGCGCGACGGCGACGGTCATGATCAGCACGGTCCAGCGCGACGGGGCGCGAAACGACGGAAAGGCCTCGAACAGGACGCGTGCCGGTGTCCACGACCAGCGAGCCCCGAGGAGCTCGACCGGGCTGGGCGCGGCGAAAAGCAGCGCGACGAAGCCGGCGCCGGCGAGCCCGACGGTGGCCGTGCGCACGGGGGAAGCGACCTCGTCGCGGTGCCGCCAAGCAATCGCGAGCCAGGCGGCCGCGAGCGCGATGGTCAGCAGTCCGATGTAGTTGTTGATCTCGGTGATGTTCGTCCCGTGGAGGCGGTTCTCCCAAAACGGCCGTAGCCAGTCGCCGAGGACGATGTTTCGGGCCGCCGGCACCACGAGCTCGAGCGGCCGCAGGCCGCCGTAGTCGAGATCGAGCGGCATGCGCTCGCCGACGTTGCGATTCGCCTGTCCCAGGGCAGTCAGCAGCCAGACGAGCACGGTGGCGCCGAGCGCACTCGCTATAGATCCGGAAGCGAGCCGCAGCGCATCGCGCCGCCGCTCCCGCATCATCCAGGCGACGACCAACGAGAAGGCGCCGACGGTAACGAGCGCCATCACGCCGAAGTACCCCGACGTCAGCCAGGCGGCGAACGTCGCCACCCCGACCAGCCCAATGCGGTTCCACACGGGACGTCGGGCCGCGGCGACGAGGGCGAGGAAGAGCATTGGGAAGACCTCGAGGTGGACGAGCGACGCATGCTCGGCCCGCACGAGATGCGCGGGAAAGACGATGTACGCCAGCGCCGCCCATGCGGACACGAGCGAGGCGCATCCGAGATAGCGGGTGAAGAGGTACATGGACGCCCCGGAGAGGGCATATCCCGAAAGGACGACGAGGTTGAACGCCGTCACCTCCCCTACGACGCCGCTCGCAAGGTACGCCGGGTAGTAAGGCAGCAACCACTGGACGTTAAGACCGTTGTCTTCCTCCCACCCGAACGGTGCGCCGCTGAGCGTGTGGTGCGTCGTCCCGAAGAGGTGGTAGCCGCTCTCTGCCCGGAGACGCCAGAGCCACGAGACGGTTCCTGTAGCGTCGCCGCCGAAGCGGCCGATCACCGTCGTCCCGATGTCCGGCGCGAGGGGCCAGGTGAGCACGCAGACGAACGCCGCCGTGCCGAGCAGCACGAGCAGCGTCTCCGGCAGGACCGCCCGCGCGGTGACCGCGGTAGCGCGCAGATGCCGGAGGCCGGCCCGGAGCGCAGGCACGCTCGAGCCGACGAGGAGCTCGTGCGCTGTGAGGAGGACGACGCCTACGGCGACGTTCGCCCAGACGACGCCGACCAGGCTGCTCGGCCAGAGCGCGAGCACGGTCACCTGGGCCACGACGCCGAGGGCGACGATCCAGGCATAACGCGTCTCGCCCCTGGAGAGGTGGTACCCGACAAGAACGTTCGCGAGGGAGAAGAGCCCGATCGCGACGGCAAACGGCGCCAGTATCTCACCGCCCTCCGCGAAGTCTCGTCCGAAGGTCGTCGTCACCAGGCCGACGCCCGTGGCCGCGTAGAAGAGCACCAGCGCTGCACAGAAGGCGGCCGTGGCGAGCAGCGACCGTCCCAGGATGTCCTCCGTCTCCTCGCCCCGGGCCTGCCGGGCGGCTGTCCGAGGGAAGAGCACCGCGAGGATCGTTGTCGGTAGGAAGAAGCCGACGCGCGCGAACGCGGATGCCGCCGCGTATGCGCCGGCCTCATCGCCGGGGAATCGCGCCTTCACAATGAGGAGGTCGACGTGCGTGAGCAGGGCGATGCCGACCAGGCCGACGACCACCGGTCCGAGGTAGCGAAGAAATGGCACCAGGGACGGTCGCGTGGCGGACGAGCCCCGGCGCAAGGTGTGTCGTACGAGCGCGACCGCGATTGCGGTTCCTGCGATGGCGGCGAAGACGATGGCGAAAACGGCGCCCCCCAGGCCGAACCCGGCCGCCGCGGCGCCGGCGAAGAGGACGAGTCGCAGGAGGAAGGGGAGAACGTACATCGCTGCAAGTGCATGGAACCGCTGGCTCCCCTGGAGCACGCCCATCGCGACCGGGAAGGCGAACGCCGTGACGAATGCGATGTTCGCCAGGGCGACGGTGGCCGCGGAATCGATGTTCAGCACGTTGGCGAGCGGAGCGGCCAGGATCAGGGCGACTGCGACGGTGGGCAAAGTGACGAGTAGCGCGAGCCGAAATGTGGCGCTCGCGAACGCTGCGGATCCGGTGTCGTCTCCGCGTGCTAGCCGACGCGAGATCTCGCGGGAGACGGCCATCTGAAACGCTCCGGCTGGTATCAAGACGACGGCGAGAAGCGCGAGAAGCGCCGCGAGCGATCCATAGTCCTCGCTGCCGAGATTTCGACCGGCGGCCAGCAGGAAGGCGTAGTTGGCGACGATCGCGACTGTCGAGGCCGCGACCAGGACCATGCCGCTGCGCGCCCCGCTGATGGCAGCAGGAGCCGCGGGCGACTCGGGCTCGAGTTCCGTGGTGCGAGGAATGTCGGAATCCGTTGCGCCTACGCTACCGCGCAGGGATTCGAAGGCGCGGGGGCTCCCGGCCTTCGTCTACGGTGTCCGCTCGTGCACGCCCACGTCGTTGCCCACGTCGCCCGTGCATGAGGACGGCCGTCCTCGGGCCCGGCACCGTCGGCGGCGCCTTGGCTGTGCGCCTTGGGCTTGTCGGCGAGAGCGTCATCTGCGTGGCCCGACCGGAAGCGGCGGCGGCGATCCGCGACGAGGGACTGACCCATTGCCCACAACGGTCAGGGGCTGATCGCGCGGCCCGGGGCCTGCTATCCCTCGAACGGTTACAAGCCAAGTCGCGTGTGTCCTTCGTCCAGAAGGATGCGCCGAAGCACATGCCGGACTGGATCCGGACCCGCTCCTTCGAGGTCTCGACCCGGGACCGGAAGCGGCGCCGGATCGATGTGCCGCTCGTCGACGACGAGCTCGCGCTCCTGTGGCAGGCCAACATGGCCTGCATCGACCTGAACACGTGGTACTCCCGAGTGGACAAGCCCGACCGCCCGGACTGGGTGCTCTTCGATCTCGATCCGTCGCCCGACGTCGGCTTCCCCGAGGTTGTCGAGGTGGCGCAGCTCGTGAAGTCGCTGCTCGACGGGCTCGGCCTTGCCAGCTACCCGAAGACGAGCGGCGCCGACGGGATGCACGTGCTCGTGCCCATCGCACGGCGGTCGACGTATACCGCCACACGCGAGTTCGCGGAGATCGTCGCCCGGACGCTCGCCTCCACGCACCGTGGCCTCGTCACGACGGAGTGGTCGAAGGCGAAGCGACGCGGGGTTCTGATCGATGCGAACCAGAACGCCGAGGGGAAGACGATCGCCTCCGCGTACTCGGTCAGACCGGTACCGGGCGCGACTGTTTCGACACCGCTGCGCTGGGAAGAAGTGCGCGACGGGCTCGACCCGGCCGCGTTCACGATGGACGCGGTGCTGCGGAGGGTGGCGACCGAGGGCGATCTCTTCGCCGACCTACTCGCCGGTGGGCAGTCGCTCGCGAAGGCTTTGGCCTCGGTCCGCTGACGTGACTGCTATCGGGCTGAACGTGTCGACGTGATCGCTAGTGTCTGAGAGCTGGTGCCGATCTCGAGCCTCGACTCCCAAGCCGCGCCGAGCCGATGATGGGCCGCCGAGCGCCGACTCCGTTTATCGTCTTCACGAACAGTCGCAGCGGCTCGGAGTGGCTGATCGACACGCTCGCCAGCCACCCGGCGATCGCATCTCATGGGGAGCTCTTCCATCCGAACGAGCGCGGCGTGCCGACCTGCGGCACCGCGGACGCCCCCTACTTCCAGACGTATCTCGAGTCGACTCGCGGGCGGGGACGCCCGGCGCAGCTCTACCATCTGTTTCGCTATCTGAGCACGCTGTACTCCGGCGGCCACGGGCTCGGAGCCGTCGGTTTCAAGCTCCAGTACGTCCAGGCATGGGCTCACCCCGGCATGTGGCAGTACTTCGCCCTCAGGCGTGTGCGGGTCGTGCACCTCACCCGTGCCAACATGCTCGATGCCCTCCTCTCCTACCAGAGTGCGAAGATCAGGCGCCAGTTTCATCCTCGTCGCGGCGAGCCGATCCCCGAAGTGACGATGCGGGTCGTCGCTGACGACCTCTACGCGAGGCTGGAGGAGCGGGAGCAGAGGCTGTCCCGTTCGCGCAGCCGTGTGGAGCGGTTCCGCCTTCCGAATCTGGAGGTCGTCTACGAGGACCTCGTTCGCAGACGGGAGGAGACGCTCTCGCGGGTCCTGGGCTTCCTGGGCATCGAGCCCGATGCGCGCCCGCTCGACTCGGCGTTCGTTCGGATCAACACGCGTCCCAAAGCCGAGCTGGTCGAGAACTGGGACGAGCTCCGCGCCCAGCTCGCCGGCACGCGATTCGAGTGGATGCTCGGCGACGCCGCTTGACCGTGTTGCGACCGCGGGCCGGAGCGATCGTCGGCCTGGCACGCCGGAGCGCCTGGTCCCTCGGCGTGCATCTCGGCCTCCAGGTCTACGACCCGAGTGCCGAGAGCACAGAGCTGCTGGACGAGCGCACGGAGTATGTGCTCGACGCGCGTCCCGTCGGCGACAAGCGCGAGACGACGGCCGCAGGAGATGTGCCCGACCTCACGCTGCTGCCGGACGCCCTCGCAGACGTGCTCGAGCTCGAGCGCTTCCGCGGTGCGCGTGTCCTCGAGGTCGGGCCCAAGTACGGGCTGCACGCACGTTGGATCGACCGAAGGCTCGAGCCCTCCGAGCTGGTGTTCTGCGACTTCGCAGCCGACCGGCCCCTCCACGAAGCGTGGGTGGGCGAGCTGGGGAGCCCGCATCGTTTCGTCTACGGCGACCTGCGGACCGCCCTCGGCCTGCTGGAGCTGGAGCCGTTCGACTTGGTGCTCTTCCTCGGTGTCCTGTACCACTCGGCGCACCACCTCGCCCTGCTCTCGGTGCTGAACGGCGTCACGCGTCCCGGTGGCACGATGCTCCTGGAGACGACCGTCGACCCCCGGCCGGACCCCCTCGTCCGCCTGCGCTGGCCTCCCGAGAGCGGGAAGGCGAAGGCCGTGCCGACGATCGGCGCGCTGCGCATGGAGCTCGCCTGGACCGGCTGGCGCCAGATACGCCGCTTCACCGACTATCGCCCGGGCTCAAGCGAGGCGCTCTTTCTCTGCACGAAGACGGACGAGCTGGAGGACGAGAGCGGATTTGCCGCCGCCGTCACACCTCACCGCGCCCGCTGAGCGTACGACTCATCTTCTGGAACGCCTCGAGGGCCTGGCCGGGCGGCGCCTGGGAGCTCTGATCCTGTTCTGCGTCGCGCTCGGCGTGTACGCGCTCGAGGCGGTTGCCTGGCCGCTCATGTCCGGCCGCGACCTGGACGAGTACCTCCTCGCCTACGTCCAGCTCACGGACTCCCACCCGCTGCTCCCCTGGGCGCTGCTCTTCCGCACTCCGGTGACGCCGGTCGTCGCCGGGGGGATCCTCGACCTCGGCGGCGGCATCCTCGCCGAGCCGCTGGCGGCCGTGCTCTACGCGGGCTCGATCGTCGCCTGGAGCGCGGCCGCGCTCGCCTTCGGGCGCCGGGCCGCGCTCGCCGTCGCCGCTGCGCTCCTCGTCTATCCGGGCTACGCCTTGATGTTCCACGAGCTCGCGAGCGAGATCGTGATGGCGGCCGCCTTCGCCGGCTGGGCGGTGCTGGTCGTGCGGGCGGCCTGGGCGCCGTCAGCGCGAGCGTTCGGCCTCGCCGGGCTCGGCGTCGCCCTCCTCGCCCTGATTCGTCCGGGGAACGTCATGCTCCTCGGCCTCGTCGCGCTCGCTCTCGTTCTCCGCGCCGCGTGGCGGACGCGGATCGGCTGGGCGGCGGCATTCCTCGCCGCCGCCGCGCTCCCGCTCGCCGCCTGGGCGGTCAACAACGGGGTTCGCTACGGCGAGTGGACTCTGGCCCGCGGCGGCAACGCCGTCGTCCCCTTCTACCGCGCGTTCGTCACCGACCGCATCATCTCGCCCGACAACGGTCCCGCCTCGCGACGTCTCGCCGAAGCCGTGCGGACGAACCTGCTCACGCGGGAGCCGTACCGCTCCTACGGCGTGACGATGGACGACGTGTTCACGAGCGGGAGCTTCCGCATCCACGAGGACCTCTACGTCCTCTCCGATCAGGTGTTCGGCTGGAACAGCGCGTACTCGACGCTCCGGGACGCAGCGTTCGAGGGCATTCAGGCTCACCCCGCCACGTACGCCTCGGGTGTGGCGACGACCGTATGGCAGCAGCTCTGGCGGCCGGCGTACAGGACCCCCGCGCCAACGCCCGCTCCAGCCGCCGCGCCCCGCGGGCGCACCACCGCCCGCAGAGGCGCCCTGCCGCCGCCGACGGAGGGCGAGCCAATCCCTGCCGGCCAGAACGCCTGGATCTCGCGTTCGGACGGGCGCATTCGCCAGGTGTGGACCTCACCTACCGACTACCGCTTCGAGTTCCTCGACCCGGCCGACCGCCCCCGCTTCCGGAAGATCGTGTCCGAAGAGGGGCGGCTGGAGGGCAACCTCCCCGACCGGCGCGGAAACCAGACGCTGTTGCACCGGCTGAACCAGCTCTCCCGCTGGTTCCCGCGTCCCGTGTTGTGGCTCCTCCTCGGAGCTGTGGCCGTCGGCGTGCGGCGGCCGCGGGGGGCCGCGGCGCTGGTGGCGCTCGCCCTCTCCGCGCTGGCGGTGGTCGTCTTCAACGCCCTCGGCCTGTTCACAGATGCGCATTTCGTGCTCCCGGTGGCGCCCGCGTTCGTCCTCTTCGGCCTCGCCGGTCTCCTCGGCGAGCGCCGTCGGGCTGCGGACTCTCAGGCGGAACGCACGCGCCCGGCCTGATCGGTCCCGCGACCGACCCGTGCCTCGAGGGACGGGCTCACCTCGGCCGCTCGGGCGGCTGTTCCGGCGTCTCTGGGCCCCTGCAGGAGCATCCACGTCCAGCCGGCCTCGGCCTGCAGCAGGAGAATCCGCTCGAAATGCTGGAGCGCGCGCACGACGATGTCCTTCTGTCGTAGCCACAGGGTGGCCTCGAACGCCGCCTTCTCGCCGAGTCGATGGGCCCTCTGGATGTCGTACAAGGCGTACCCCGCGGGCTTGAGAACGCGGGCCTGCTCGCGGAAGAACACGCCGAGGTCGAGTGCGTGGTCGAGGCTGTTCGAGTAGACGACATCGACCGACGCGTCGTCCTCGTCGAGGTCGTTGAAGTCGCCAACGCGAACGAGGGTGTTCTCGGGCCCGGGGTTGAGATCGATGCCGTAAGCGTTGGGAAAGCCCAACTCTCGCAATACCTCGACCTCCGTCCCCTGCCGGGCGCCGACGCAGATGATCGTGGCGTCGCGCGGTAGCAGCCGGATCAGGTATCGGAAGCGGCGGTAGAAGCGCAGGCGGGAATCGGCCACGACCTTGTTGGGGAATGCGCCACCCAAACGGAGCAACTCGTCGAGCTTCTGGCGCTGGTGCGCGATGTATTCGTCGTATGACGAGTAGTCACGCCGGACAATTCGATCCTCGTCGGGCTCTCGGAGACGCTCGGCCCCAAAATGCCTTCGCCGAACGGGATGCTTGTCGCGTTCGTGAACGTAGGAAGGGTCGGCATAGCGGCGCAGCGTGCGGTAGTAGCCGAAGCCTCCTGGAGTCCACCGGTACAGCGGACTTCTCAGCCAGAACGGCGCGGTGCGGAGGGCGATTTGCAGCCCGCGGGCGGATCGATGTACGAAGCGTCGCAAGGCGAACACGATACGGTCTTGGGTCGACTCATGCCAGGGCTCGACCTCATCCCGCAGCCGGCGCTGAACCGGGTTCGAGCAGCATCGTGCGGCCATCCATGAGCGCCCGCATCTGGCTCGTCCTTTCCGACCCGTTTCCGACCCGCGTCTTCTTCGACTGCGGCATCGTCGACGGTCTTCGGCAACGGCTCGGGCAGCGCCTGGAGGCGATCTTCGTCCTGCCGCAGGATCAGGTGGCAGGCTGGGCAAGCCGTCTCGGCGACACCCGGGTCACGTACCGCCAGGAGCTATTCCCGTGGCAGGTAAAGCCGATCGAAAGAGTCGTGCGCCGGACCGACGCGTGGCTTGACCGCCAAGCCGGCTTCTACCCGCTCGCAGTGCGACACAGCCTCCAGCACGGCTTCCACCGTGACCGCTGGCGGCCCGGTCACCGGAACTGGTTCCTGGACCCGACACGATCGGGCCCCCTTCCAGGAATGGAGTTGCTGGATCGGGTGATGACGAAGTGGCACTACTCGCCACGGCGCTATGTGTCCTCGGCACTCGTCGCGCGCATGCGCCGCGAGTGTGGAGGGCTCGTGCTCTCCAACCTCCAGGCGAAGGGCTCAGTTCCGTTCCTGCTCGCGGCGCGCCGCCTTCGTCTTCCCGTCGTGGGCTACGTGGCCAGCTGGGACCATACCGTCGGCAAGGGCATCGTCTCCCCTTACGTCCACCGCTACGTCGTCCAGAACGAGACGATGCTCGATGACCTCCGGCGGTATCACGGCATCGAGCCCAACAAGATCGCCGTGACGGGCTGGCCACAGACCGACATCTTCTCGGCTCGCCGCCCGCGCGAGCGGTACGAGGCGCTTCTGGCGCAGCTCGGCCTCGACACTTCGCGACCCGTCGTGCTCTACGCCGGCAACACGCCGACGAACGCTCCGTACGAAGGAAATCTCGTTCATCGCCTGGTGGACTGGTGGCAGACGAGCGGCGCCCGCGCCCGGTTTTCCCTCCTCTTCCGGCCGCATCCGCGCGACGACGACGTTGCCGGCCGCTACGCCGCCGCCGGCCAGGAGGGTGCAGCCGTGCAGCAACCGAGCTACACCGACATCGAGGATCTGGCCACGCTGCTCCAGCATGTGGACTGTGTCGCCGCCAACGCGGGGACGATCCTGCTCGACGCGCTGGTCAACGATCGGCCCGCGGTGTGCGTGACGTTCGACGAGGGCGCCCCGCCCGGGGAGCGGTGGGCGGAGCTCAACCTGGGCGGCGAGCATTACCGCAAGCTCGCCCAGTCCGCAGCGTTCTACCGGGCCGACTCGTTCGACGAGCTGGCGGAAGGGATCCGTCGGGCGCTCGCGGCTCCTCAGGAGCTCGCCGCCGAGCGCCGTCGGGTGGCGCGAGAGGTCGTCGGCGAGGTCGACGGCCACGCGGCCGAGCGCGTGGCGGACGCGGTGGCGGGAGCCCTCGACCGCGATCGACCGGTCCTGCGCTAGAACAGCGATCGCGCGACTCGGCGTCCTGCGCTCGTAGAATCAGACCCGATGCTGCTCGGATGGATGGCTGGCTTGCTCCCACAGCCATTCGTGGCGCGGCTGAACGACATCCAAACAAGGCACACGCGTACGGGGCCGCTCCTGCGGACGCTCGGCGACCGCGTCGCAACCGGCGAGGGAACGATCCGCCGCGGTCCCGCTGCCGGTCTTCGAATCGACGCGTCGGGCAGGACGAAGGCGAGGAGGTCGAGACCCTTCGCGGCGCGCTCGAGAAGATCGCGCGGCACAGGCCGGTACTCCTTGTGGAGGTGCACTGGCTCGGACGGCTCTTCCTCGACTTCGTGGAGGAGGCGCTGGCGCCGCTCGGCTACCGGGCTTCACTCTCGGAGGCGAGCAGCTACCGGCCGATCCCGACCGATCCCATGCGGTCCTGACTGCCTTGTAGCAAACAGCGGGCGCAGGCGTTACGCGAGAATTGCGACGACCGCTCACGCCTCCTGGTTCGAGGACAGACACCTCAGCATCGACAGCGCCCGATCACATTCAAGCGGACGGCGCGCAGAAGCATTCGTCCGCGCGCTGGACAGCTCGTGAAGCGGTCCGAGGAGACGGTCGTGTTCGTCGGGGAGCTGGGTGAGGGCTGCGATCGCGTCCAGTGGCTCGTCGTGAGCCCCAGCGAGCCTCTTCCCCGCTGCCCGTCCCGCTGGGCCGCCGTGGCAGGAACCGGGAGGGATGGAGGTTGCTCGAGGATGGCCGCGATCACCGCCGGCCCGCCCGCAGCTGCGCCCGCCAGGCCAGGATCTCCTGCTCCACCTCGGCGGGCAGCCTCCGCGGCTGTCGCTTCGGCGTCGAGGGACGATCGGCGAGCGCCGACCAACCCCCTCGCAGTAGCGCCGCCAAAGCCGATAGCCGGTCGCCCTGCTCGCCCCGCAGGCGGCCGCGGCCGCTGCGGGCTCTCACCGGCGAGGATCAAGGACACGATCCGAGCCCGTGACTCCAACGAGTACCGCATCCGTCGCGGCGGGCAAACTGACTCACGCATCTGGGCCTCCTTGGCGAGGTTGGTCTTGGTCGACCACAAGCCTCGCCGGAGGCCCGGACGCGATCAGTCGTCTCGAAGGCGTGTAGTCAGTCCAGCTAGACGCCATTGTTGAGCCGAATCTGAAGGTCGAGCGAACGGTCGAGCGAACCCGAGCGAACGCCAATCCTTGCCATCCTTGCCACGGGGTCCATCTTCCACGACCGCCGCTGCGTTGAGGGCGTTCACGTCCGGGATCTCGTGGACATCCGGGTGATGGTCAGCGTGCGCTCGTCCAGCCGGCCCGCGACTACTTCGCGCCGATGTCGTTCTTCCGGCGTCAGTACCGCCTCGCGGCGCGCAAAGGCGATGCGCCGCGAGTAACCGACGAGATTCGACTACGACTCGAAGATATGTGGTGCGCGGACTGGCGCGGCTCAAATCTGCGTGGATGCCTGGGGAGGCTGCCAGACGTTCTCGCCAGCGTTATGCGAGCTGAAAGTCCGCCTCCGGAGACGCACAGCGGATTGGCTCGTCTCGACACTGCGGCCACGCCACTCGCGCTGACGCCTATACACTCCGCTCGCGCCACGGCAGGCGCAGCCGCCCGCGCGGGTGAGCGCCGACCAGCCCCACAGCCGCGAGCATGACGAAGGCGGGACTGACGGGTGCCGCGTACTCGGGCACCGGAAAGGCAACGACCCCGGTGGCGACGATCACGGCGAGCCCAGCAAGGGCCGGCGCGAGGGCGACGAGAGCTTGCCGCGGGCGCCGCACCCCGAGGGCGATGAGCCCGACGGCGAGCCAGAACACGGGCGGAGGAGAGGCGCGCGAGGCCTGGTTGAGGCGATGCACGAGCCCTGAGTTGGCGTCCCGAGTGGGAATGCGATCCATCAGGCGATCGGTATCGGCCCCGAATTTCTCGTAGCGGCGTTCGTCGCGCGGGTCGTCGAAGATCAGAGGATGCTCCGTCGGCGACCGCCACACCTCTTGCGCCTGCCCTCCGAGCGTCCGGATCGCCAGACCGACCCGGGACGCCGGGATCGGCTGCCCCTCGCTTGGTCGAGGCAGCTTTCGCCCGTTGACCACGATGAGGTCCGTCTCTCCCGTCTTGTCCTTGGCGGAAGATTCACCACCGGCGCTCGAGATCCCCTCGGGCGCGTAGATCCGCGCCCGGAACAGCTCCCACATCGTTCGCAGGACGCCGGTCGCGAAGGTCTCAGGGTGTCGACGAATCGCCTCGCGCGTAACGGACTCGAGGTCCGCGCTACCCCCGAGGCTCGTGAGATCCCCGAAAATGCGATCGCTGCCCGAGGAGAAGAACTCCTGCAGGTCGACGCCGTACGAGCGATAGGGCTCCTTGCTGAGCAACTCGCGCTGAACGACTCGAGCGAGCTCTCTGGATGCAGGGCCGTTATCCGGCTCCACGATTCGGTCGATCTCGAACGCCCTGAACAGGAAGACGCTGCTCGACGGGCTCTGCGTCACGGACCGCGCATACTGGACGGGGTTCTGCAGGCTCGGGCCCTTCACCGCAACGGCCACGACCACAAGCGAAATCGCGAGCAGCACAAGACGCCGGCGCCAGGGGGCGGGAAAGAGGAACGGCAGAAGCACGAAGGCTGCCACCAGCACCGCACCGCTCGGTCGGAGCGCCACGGCATCGCCCCAGCGCAGGGTGGCGAGTGCTTTCCATCCCTGGGTCACGGCGGCTGAAGCGACGAAGAAGGAGGCCATCCACGCGAGCCGCCGGCCCCAGGGAGCTCGCAGGAGAATCGGGAGGAGCGTGAAGAGGATCAGGACTTGGTTCGGCGGCCGGACGAGCACGAGCAAGCCCATCCCCAGCCCCGCGGCGAGAAAGGTTGCAACCGACGGCCGTAGGATCGCCCGCGACAGAAGGACCGCCCAGCCCGCGAAGGCAGCCGCGAAGAGGGCGTCGCTCGCAAGCCCGTGGAAGAGCATGCCGTAGCCCGGGTACACGAGCAGGAGCCCCGTCGTCAGGACGGCGGCACGTGGGCCGAACTTCAGCGCGACGGCACCCCAGGCGACGATCGACGCCGCATATAGGACGCCAAGCCATACCTCTGCCGCCCCGCCCCCGAGCTCGAGGGGCACTCCGACCCCGAGCGCGGCCAGCGGCCCACGCGAGTTGATCACGGACGGCACGATGGGCTCGGCGTAGAAGAACTGCACGAACGTCTGGACGTATCTGCCCATGTCACGCCCGGGATGGACGGGCAGCACGACGCTCTGCAGAGCGAAGACCGCCAGCGCGACCACGAAGAGCGCGACGCCGGAGGTACGCGTGCCGACCCAGGCCTCGAACGACTGCCACCTCGAGGCGAGGCTAGGGCGTACCGCGGACACTACCGACATGGGAGCCTACGGCTCGTCAGGACGCTGGCGCAGACCCAGGATTGAGAGCAGGAACGAGGTGTTACCGTCGCTCCGTGCGCGGCCGCCACTTCGACCGAGCGGTCCGACGAGCCGTTGTCGACCACGATCACCTCGCCGCTCAAGCCGGAGCGGTGGATGCCGTCCCAGGCCTGGTCCACGACCGCTCCGACGGCGCCCTCCTCGTTCAGGCACGGCAGGACGACGGAGATCTGCAGCGCCGCCGGCGTCACGCTGAGGAGTATGCCTGGGCTCCAGTGGACGCTTCGTGACGAGCTCGCTCCGGAGCGTCTGGAAGACATGGCTCGTGACGCGGATCCTGACGATCGGGGCCATCGTTGCGGGTTCGGCCGCCGCCGGGCGGCCGCTCTCCCGGACGTGGGAGAAGTGGGACGCCGGCTGGTTCCTCGACATCGCAGCGCACGGCTATGGGCCGCTGGAGCGGGGCGCGCCCGCCTTCTACCCGCTCTACCCCTTGCTGCTGCGAGGGGGCAGCGAGGTCGTGGGAGGTCATCCGGTGCTGGCAGGCGTCTTGCTCTCTCTGCCGCTGACCCTCTGCGCCTTTGTCCTCGTCTATGCGCATGCTCGCCGCTTCGTCGGCGAGGAGGAGGCGCGCCGGGCGGTTGCGTACATTGCCCTCTTTCCCACAGCGTTCTTCCTGAGCGCGATCTACAGCGAGTCGTTGTTCCTCGTGCTCGCAGTGGCGGCGTTCCTCACCGCAGAGCGACGGCGGTTCCTGCTCGCGGCTGGCCTGGCGGGTTGCGCGATGCTCACTCGGCCGCTCGGCGTAGCCGTCCTGGCGGGGCTCGTCGTGTTTGCTGTGCGCGAGCCGGGTCGATGGACGGCGCTGCGCCGGCTCTGGGTCGCCCCGGCAGTGTTCGCGCTCTATCCGATCCTCCTGACCGCTCAGGGGAGAGGCGCATTCGCGTTCGTCAGCGCGGAGTCGGAGTGGCGCCGAACCTCGGTCTCGGCCGCGCTCCGCGGCCCCTATCTCACCGTGTTGGTCGCGCGAAACGGCGTCCGAGACCTCACCGCCGGCTACGACTTCGCCGCGCTGCTGAACGTCAGCACGCTCGCTGTCTGGCTGGGATTCGGCTGTCTCTCGATCGTCGCCTGGCGCGCTCTGGGCGCGCCCTACGGCGTCTACTGTCTCGTCTCGCTCGCGATGCCGCTCGCCACGCCGGCCGATCCCTGGCCGCTCGTCTCGATCCAGCGCTTCGTGCTCGCGCTGTTCCCTTGCTTCATCGTGCTGGGGTCGCTACCGATCAGACCTGCGGCGCATCGTCTCCTGCTTGCTCTGAGCGCAGCCACCATGGTGTGGCTGATCGTCGTCTGGACGAGCGGTGACTTCGTCGCCTGAGCCAAGCCCTTCCCGGTCACGGATGGGCGAGCTGGCGGCGCGCCTGCCCGACCGCGACGGCAGCCCGACCCTCGCCCTGCGGCTGAACCAAGGTCTCCCGCTGGTATCCACCGCCGGCGCTCTGGCTCGCGATAGGCATTCTTGGGCTCGTGATCCGCCGTCCGGCACGTATTGTCGCCCTCTCCACGCCGACGCTGACGGCGCTCGCCTTGCTCGTCCTGAGCGCACTCGGCCAGCCGGCCGTGCCGCACTACGCCGTGCCCGTCGCACCCGCCTTCATCCTCCTTGCGGCCGGTGCTCTGCCCGCACCAAGGGGACATCCGGAATGACATCGCGCCAAGCTGCGGCGCGCGTTCCGTGGCGCGAGCGCGTGCCCCAGCTACCTGCCGCCGTGTGGCGCTGGGTGGGCGCCGGACTGGGCGTCGCCTGCGTGGTGCGGGCGACAATGATCTACTGGCCGAAGTGGGACGCCCCCGTGGCCGCCTACGACCTCGACATCTTCCTGCGGGGCGCCTCGGCCGTGCTCGACGGTGCCTCGCCGTACGTCTACGGCGCCGACCAGACGTACGCCTACCCGCCCCTCCTCGCCTTCCTGGTGGCTCCGCTCGAGCCGCTCTCGGCGGGTGCTGCGACCACAGTCTGGACTCTGGTCTTGCTGGCTGCAATCGCCGGCGCGCTTCTGCTGCTCGGCGTCCGTGACTGGCGCTGCCTCGCGCTGACGCTCGTCTACCCGGTAACGCGGAGCGCTGTTGACCTCGGCACGATCGGGCCGCTGCTGCTCCTGGGCGTCGCCGCCGCGTGGCGGTGGCGCGACCGCGTGCTCGTCCCGGCCGCCGCGCTGGGCGCAGCTGTCGCCCTGAAGCTGTTCTTGTGGCCGCTCGCGGTCTGGCTCGCGGTGACGGGTCGGATCCGGGCGGCAGCGGCCGCCGCCGGCTTCGCGGTCGCGCTCGTGTTCGTTCCCTGGGCGGCGCTCGGCTTCACCGGACTCGACGCCTACCCCGGACTGTTGCGGCGTCTTTCCGACGAGGAAGGCTGGGCGTCGTACTCCGTGTACGCCCTCGGTCTGCGCGTCCACCTCCCGGAGGCGGCGGCGATCGCGCTCTCGGTGGCCGTCGTCGCCGGGCTGCTCGCCGCGGCCGCCTGGGCGGCGCGCGACCTGCGGCGGACGCTCCTCGAGCGGGACTCCGCGTCGCTGACGCTGGCGCTGGCCGCGGCCCTCGCCTCGACGCCCATCGTCTGGTCGCACTACTTCCTGCTGCTGATCGTGCCGTTGGCGCTGGCCAGGCCGCGCCTTTCGGCGCTCTGGTTCCTCCCCTTCGCCTACTACCCCCTCGGCGGGGCGGCGTGGCCAGGCGCGGACGCGCGCAAGATGGCTCTGGCGCTCGCGGTCACTCTGCTCCTGCTCGGCGCCGGCGTGCTGCGCCGGACGGCCGGCCCGGGCACGCCGGCCGCACGCGGGGCATCGCTCCCGGTGCCTACGGGCGCGCGCGACGTCCGCTGAGCCTAAGTCGACCTCGGCGGGCCGCCCGCAGGGAGTGAGCTAGGCTGGTGCGCGGTGTCCGAGCTCGCCGAACAGCAGCTTCCGGACAGGCGCGAGCAAGTGACAGTGGCGCCCGCGGCGGACAGGCTCGAGGGCCGGCGGTTCACCATGGTCATGGCGTGGGCGACGCTTGGCGGCGCTGAGCGCAACGCCCTTCGTCTCGCCCGTCATCTCGCACACGATCGCGGTGCGACCGTCGAGGTGTGCTCTCTCACCGAGCAAGACGGTGAGGCTCCCCGGCAGTTCGGGGAGAGCGGAATCCCGTGGCGTCCGCTGCCGTTCGAGTGGCCGGCAGGCCGTATTGCCAAACCCCGAGCTCTGGGCTCGTTCGCGTGGGGGTTGCGGAGGCTCTCGCCGGACATCCTCATGCCTTTCTGCTCGCGTCCGAACATCCTCTGCGGGCTCGTCTGGCGCACCACCGGCGCGTCGCTCTGCGTCTGGCACCAGCAGGACGTGATCCCGGTGACGAGATTCAGCCCCACCCTGGTGCGCCGCGCCGCGCGATCGACGCCGCTCTTCATGAGCAACTCCCAGCACGGGATCGAGCATCTCGTGGCGACGATCGGGGTCGTCCGGGAGCGTGTGCACTACGGACCCAGCGCCGTCGAGCTCCCTGCGGCCAGGGAGGGCAGGGAGACCTGGCGCCACCGGTGCGATGCCCACGACGAGGACTTCGTCGCCTGCATGATCGCCCACCTGCGTGAGGGGAAGGACTACGCGACGCTTCTGCGCGCGTGGAGTATCGTCGGCGACCGGCTGGCGGACCTCGGGCAGCGTGCGGTGCTCGTCTTCGCCGGCACCGGTCCGGCCGAAGTCGCGGCCAAGGCCGTCGCGTTCGACCTCGGCCTGGGTCGTACCGTCCGCTTCCTCGGCCACGTTGACGATGTCGCCGGCTTGATAGGCGCCTGTGACGCAGGGGTGCTGAGCTCTCTTGGCGAGGGCTGTCCACTAGGGATCCTCGAATGCATGGCGGCAGGTCTGCCCGTCGCCGGGACCGACATCCCGGGCATCCGCGAGGCCGTCGGCCCGGACGGTTTCGCGTACCTGGCACCGCCCGGAGATGCTGAGGCGCTTGCGGCAGCGCTCGCCCGCCTGGCCGAAGATCCGCAGGAACGCAGGGTGCTCGGTAAGAAGAACGCCCGCCGCGTCAGCACGCACTTCTCCCTGCCGCACGCGCTCGAGGCGGAGACCGGGGTGCTCGAACGCGAACTCGCACGGAGGAACGGATAAGACAGCCCTCTCTGTCGCGGTACCTCTGGCGGCACGCGGTACCGGCGTCGGTTCGCGTCCGCGTCAATGCCGTTCGGGCGGCGCGGCGTGAGGCCGCCTGGCTGAAGCCGCGCAACCTCGGCGACCTGCGGCGGACGACCCCGTTCGGTACGTGGGGATCGAGCCGCGGAGGCCCTATTGACCGTGTCTACATCGGCCAGTTCATCGCCAAGCACGCCTCGGACATCCGGGGCCGGGCGCTCGAGATCGCCGGTGACGAGTACGTCCGCGAGTACGGAAGCGACGTGCAGCGGGTCGACATCCTGGACGTGTTTCCGGATAACCCCAAGGCGACGATCGTCGGCGATCTCGCCGATGCGGCCGTCATCCCCAGCGACGACGCGTTCGACTGCGTGCTCGTCACGCAGGTGCTGCCCTGGATCTACGACGTTCGCGCTCCGCTCGAGACAGCGCATCGAATCCTGGCTCCTGGGGGAGTCCTGCTCGCAACGACCCCGGGGATCGCACGCATCGCGCCCGTGGAGTCTGAGCTGTTCGGCGAGTGGTGGCACTTCACGTCGATGTCTGCGAAGCGTATGACCGAGGAGGTATTCGGCGAGGGCAACGTCGAGGTGGAAACGTTCGGAAACGTCCTCTCCGCGGCGGGCTTTCTCTACGGTCTCGGGTCGTACGACCTGACGCCGGAGGAGCTCGCCGTTCACGATCCCGCGTTCGAGGTGACGATCGGCATTCGCGCCGTCAAGAGGGTCTGATGCCGCGACGGGAATCGCTCTCGGGCCGCGTCGTCGTCGTCTCGCCCCATCTGGACGACGCCGTCGTTTCGCTCGCAGCCACGATCGCACGCGCGACGAAGTCGGGAGCTCGTGTCGAGGTACTGACCGTCTTCGCAGGCGATCCGGCCTCGGACACGCCTGCAGGTGGATGGGACTCACGGGGGGGCTTTGCCACCGAAGGCGAGGCGGCGACGGCGCGCCGCGCCGAGGACCGCGAGGCGTGCTCCATCGTTGGCGCCGAGCCGTCGTGGCTCCCGTTCGGCGACGGCAATTACGCGAAAGGGAGGGATAGCGGCGACGTGCTCGCAGCGGTCGTCGCCACCCTGGCAGGAGCCGACGCCGTCCTCGTCCCGGGCTTCCCTTTGACGAACCCGGATCACGCCTGGCTGGCAGAGCTCCTCCTTGGGCAGGCGTTACCGTGCGCTCGCGTGGGGCTCTATGCGGAGCAGCCGTACCGGTACATGGTGCGCGGCGAACGGCGGCGGCTCGATGTGCCCGCACAGATCTCGCCTCAGCTGCCTCACGGGATCGAGTGGACGTATCCCGCTCGCAGCTCCGACCTTCCGCGGAAGCGGAGGGCAATCCTCGCCTACCGGTCGCAGGTGGCGCTGCTGGGGTTCAGTGCGAAACGGCACCGGAAGCTACACCGCATGCTCTTGGACGAGGCGCTGCACCGCGGCGAGGCGATCGCGTGGCCTTCCCGATGAGGCTCGTGATGACGCTGCTGGCGCGGGACGAGGCGGACATCGTCGATGCGCAGATCGCGTTCCATCTCGCCGCAGGCGTCGACTTCGTCGTTGCCACCGACCACGCCTCGCGTGACGGGACGACGGGTGTTCTCGAACGCTATGCCGACCGGGGCGTGCTGCATCTCGACCGCGAGTCGGGCGCGGGGCTGCGGCAGTCCGAGTGGGTGACCCGAATGGCTCGGATGGCCGCTGCCGACTTCGGCGCCGACTGGGTCATCAACTCGGACGCCGACGAGTTCTGGTGGCCCTCGGGTGGAGATCTCAAGCACGTCCTCGCGCAGACCCTCGACCGGTACGGGGTGGTGCACACGTTCGTCCGCCCGTTCCTCCCTCGCCCCGGCGACGGCCACTTCGCTGAGCGGATGACCGTTCGCTTCGCGCCGGCGGCGCCAATCAATGATCCAGTGAGCTCGTTCAAGGTCAATGTGCGCATCGTCCATCGCGGGGCGCCCGACATCGTCGTCGGCCGAGGCAACGTGTCCGTGCGCGCCCCGGGGCTCAGGCCGTTCCGTGGCTGGTCGGCGATCGAGGTGCTGCACTTCCCGATCCGCGGCCTCGATCACTTCCGGCGCAAGTTCCTCGACCACTACACAACCGTCGGTGGCCTGCGCAGCGACCATGCTCGGGCGTACGAGGCGGCCAGGACGGGGACGCTGGACGATCTCTACGAGCGCATCAGCGTCGACGAGGAGCGGCTCAGGCGAGGCCTTGCGGATGGCTCGCTCGCCGTCGACACGCGGCTTCGCAACGCGCTCCGTGAGCTCGCGGAGGGCCGGCCGCTTGCCTTCCCGCCTCGGAGCACCGGGGACGCAGCCGGCTATGCGGTGGACTGGGCGGCGCTCGAGGCAGGCGAGCTCGTCCGCCTCCAGCGGCGCGTGGACGAAGTCGAGCGTCGGTTGACAGCAGCCGAGGGGCGCCGGCGGACATGGAGCCGCACGACGTGAAGCTGGTGATGACGCTGGTCGTCCGCGACGAGGTGGACGTCGTCGACGCCCAGCTCGCCTACCACCTGAACGCGGGGGTCGACTTCATCATCGCCACCGACCACGACTCCCAGGACGGGACGACGGAGATCCTGGAGGCGTACGCGGGGCAGGGCTGCCTCCTCCGCATCCCCGAGCAAGGCGCAATGCTGGACTCCGTGTGGCGTACGCACATGGCGCGGCTCGCAGCCGTGCGGTACGAAGCCGACTGGATCATCAATACCGACGCCGACGAGTTCTGGATGCCGCGCCGGGGGTCGCTCAAGGAGACGCTTGCGGCAGTGCCCGGGGCTTACGGCGTCGTCTGGGCCCTGACGCGGCACTTCGTCCCACGCACCGGGGACGGCGGGTCCTTCGCAGAGCGGATGACCGCACGCGTCGCCTCGCCCGCGGCGATCAACGACCCCACCAGCCCCTACCGCCCGCACGCCAAGGCGGCCCACCGGGCCGATCACGACGTCGTCGTCAGCTTCGGATCGCACACGGTCTTCTCGAATCGGCTCAGGCCGCTGCCCGACTGGCATCCGGCGGACGTCTTCCACTTCCCGTTCCGCACGCTGGAGCAGTACCGGCGAAAGGGCACGCGGCGCGCCCGTGGCGACAAGCCGCTTGGCCAGTACGTCCGGGCATACCAGGCGGAGGTCGAGGGTCGAGCCGCCGATCGGTACCAGTCGCTCGTGGTGGACGACGCCGCGCTCGAGCGGGGCCGCGCGGCAGGATCGCTCGTCGTGGACACGCGCCTGCGAGACGCTCTCCGCGCTCTGGGCAGGGGGAAGAGCGGCGGGCCGAGCTTGCACGCTCCGGAGGCAGGGGCGATCGCGGAGGGAGCAGCGTTGATCGACGCCGACGTGGTCAGGCTCCTTCGGAGCGTGGACGGGCTGCGTGCCCGCGTGGATGCACTCGCGGGCCGGCGCCGGAATAGAGTGGCCCGGTGAAGCTGGTGATGACGCTGGTCGTCCGCGACGACGCGGACGTCTTGGACGCGCAGCTCGCGTTCCACCTGCACGCGGGAGTCGACTTCGTGATCGCCACCGACCACGACTCGCGCGACGGGTCGGCAGAGATACTCGAGTCGTATGCGCGGGAGGGCTGCCTACGGCGGCTGACTGAGCAGGGCGAGGCGCGCGAGGCCGAGTGGGTGAACGCCATGGCTCGGCTCGCCGTCTCCGACGGGGCCGACTGGGTGATCGACGCGCGCCCGGGCGAGTTCTGGTGGCCCCGCGGCGAGAGCCTGCAGGACGTGCTCGTCGCCGTGCCGCCGCGCTACGCGATCGTTCAAGGGCTCGTCCGCGTGTTCGTCCCGCGTCCCGACGACGCGGCGCCCTTCTTTGCCGACCGCATGGTGATCCGCCGCACGCCTGTCGCGGTGGACAGCGGGGCGTCCGAACCGCTCCCCTCGTCGCTGCGGCCGATCTTCCGTGCCGGTCCCGGCATGACCATCCGCTCCGGCCCGGAGCCTTCCCTCTCCGGCCGCGTGCCTCTTCGCGCCTGGTATCCCGTCGAGGTGCTCCACTTTCCCGTCCGCTCTGGGGAGCCGTACGGCGAGCTCGCGGTGGACGGCGAGAAGCTCTCCCGAGGCTTGGAGGAGGGCGCGCTCGTGGTCGACGAGCGCCTGCGAGACGCGCTGCACGTGCTCCGTCCGGCCGCTGGCCAGACCACGCCGCCGGGACGGGAGTTCCTGCTGCCCGCCGAAGCGCCGGGACGGCTGGCTTTCCCGACCCCGGACATCGTCGACGACGCCGCGTACGCCGTCGACTGCGCCGCGGTGGGCGAGGTCGACCTCGCACGACTCGACCGGCACATCCGCGATCTCGAGGATCGCATCGCCTGGCTCGAGGATCGCCTCTGGCCCCGGCTGCTGCGCACGCTCTCGCGTCTCGTCCATCCGCCCGGTCGGTAGGCCCGGGCGAGGGCGAGCGCTGCCGGTAGCATCGGGCCACGTGACGGAGACGCAGATCCGGGAAGCGGCTCCCGCGCCTGTCGCTGCTGCGCCGGAGCGGGCGGCTCCCGTCTTCACGATCCGGCCAGCTCCCCGCTGGCCGCACCTCGACATCGGTGAGCTGTGGCACTACCGCGAACTGTTCCTCCGCCTCGCCTGGCGCGACGTCGCAGTCCGCTACAAGCAGACCGCGATCGGTATCGCCTGGGCGATTCTCCAGCCGTTCTTGCTGACGATCGTCTTCACCCTGGTCTTCGGAAAGTTCGCCGAGTTCTCCTCGAAGGGAGTGCCGTACCCGATCTTCTCGTACTCGGCAAATCTGGCGTGGATCTACTTTGCCTCTGCCGTCACGTTCTCCAGCGCCAGCCTCGTAGCCAATAGGGGCCTCGTGACGAAGGTGTACTTCCCCCGGGTGCTGCTTCCGCTCGCGGCGGTCGCCGTGCCATTGGTGGACTTTGCGTTCGCTTCCGCCATCCTCGTCGTAATGTGGCCGTGGTTTGCGGTCTGGCCGAGCAAGGCGATCGTCCTGGCGCCGTTGTTCATCCTCATGGCCCTGATCGCGGCGCTGGGTGTTGCGCTGCTGCTGTCTGCGGTCACCGTCCGCTACCGGGACGTGCCCTACGCTATTCCTTTTCTGATGTCGAGCTGGATGTTTCTCTCAGGCGTGATTCAGCCTGTCGCCGAGTTTCCGGAATACGCTCAGTGGGTGCTGGCGCTCAACCCGATGACGGCCGTGATCGACGGCTTCCAATGGGGCGTCATCGGGACCTCTCCACCTGAGCTGGGGAAGACGCTCGTCAGCGTCGCGGCGACGGCGGTGTTCTTCATCGTAGGGCTGTGGTACTTCCGCCGGTCGGAGCCCCGCTTCGCAGACACGATCTGATGGCCGGTGCGATCACGGCCGAGGGGATCTCGAAGCGGTACCGCATCGGAGAGCTGCAAAGCGCGTACGGCACGCTGCGCGACTCGCTCGCAGCCGCCGGACGGCACGCCCTGCGCAGGGATCATCGCCAGCACTACGAAGAGATCTGGGCGTTGCGCGACATCTCGTTCGAGGTGGCCGAAGGCGAGGTGCTGGGCGTGATCGGACGCAACGGGGCCGGCAAGTCGACCCTGCTCAAGATTCTCACACGCATCACCACTCCCACCGAGGGCCGGGCGACGATCCGAGGCCGGGTCGGGAGCCTGCTCGAGGTCGGGACGGGCTTCCACCCGGAGCTGACGGGCCGAGAGAACGTCTTCCTCAACGGCTCCGTGCTCGGCATGAAGCGGCGCGAGATCATTCGCAAGTTCCCGGAGATCGTCGAGTTCGCCGGCGTCGAGCAGTTCATCGACACGCCGGTCAAGCGGTACTCGAGCGGGATGTCGGTGCGCCTGGCCTTCGCAGTCGCCGCGCATCTCGAGCCCGAGGTGCTGCTCGTCGACGAGGTGCTCGCCGTCGGCGACGCCGAGTTCCAGCAGCGGTGCCTCGGGCGCATGGAGGACCTGAGCGAGTCGGGCCGCACCGTGCTCTTCGTCTCCCACAACATGCAGACGATCGCGCGCCTGTGTGATCGCACGATCCTCCTCGACCGCGGGCTCATTGTCCGCGACGGGCCGAGCCCGGACGTGGTCGCGCACTACCTCCAGTCGCAGCTGGGCTCGGGGGCGAGCCGCTCGGCGCTGGGCGATCGTGCGCACGGGGACGACCTCGTCGAGCTGCTGGGTGTCCGCGTGCTCCAGGGCGACGAGGTCGCCGCTGCGGTCGACGTGCGCAAGCAGGTCGGGATCGAGATGGACTTCCGCGTGCTCGGCCCCGGCGTGCCGGTCTTTCCGAAGATCAAGGTGTACGACCAGCACGGCGACGTCGCCTTCAACGCGATGGACACGAGCGCGCGCTGGCAGGAGCCGGCCCGTCCGGGTAGCTACACCGCCACCGCCTGGATCCCTGCCAATCTGCTCAACGAGGGGCTCGTCACCGTGGACGTGGCGGTCTGCTCGCTCGGCATGCACAAGCTGCATCCGCATGCGGGCATGGCGAATGCGGTCTCGTTTCACGTCCACGATCCGGGCGACGGGAGCACGGCGCGCGGGCTATTCACCGGCCAGTGGCGCGGCGTCGTGCGGCCTCTACTCGAGTGGACGACCGAGGAACACTGATTGCGCAGAGAGATCGTGGGCGTCGTGCTGGTCCACAACGAGGACGTTTTCGTCGAGCAAGCCATCGGCAACACTGCCGCGTTCTGCGACAGGATCTACGCTGCCGATCACATGTCCACGGACGGCACGTGGGCCGTCCTCGAGCGGCTCGCGGGAGAGTACGACCATCTCGAGGCATGCCGCGTCCGCCAGGCGGGTGAATCCCATCGGCTCATCGAGGGCTACGCGGGGACCGACACCTGGGTCTTCGCAGTGGACGGCGACGAGCTCTACGATCCCGCTGCGCTGGCACGGATGCGCGAGGAGCTGCTGGAGGGTGCCCATCTCGATGTCTTCAAGGTGGCCGGGAACGTGCTCAACTGCGTCGAGCTCGATCTCGAGGGGGGCGTCGCGCGCGGTTACCTCTCGCCGCCCTCGCGCTCCATCACGAAGCTGTACAACTTCTCGGCCATCGACTCGTGGACAGGCTGCCCTGAGCGCCTGCATGGAGGCACCATCGCGATGCGTGAGGGCCACCGGCGGGACTCCTGCGACAACATCGGCGAGCAATTGTCCTGGCACGAGAGCCCGCTGCGCTGCCTGCACGCCTGTTTTCTGCGCCGATCGAGCGCGGACCCTGCCCCGGCCACGGCGGCCAAGGCCCGCCCCATCCTGGAAGAGTCGGGCCTGCACGACCGGACCTGGAGGGGCGCTGTGATCCGGCGCCTGCGCCGCCGCCCCAGTCCCGATGTCTCGGACTGGAAGCGGGAGAAGTACATGCGCGGAGCGCTGACCACCGTCGAGGCCGCGCCCTTCTTCCCAGGCTAGAGCTATGTAAGCGCGAAGCGCTGCTCGGGATCGAGCGAGTCGCCGAGGCTCGCCGCGGACAGGTTGTAGTTCGGCTCGGTGAGCGAGGCGAGCGAGGCTGGCGACGAGTACGTGAGCGTCGCCAGCGCGCGGGGCTTGCCGGTCGCGAAGCCGCCGCGGTGGAACCCGCAGGTGTTGCAGAGGATGAGCGTCCCCTTCGCGGCGGTGAAGGTCACCGCGCGGCCCGAGACCATCGCCTCCAGCTCGTCCTGGGGCGGGTAGTTCTGGCCCAGCGGCCGCCACGGCCAGAGGTGGTCGAGCTCGCCGCCGGGAGCGCTGCGGGGCACGTACTCGAACGGGCCCGCCTCCTCGTCGACGTCCACGAGGTAGAGGAACGCCTTGAGCAGATGCCGGTCGTTGAAGTCCCGATGCCAGCGCTGCGACGACCGTCGCTCGCCTTCCCCCGCAGGCGGGGTGTACCAGAGGTCAATGTACTCGAGCTTCGACCACATGCCGAGGTACGCGTTGGCGAGATCGAGCAGACGCCGGTTGGCGCCGAGCCGGAGCCACGGGTCGGCGACGTCGAGCTCGACGCCGTAGGAGTACTTGCGGATGACGAACTCCTTCCCCTCTCGCCGCCGCAGTGCCGACTCGCCGCCCTCCGTCTCTGCTCTGAGCCCCTGCTCCGTCTCGGCGACGTACCGGGCGCCATCCGCCTCGACCTCCCTCCACACGTCGGGGTCGGGGACGAGGTCGGCGAACGGGAGCACGGCGTAGCCCTCTTCGCGCAGCCGCTCGAGGAGGCCGAGCTGAACGGCGTCCAGCTCCGGCCGCCGGCTCGCGTACCGGCGGCGGGCGCGGCGGTTGGAGAGGACGCGATCGTGCAGCCGGTACGTCGCGACGATTCCGCGGCGCTCGAGGGCAGTTGCGACGCGGTTCACGCGCGCTGCGAGACGTGTCCGCTTTCGGTGCATCGACGCCACCTTAGTGGAGACACTTACCGTCGGCTGTCCCCTACCGTATCCCCATGGACGCCTCGCCGCTCTCGAGCGTCTTCTGCCTCTACCGCGATTCGCCGGAGCGCCGCACGGCGCTCACGAAGGCGCCCGGCGCACCGGAGCGGTACCTCCTGTTCGGGCTCGACCAGCTCGCCGAGCGCGGCATCAGCGTGCGCCACAACCTCGAAAGGGGCTTTCCTCCACCTGCCTGGGCGCGAGTGGTGGACAGGGCAGCAAACGCGCTGCTGCGCCGGGCGGGCGGGTACGGCGGCGACTTCGCCTCGGTGCTCGTCTCCCTGCGCGCCGCCAACGCCGCAGACGTGGTCTTCTCGACCGTGGACACGGTCGGCATCCCGCTCGTCCTGCTCGGGCGGGTCGGCCTCGTCCGCCCGCCGATCGTGTACACAGCGATCGGGCTCCCGGAGCGCCTCGTGCAACTCCGCGGCCGGTGGATACGTCGCCTCTATGCGAATGCGCTGCACCGCTCGCGCACCATCGTCGCCTATGCCGAGAGCGAGACGGAGTGGCTTCGCGCCTGGCTTGGCGAGGGCGGGCCGCCGGTCGTCTTCATCCCGTTCGGTGTCGACGTGGACGCGTTTCACCCGTTGCCCGAGCGCCTTCCGGACGTCGACGTCGTCTCGATCGGCGCAGATCCCCGGCGCGACTTCGAGCTGGTGGCCGCCGTCGCGTCGCGGCACCCCGAGCGGAGCTTCCACATCGTCGCCACCGCGGAGCGAGCAGGCCTGCTCGGCGAGCTGTCCCCGAACGTCGTGCTCGAGACGGACATCGCCCTCGAGCAGGTGCGCGACCGGATCGCGGGAGCGCGCGTGGTTGCGCTGCCCGTTCGCGACAACAGCTACTCGGGCGCGACAACCGTCCTGCTCCAGGCGATGGCCATGGCCAAACCCGTCGTCGTCTCTCGCACGAGGGCGATTGCCTCGGGCTACGGCCTCGCGGACGGCGTCAACTGCCGGCTGGTCGAGCCCGGTGACGCCGGTCAGCTGGAGCGGGCGATCCTCGATCTGCTCGCAGACGAGGCGGCGGCGTCGGCTCTCGGTGCACGCGCCCGGGAGACCGTCGGGGGCGGTCTCTCCCGGAACGCGTACGCCGAAGCGCTGTGGCGTGTGCTGTCTACGGCCGCCGTGGCCGAGCCGGCTTCCGTCTAGGCCTCCAGCACCTTCAGCACGAGTGTCGTCTTGGCCTTCGCGCCCAGCCGGTCGGTGACCTCGAAGGTCAGCCTGAACGTACCCGTCTGAGTGGGCTTACCGGCGAGGACGCCGGTCCTCGTGTTGAACTTGAGCCCTCGCGGGACCTTGCCGCGCAGCTTGTACGTCTTCGGCGAGACGCCGTTCGCGGTCACGATCTTCGCCCTGTACAGCTTGTCCTCCTTCGCCGCCTTCAGCTTCTTCGTCGCGATCGCCAGCTTGGCTGCGACGGTCAGCGGGAGAGCGACCTGCGCGGTGAGCCCGAGCGAGTCCGTCACCGCCAGCGTGGCGCCGAACGTACCCGCGGCGGTGGGCGTACCGCTGATCGTGCCGGTACCCGGATCGAGCGTCAGGCCCGTCGGCAGCGTGCCGCCGGTGAGCGACCAGGTGTAGGGCGCCCTCCCTCCCGTAGCCGAGACGGCCGTTGTGAACGCGATGCCCACCTCGGCGGGGGAGCTCGCCGGGGCAGCCGCTGCGAGCCGCTGGACGACTCGGATGATGAACGTCTCGGTATCGCTGCGGTTGCCATCCCCCACCTTGACGACGAACTGGTAGTCGCCGGGGGTCGTGGGCGTGCCCGACAGCAGGCCGCCGGCGCTGAAGGCGATGCCCGGCGGCAGCGTCCCCGAAGCGATCGACCAGGTCTGGGTGCCTCCGCCGGATGCGGTCATCTGGAAGCTGTAGGGCTCGTTGGCGAAGGCCGGGCTCGGCACCGTCTGCTGCTGGACGCTCAGGGCGGCGACGATGTCGATCGTGAAGTCACGCTGTGCACTCGACACGGGCGGAACCGTCCCGACGCCTGAGCACTCCACCGTCGGGATGTCGCGACCTTCGAGGGAGAAGCCGAACGAGCCGGCTGTCGTCGGTGTCCCGGTGACCTTCCCGCTATTTCGGTCAAGCGAGAGGCCCGGCGGCAGCTGACCGGAGAGGATCACGTACTCGAACGGCGGGCCGCAGCCGCCCCCCGCGCGCATCTCGAACTGGTGGGAGTACGGTTTACCGGTCTCTCCGGTCGGAGTGTTGAAGCTTGCGTCGGTGAACGCGATGGCTAGCGCCGCCGGGACGACGACCAGCGCCAGCAGCGAGGCGAGCAAAGTAAGGCGGGTGAATCGCATCAGACTCCTTTGTTGCAGGGCGACGTGTTCCGACGGGTCTCGACGGAGCATGGTAGCGACCATGATGCAGTCGCCTCCGGCGTAACTGACCGCCCGGAGTCGCCACAATCCCGGGATGATCCTCGGCCCACCGGTGCGCGCGGCGCTGCGGCCGGCCCGCCGTCCGGTGTGGGCCGCACGCGGTCGCCTTGTGACGGAGGTGGATCTCTTCCGCACGCGTGGCGGCCGCGCCGACATCGCCGTCTTCCACGAGTTTGCGCCGCCGCCGTACGGAGGGGGCAACCAGTTCCTGCTGGCGCTCATCGGCGAGTTGGAGCGCCGTGGGCTCTCGGTCGAGGTGAACCGCATCTCCGGCAGCACGCCCGCGTGCGTGTTCAACTCGTTCAACTTCGACTTCGCGCGGCTGCGCCGCTTCGGCCGGCGCGGCGCGCGGATGGTGCACCGCGTTGACGGTCCGATCGGCGTCTACCGCGGTTTCGACGACGGCACCGACAGCCGGATCGCCGAGCTCAACGCGGAGCTGGCGGACGCTACAGTCGTCCAGTCCGCGTACAGCCTCGAGCAGCACCGGAAGCTCGGGCTCGAGCTCGCGAACCCGACCGTGATCCGCAACACCGTCGATCCGTCGATCTTCCATCCACCCGCTCGGCGAGAGCCGCTCGCGGGCCGCAGGGTGCGCCTCATCGCCACGAGCTGGTCGGCCAACCCCCGCAAGGGAGCGGACGTGCTCGCGTGGCTCGACCAGAACCTCGACTGGGGCCGCTACGCGATGACCTTTGCCGGCCGCTCCGCGGTGGCGTTCGATCGTATCCGCACGGTCGGCGCGGTGCCCTCGGGGGAGGTCGCCGAGCAGCTGCGCGCACACGACATCTTCGTGGCTGGGAGCCTGGACGACCCGTGCTCGAACGCGGTGCTCGAGGCGCTCGCCTGCGGCCTGCCGGTCGCTTATCGGCACAGCGGCGGACATCCCGAGCTGGTGGGAGACGGTGGTCTTCCGTTCACGGAGCCGGAGCAGCTGCCGGGCGTGCTCGACCGGCTCGTCCCGGAGCTCGACGAGCGACGCCGCGCGATCCACGTGCTCGCGCTCGAAGAGGTCGCCGACCGGTACCTCGAGGTGCTCGGCGCATGAGGGTCGCGAGCCGTCTGCGCCGACTCGCGGCTCCACCCCGTCGCGCGTCTGCGCGCGGCATCGTCGGCCTGCGCACGCACGGATGGGATCCGCACTCTCGGCTCTTCGTCCTGGGCGACCGCGGCGGCTGGTCCGTGGACGAGGACGCCGAGCATGTGGCCGCTGCCGCTCGCCGCCTCGGCTGCCAGGTTGGCCCGCAAGGCTGGGCGCAGCTCACAGGGAAGCAGTCCGTTTTCCACACGAGCCACTTCGAGGCGGTCGAGCCGCGTTGGACGTCCTCCTCGCACCGGCTCGGCGTCGCGTGGCTGCACGGCCGTCCGGGCACCCCTGGTGCGCCGGAGTTCGACCGCGCCTTCAACGTGTTGCGAGACGATCCGGAACGATTCTCGGCCGTCCAGGTCACGCACGCCGAGATGGAAGAGCTCGTCCTTGCGGCCGGCGTGGATGCGCCTCGAGTCTTCCGGATACCAATCGGCGTCGACATCGAGCACTTCCCGGCCGCCGACGCGCAAAGGCGCGCCGACGCGCGCCCCGCGTTCGGCCTGCCGCCGGACGCATTCGTGGTCGGCTCCTTCCAGAAGGACGGTGTCGGCTGGGGTGAGGGGCTGACGCCGAAGCTGATCAAAGGGCCGGACGTTCTCGTCGACACGCTCGGTCGGCTGCGGGAGGCCGTGCCCGGGGTCGTCGTGTTGCTGACCGGCCCGGCGCGGGGCTACGTGCGGGGCGAGCTCGAGCGGCTCCGGATTCCGTACCGGCACGCTCTGCTCGCCTCCCGTGCGGAGCTCGCGCGGGCATACTCCGCCCTCGACGTCCAGATCGTGACGTCGCGGCAGGAGGGTGGCCCGAAGGCGGTGCTGGAGGCGATGGCGAGCGGCGTGCCGCTCGTCTCCACGCGGGTCGGCCAGGCTGCCGAGCTCGTCGAGCACGGCGTCAACGGCTGGCTGGCCGACGTCGACGACGCCGAGGCGCTCGCGGCGCTCGCGGCCCGGGTCTACGCCGGCACGGACGCAGCTGTGCTCGCCGCAGGCCGCGCGACGGCAGAGCGGTTCGCGCTCAAGCGGCTCGAACCGCTGTGGGCGCGCCTGTTCGAGCGCCTCCTCGATCGTCCGGAGGGGACGTGAAGCGGGGTCTGACCCCGAGACGTGTCCTTCGCGGCGCCGGCCGCCGGGTCCCGCGCGCACCGTTCCGGTTCATCCTTCCGGTTCGGCCGGTCCGTGGTCTCTTCCGCTTCTGGCTCTCGGTCGTCGCGGCCGGCCCCGACCGACGTGCCGCAGTGCGGAACCTGCTCATCGCCTACGACGACGTCTACCGCTGGCTCGACCAGGCGGCGATTCGCTACGACGACGGTGTCCATGCCAAGCACCGGCTCACCCGCTACCACGAGTTCTTCGTCGAGCGAGTGCGGCCGGGCGAGCGGGTGCTCGACATCGGCTCCGGCAAGGGGGAGCTCGCGCACGATCTCGTCGTCCACGCCCGGGCGACGGTGGTCGGCATCGACTCGAGCCCGTATCACCTGGAGTTCGCCCGCTCCCACTTCGCCGGCGCGGGCCTCGAGTTCCAGCCGGGAGACGTGCTTGAGGAGCTGCCCGACGGCCACTTCGACGTCGTCGTCCTCTCGAACGTCCTCGAGCACATCGAGCCGCGTGTCGAGCTTCTCCGGCGCATCGTCGCTTCAGCGCGGCCGAGCCGGCTGCTCTTCCGCGTTCCCGTGCTCGCCCGGGACTGGACGGTTCCTCTCCGGCAGGAGGTGGGGCTGCCCTACTACTCGGATCCGGACCACAGCACGGAGTACGACCCGGAGGGGTTTCGCGCCGAGCTGGGAGAGGCCGGCCTGCGCGTGACCGAGTTGGTCGTCACCTGGGGCGAGATCTGGGCCGCTGCGGAGCCGGTGTGACGCTGCGCGGCTGGTGGCCCCGTGGGCGGGGAGAACGTTGGGGGCGCGCCGGCGTGCGCTGGGCACGGCTGCTCGCCTCCGCGCGGTCTGCGCCCGGGCTCCGCGTCTTCTACGGCCACGACTGCGTCCCCGGGCCGGGCGAGCCGGTGGCCGGCGGCACGGGGAAGATCCAAAAGCTCGCAGCCCGCTTTCCGAACGACCCGACCGGCTTCACGCTCCTGTACCTCGGCTCGAACTGGCTGCCGCGCGACCTCGGCGCGCTGACGCGGCTGGCGCGGCGCCGCGCCATCCCGATCGTCCTCAACCAGGATGGCGTTGGCTACCCGGGGTGGGCGGGCGACCGCGCGGACGAAGTCAACCGGCCGCTGCGGCGCGCCCTCGCAGCCGCCCACCACGTCCTCTACCAGAGCGACTTCTGCAAGCGCTCGGCAGACCGCTTCCTCGGCGAGCCAGTCGGGAGGTGGGAGGTGCTCCCGAACGCGGTCGACACGAGCCACTTCACACCCGCGGAGCGCCCTCCCGCGGAAGGGCCGGTGCTCCTGCTCGGCGGTGACCAAACCCAGCTCTACCGCATCGAGCTCGCGCTCCGCACGCTCGCGGCGCTCCTCTCGACCCACCCCGATGCGCGACTGATCGTGACCGGCCGGGTCGTGGCGCCCGTCGAGCAGCTCGCGGCCGAGCTCGGCCTCATCGGGCGGGTCGAGCTGGCACGAACGTACGCGCAGCGTGACGCTCCCGCGATCTTCCGCCGCGCCCACCTGCTGTTGCACACGAAGGTGAACGACCCGTGCCCCACCGTCGTCCTCGAGGCGATGGCGACGGGCCTGCCCGTCGTCTACCCACGGAGCGGAGGGACGGTCGAGCTCGTCGGCGACGAGGCGGGGGTCGGCGTTCCGCATCCGGACGGGCTCGAGCGCGACGAGCCCCCGGCGCCGGAGGAGCTCGCGGCGGCGGTGGAAGTGGTGCTCGGCTCGCGCGCTGTCTACGCCGCGGCCGCGCGACGGCGCGCCGTGCAGTGCTTCGAGCTGTCGCACTGGCTCGACCGCCACGCCGAGCTGTTTGCTGAGCTAGCGGGTGGTGCTCACGCGCCCCGGTAGCCCGCGATCCGGCCACGGAGCGTCGCCGCGTGGAAGCGAGCGCGGGCGCGATCGCCCCGGGCGAGGGAGAGAAAGGCGCCGCCGGCCGGTCGGACGAGCATCCGCGCGACCGTGGCCGGTGGGTAGCGGTGCTTGCGGAGGATGTAGCCGACGCTCCCGCCGTCCCTGGCTCCAATCGCGGTCATGACATCGGAGCCCGCCGGCTGCTCCTCGTGGATGACGGTCAGCTCGGGGTCGTACTCGATCCGGGCGCCTGTACGCACGGCGCGGACGAGGTAGTCGATCTCCTCGCCCGACGGCCAATGCGTCGGAGCCCCTAGCCCGAGCCGCTCGTCGAAGAGGCCCACCCGCTCCACGACCCGCCGGCGGAGGAACGTCGTCCCAGAGGCCGCCCTGTTCCAGAGATTGCCTTCCGTGAGGACGGCGCCAGCCTGCTCCCACGAGCTCGACACCGCGCCGCTCGCGTCGACGAGACGCCCGGTGACGCCATCCAGCTGCGGCCGAGCCGCCAGCAGGCGGGCAATGCGCTCGAGGAGGACGGCCGGGTAGATGCAGTCGTCGTCGGGAAACCCAACGGCATCCGCCGCCAGCTGCGGGAGGGCGGCGTTGCGGGCTCGCGAGAGGCCGCGGCTGGAGCGCACGCGGACGACGTCGAGGGCGGGATGGCATTCGAGCACGGACGCGAGGCGATCGTCCTCGTTCTGGTCGACGACGAGCACGCGGAACGCGCCGTGTGACTGGCGCTCGAGCGAGCCGAGCAGTGCCCCGAGCTCGTCCGTGCGGTCGACGGTGGCGACCACGAGGTCGAACGTGAGCAGAGCCGGCTCGGCCATCGGAGAGAGGCTATCGTCCAGTCCCGTGCCCGCCCGCGAGACGTGATGCCATCCGGTACACCGCTCGTCTCGGTCATCCTGGCCGCCCACGACGCCGAGCGGTACCTCGCCGGGGCGGTGCGCAGCGTGCTCGCCCAGACGGCCGGCGATCTCGAGCTCGTCGTCGTCGATGACGGCTCCCGCGACGGCACGCCTGCGCTGCTCGCGGAGATTCGCGACCCGCGACTGGTCGTCCTCACGAGCGACGAGCGGCGCGGGCTCGCCGGCTCGCTTAACGTCGCCCTCGAGCATGCGCACGGGCGCTACATCGCTCGCCTCGACGCCGACGACCTCGCCCTTCCGCAGCGGCTCGCGCATCAGGTCGCGCGGCTGCGCGCCGGTGGCCTCGGGGTGGTCGGTAGCTCCGTGATCGCGATCGACGATGCCGGCCGCCCCGGTGCGCTGCACGACATGCCCCTCGATCCGGTCTCGGTGCGCTGGCATGCACTCTTCAGCTCCCCCTTCTACCACCCGACCGTGCTGTTCGACCGAGCGCTCGTCGACCGGCTCGGACTCCGCTACGACGAGCGCTACGAGGAGAGCGAGGACTACGCGCTCTGGGTGAAGCTGCTCGAGGCAACCGACGGCGCCAACCTCGTCGAGCCGCTCGTCCTCTACCGTGTGCACGCGGGCCAGGCGACACAACGGCGGCGCGGGCTCCAGCGCGACTTCCAGCGCGAGGTGGCGACGCGCGGGATCACCGACGTGGCACCCGACCTCGGAGCGGAAGAAGTGGAGCTCGCGTGGCTTCTGGGGGCGGGGGAGAACATCGCGGGCGATCGACTCGAGGAGGCCGCGGGCGCGTACCTCGATCTCCTCAGCGCCTTCCGGCGGATCCACGGGGAGGCGGCGACCGTCGCCGTCGTGCGATCCGCGGCTCGCCGGGTTGCGCGGGCGGCGGGCTCCGCGTCCGGTGCGGCGCGCGGACGCTTGCTCCGCCTCGCGCTCGAGCTCGATCCTGCGCTGCCCGCTCGTCTCGCCGGGCGCGCGGCCGAGC
>JBOGZW010000001.1:0-37889 GCA_050697575.1 Gaiellaceae bacterium | reverse complement strand
AGAACGGGAACAGGGCGTAGATGAAGATAAGCGTGATCAGGAAATAGAACGGGAAGCGCCGAATCACGCTCCTGAACTTGCGTCGCTCCCGCCGCTTACGCCTCGCGAGCGCCTGCGCGCGCGCGGCCCGATCTGCTCGCTCGGCGACGACGCTCATTGCTGCTGCACCCGCATGAAGGTCGTGTAGATCACGACGAAGAGGCCGATGATGAGGAAGATGGCCACGCTGATGGCCGCGCCGTAACCGACGTCGCCGAATGCGACGATCGTGTTCTGGTCGTAGATCGCCATCGTCTGCGTGTCCACACGGGAGCCGAAGAACACGTAGAAGACGTCGAAGACGCGTAGCGCGTCGAGCGTGCGGAAGATGAGCGTGACGAGGATGGCCGGGACGAGGAGCGGCAAGGTGATCCGCCAGAACTGGTGCCACTTGCTCGCCCCGTCGACGTCCGCCGCCTCGTAGAGCTCTTGCGGGATCACCTGGAGGCCCGCGAGCAGCAGGAGGGCGACGAACGGCGTCGTCTTCCAGATGTCGACCGCCGCGACGGCCGCGAGCGGCTGCTCTGAGACCCACGCCACCGGGCGGTCAATCACGTGGAGGCGGACGAGTGAGTCGTTGACGACACCGAAGACGTCGTCGTACATCCACTTCCACATCTGCGCGGCGACCACGGTCGGAATCGCCCACGGCACTAGCATCACCGCGCGCATCACGCCGCGGCCCTTGAAGCCCGAGTTGACGACGAGCGCGATGATCATGCCGAGCACGAGCTCGATGGACACGGTGATCACCGTGAACTTCACGGTCACGACGACTGCGTCCCGGAAGACCGTGTCGTGGATGAGGTCGCGGTAGTTCTGCAGGCCGACCCACCTTGTCGGCTCGAGCCCCCCGAGGAACTGGCGGTCCGTGAAGCTGTCGTAGACCGTCTGGCCGAGCGGATAGAAGGCGACGAAGGCTACGACGGCGAGCGCGGGCGTGAGCATCAGCCACGCCAGCCGCGTCTGCTTGCGCTGCAGGCGAGTCGACCGGCGGCGTTTCGGCCGCGGCGCCGCCACGGTGGTCGGCTGGTTGGCGCTCATCGTCTCGTCCTCCGGCGAAAGCGAAGATGGGGGCGCTTGGCCCCCATCTTCTCCGATCGTCCCGTCTCCCTCAGGTTCGTCCGATTGCTCCTACTACGGCAAGGCCCGCTCCAGCCGCTGTGCCACTCCGGGCAGCACGTTCGTCGCGTCCTGCCCGTTCAGGATCTGGTTGATGCCCTGGTAGATGATCTGTGAGCCCTGGTTGTACTTCGTGCCGAGATAGCGCGACGGCCGCGTGACCCGCGTCACGCCTGCGACCTCGGGCTTGAGCCAGGGGTTCACCTTGCGTACGGCCGGAAGGCGCGCGACCGACGGGATGGTCGGCACGTTGCTGTTGTAGATCGCGTCGAACCGCTCGACCGCTGGGCTGGTCAGATACCGGACGAGCTCGACGGCGGCCAGAGGCTGCTTCGAGAAGCTCGAGACTCCGAGCTGCCAGCCGCCGACGGTTCCGACGGACGCGTTGGCACCGGTCCGCGGGAGCACCGTCACGTCGAACTTGCCCTTGATCGGCCCTTCCTGGCCGATCGCGTACGCGTAGGGCCAATTGCGCATGAAGGCAGCGTTGCCGGCCGTGAAGGCCTTCTCCGATTCGCCTTCCTGGTAGGTCGTCACGCCGCGCGGGGTGATCTTGCCCACCCAGCTTCGCTGGAGGTTCAGAATCGCCGCGGCTCTCGGGTTGTTGATCGTGACCTTGCCGCCGTCGATGAACTGGCCACCTCCGGACGACGCGAGCCACTCGAGCGCGTCACATGTCAGTCCCTCGTACGCGTTGCCCTGGTAGACGAACCCGTAGAAGTTCGTGTTGTTCGCACGCTCGCCGTCCTGGATCTTCTGGGCCATCTGTCCGAGTTGGGCCCACGTCTTCGGGGGCCCGCTGTACCCGTACTTCGTGAGGAGGTCTTTGCGGAAGTAGAGGATCCCGAAGTCCCCGAACCACGGCATCGCGACGAGCTTTCCGCGGACGGTGTTGTTCAGGATGATCCCCTTGGCGTGTAGCTTGGCCTGCTTTGCCATGACCCGCTTCAGGTTGTAGAGGTACGGTGCGAAAGCGCCGGTCCAGACGACGTCCAGCATCACGACGTCGAAGGCGGACGAGTTTGCAGAGAACGTCCGTGCCAGCTGGGAATAGGCGGCGCTGGAGTCGACGGGGTGGGGCACGAGCTTGACCTTGATGCCCGTGTCCTGGGAGAACTTCTTGACCAGTAGCTGGTCGCGGGTATGCGACTTGCCAACAGGTCCGTCGCCGAGGAACGTGATGCTCCGGCCGCCGTACTGCTTCTTGATGGCTGCCGCATTCGGTACGCGCGGCGGTGTGATCGTCGCCACCAGCGACTCGGCGGTCGATGCGGTGGCTGCGGTGCTTGCGGTGCCTGCGCTCCCAGCCGCCGCGATAGCCAGCGAGGCGACGAGAGCCAAGGCGCCGATGGATCCTGCGACAGCAAGTAATGCGCGACGTTTCACCATTTTCACGCCCTTTCTAAAGGTTGGAGGTCGACGACCCACCCGACATGCGGGATACAGGAAGACCGTCCGCCCACGGTCGAGACACGACTTCGGTCACGACGCACCCGATAATAGAGGGTGACGGCGTGGCTACGTATGCTTGCCCCGTGGCCGCCGATACCGTTTCGGACTATCCGCTAGGCCAGAACCGACCGGACACCGTCGCCACGCCATCCGGCATCCCGCTTGACGACGTTACTGTCGAGGGCATGCGCGATGGAAAGCTCGCGTCGGAAGATCTGCGAGCGACCCCCGAGACGCTTCGCCGCCAGGCAGCGGTCGCGGAGGGGGTCGGGCGGACAACGCTCGCCCACAATCTCCGGCGCGCCGCGGAGCTGGCGGCCATCCCGTCCGAGACGATCCTCGAGATCTACACGGCGCTGCGGCCGCACCGCTCGAGCGAGGCCGAGCTCGAAGCCTGGTCCTCGAGGCTCGACGAGGCTGGGGCACCGATGTCCGCCGCGTTCGTGCGGGAGGCGATCGAGGTGTACGCGAGGAGAGGGCTGCTTGCAGGAGACCGCGACAGGGTCTAGGCGCTTTCGCTCGCGGGAGGAACGCGAGCTCCGGCGCGAGCTGCTGATCGCGCCCTATCCCGAGCTCGGGCTTGTCGCCATGGACGGCCCGGACGATCCGGAGCCCAGCCTCACGATCGAGGAAGGGCGCGTCGTCGAGATCGACGGAGCGCGAGAGCAGGACTTCGACGTACTAGACGCGTTCATCGCGCGCCGGGGAATCGATCTCGAGGCGGCGGCCGAGGCGGCGGCGCTCTCCGACGACGACCTCGCGCGTCGCCTGGTCGACGTCGATCACGCGCGGGACGAGCTCGTCCGATTGAGCCGCGGCCTGACTCCCGCGCGGCTGGCGCGGATCGTGAGCGGCCTCGACCCGGTCGAGATGATGTTCGCCCTCAAGAAGCTGCGCGCCCGGCGAGCGCCGGCCAACCAGGCGCACGTCACGAATCTCAAGGAGAGCCCCGCCCTCCTCGCCGCCGATGCCGCCGAGGCAGCCGCCCGCGGCTTCGCCGAGCTGGAGACGACCGTCGGCGTCTCCCGCTACGCGCCGCTGAATGCGATTGCCCTGCTCGTGGGCTCCCAGACGGGCCGCCCCGGTGTCATGACGCAGTGTGCCGTGGAGGAGCGCCGGAACCTCCAGCTGGCGATGCAGGGCCTCGTCGCGTACGCCGAGACGCTGTCGGTGTACGGCACCGAGCCGGTGTTCGTCGACGGGGACGACACGCCCTGGTCGAAGGGGTTCCTCGCCTCCGCGTACGCCTCGCGCGGGGTGAAGGTGCGGTTCACCTCGGGCGGCGGCTCCGAGGCGCTGATGGGCCACGCGCAGGGCAAGTCGATGCTCTACCTCGAGGCGCGGTGCCTCGCGGTCGTCCGCGCGGCCGGCTCTCAGGGCGTGCAGAACGGGTCGATCTCGTGCGTAGCCCTCGTGCTGGCCGTGCCCGGCGGAACGCGTGAGATCCTCGCCGAGAACCTCCTCGCCGCTTGGCTCGATCTCGAGGTTGCGTCCGGGAACGACGCGATCGCGTCACACTCCGAGGTCCGGAAAACGGCGAAGCTCATGGGGCAACTGCTGCCCGGAACGGACTTCGTGACCTCGGGCTACTCGGTCATGCCTCGGAAGGACAACATGTTCGGGGGAGGCAACTACGACGCCGACGACCTCGACGAGTGGCTGACGGTACAGCGGGACTGGCAGGTTGACGCCGGCATCGAGCCGATCACCGAGGAGGACGCACTGCGCGTCCGGGAACGGGCTGCACGCGCCGTGCAAGCCGTGTTCCAGGCGCTCGGCTTCCCCGACGTGTCGGACGCGGAGGTCGAGGCCGCCACACGAGGCTACTCGAGCGACGACCTCCCCGAGCGTGACCGCGCCGCCGACGTCGCCGCCGCCGACAGGGTGCTCGACGAGCGCATCAGCGGCCTCGACGTCGCCCGCGTGCTCGACGACGCCGGCTTCCACGACGTCGCTGCCGCGGTCATCGGCATGCAGCGCCAGCGCGTCTGCGCCGACTACCTCCAGACCTCGGCCGTGATCGGCGAAGACTGGGGAGTGAGGTCGGCTGTCAACGATCCCAACCGCTACTCCGGCCCGGGCACCGGCTACGTGCTGGACGGCGAACGCTGGCAGCTGTTGCAGGCGCTGCCGCAGACGCTCGACCCACGCGACTTCGACGAAAGCGAGGACGCAGAGAAGGCGGTGGAAGAGCTGTACGTTGCCAAGATCCAGAACGAGCCGGACGAGGTCGTGATCGCCGTCGGGCCGGCGTTCGGTGACGCGATCCGCCGGACGATCAACGGCCTCGCGCACGCCGATGTGCTGGTCGCGCTCGAGCAGGGTGTCCGCGACGCGGGAGGGCGACCGAGGCTCGTCCGCGTTAGGCGGGCAGCCGACGTTGCCTTCATCGGCCACGACGGCGCGGCGCTGTCCGGTTCGAGCATCGCGGTGGGCATCCAGTCGAAGGGGACGGCGGTGATCCACCGCGCCGACCTCGAGCCGCTGGACAACCTCGAGCTGTTCGGCATGTCACCGCTGTACACGCTCGAGTCGTACCGGGCAATCGGCCGGAACGCTGCCGGCTACGCGCTCGGCCGGGAGGTCGGTCCCGTGCCGACGATGATGGACAACTTCGCGCGCGCCAAGCTGATCGTCAAGACGACGCTGCTCCACGCGCGCGAGACGGCGGAGGTCGTTCCGGGCGCGCCACCGGTGGAGCTCCGCCGTCTTTAGCCGGGGGGCGTCTTCTCAATAGGCCAGGGCACGCCGCCAAACCCCCAGTTCTTCGGCGAGTGACCCTCGACTATCACCCACGTGTGCTCTCTGAGACCCTCGGTCGTCGCTTCGCAGAGCGCGTCCGTGAGGCCGGCGATGAGCTTCGCGCTCGTCTCGTCGTTCATCCGAAAGTCGAACAGCTCGACCCTGATCAGCGGCATCGCTACTCCTCTCGTCTTCGTGCCAGAGCGGCGACGATAGCGCCTGCCGCGGCGAGCTGCGCCCATGCGGGGAGGTGCCCTTCGCGGTGCCAGCCTTCCACGCGGTGGGAGGGATAGAGCTCGCGGCCGCCCGGCCGGGGCAAGGGCAGCACGTGCTCGAGGTCGGGCGCCGCGCAGAACGCACCTCCGAGAACCGCCGGGTCGAGCAGCCCGCGCCGGCGCGCAAGCACGGCGAGCAGCAGCACGCCGGAGGCCGCCTCGAAGTGGCGCGATGGGATGTCCTCGTGCGGCACCGCGTCCTGGACCGCGTGGAGCACTAGCCCCGCTGCCACCGCAACCGCTCGCGAGCCGGTGAGCGCGCCGACCGCCGCACCTGCGGCGACGTGCATCGCGACGATCACTCGGCTGTGTAGCCGGGCGGGTGAGCGACGGTGAAGGGCCGACTCGCGACGGGCTCGCCGCCGACCCTCAGCTTCCACTCGTAGCCGCCCGCGTCCAGCACGAGGCCTGCGAACGTCCACACGAACGGCGCGTTGAGCGAGCTGCCGGGCTTGATCCCCGGCGGGCGTCCCAGCTCGAACTCGCCCGTCACCTCGACCGCCTGTCCCTCGATCTCGACGGCGGCGCCGTCGTCAGTAAGGAGCGCGAGCGAGAGGTCGTGCTGCTGGTTGGTCCGGTCCCAGGGCACGGCGATGACCGCGGCGACCGACATCGTCACCGGCTGCCCGGGCGCGAACAGGATGTTCCAGCCCCCGCCCATGACGTAGAGCTTCCCGTTGACGGCCTCGGCGAAGTCGCAGAGCAGGAGGGTGACTTCCATCGGCCTACCGGTCGACATGGCCGGAGCCCGCGTCGGCCCCGAGGACGAGGTCGCGCTCGCGATCGGGCACGTGGTCGAGCGGCACGGGAGCGAGCGCCTCGAAGAAGACGAGCCCGCCTTTCGAATGGAGCTCGTGGTCGACGCCACGGTTGACGACCACCACGTCGCCCCGGCCGAGCTCTCGCGTCTCGTCGCCGATCGTCATCGTCACGTCACCCTCGAGGATGACCATCACTTGCTCCGTGTGCTCGTGGGCGTGCCGCGGAACCGTCGTGCCGGGCTCGTAGACCACGCGACACAGGAGCACCTGGTCTCCGCCGATCGCGTGGATCTCGACCGTGGGGAAGATCCGATACGGCTCGCGGTCGGACCACGAGCGGAACGGCGAGCTCACGGGCCAGTCACTGGCCCGTGAGGGGGAGGGGCCGTGGGGAACCGGGAGATTCCCCCAGCAAGATCGGCTTCTGGAAGAAGGGGGCACGTGGGGGAAACATGGTTTCCCCCACGGGAGCGAGCCAAAGGCGAGCGACTCACGCCGGGACTTCGAAGCGGAACCTGCTGTCTGCGTGGGCGACCGCGTTCACCGAGAGCTCCTCGTCGAACACGACTACCTTCCCCTCGCGTCTGGGGCCGTTCTCGCCGGCAGCCTTCCGCTCGAGCGCCCTGAGCACGCGCTCGGGCGTGATCGGCAGCTCCGTCACCCAGACGCCTACGGCGTCGTAGACGGCCGCCGCGATGGCCGGCGGCTGCGGGTTGTTCGCCATCTCGCTACAGCCCTTCGCGCCGTACGGACCGTCCGCGGACGGGTTCTCGATGAGGATCGTGGTGACCTTCGGCAAGTTCTCGATCCCGGGTGCGGGATACGAGCCGAACTCGGCCCCGCGGTGCTCGACGCTCGGGTAGTACGGGTAGCAGTTCTCGAGCACTGCGAGCCCAAGCCCCTGGATCGCGCCGCCCTCGATCTGCCCCTCGACGAGCGTCGGATTGATGGCGCGGCCCACGTCGAAGCACTGCCACAGCTGCTTCACGAGCACCTCGCCCGTATTGTCGTCCACCTCCACCTCGGCCGCACACGCGGCATAGGAGATCGCGGAGTGCGGAGGGAGGTCCACCTGGCCCGTCTCGGGATCGGCGATGGCTGCGTACGGCTTCAGCTGCGCGCCTGTCCCGGTGATCAGCTCGCCGTACGTCCACGTCGCGGCGCCGGCCACTTCCGGGACGGAGATCTTCTTCTGCGGAGCGCCCTTCGCGATCACCTCGCCGTCGACGACCTCGAGGTCGGCGGGGTCGATCTCCAGCTCCTTACCGGCGATCTCGAGCAGCTTCTCACGCGCGTTCAGTGCCGCCTTGCGAACGGCGTTGCCGGCGACGAAGGTCGCGCGCGACGCGAAGGTCCCCGTGCAGAGCGGCGACGAGTCGGTGTTCGAATTGTCGTACGTGATCCAGTCGTAGGGGACGCCGAGCGTCTCGGCGACGATCTGCGTCTGGATCGTCTTCGAGCCGTTGCCGATGTCGGCCGTGCCGGAGAAGACGTCGACGCGCCCGTCCGGCTTGATCTTGATCCACGCCTGCGACGGGTCGCCGTTCTGGTTCATGCCCGTCGGGTACTCGATCGCTGAGTAGCCCCTGCCAGTGTGCTTGGCCATCAGTGAGCCTCCGGGTCGCCGACCTGTGCGGCGAGGTGGTCGGGAAGCCACTCGCCTTCGCGTGGGTCGCGGGTCATCGTCCGGTAGTCGGCCGGCAGTTCGTGCCCGACCGCATCGGCGATGGCCTGGATCGTGGGGACGGTAGATGGATCGGTATAGACGATGCCGTTCGGCGACGTGTCGCCGATGCGGTTTGCGTTCTTGAGGCGGAGCTCGAAGGGGTCCATGCCGAGCACGTCCGCGATGCGGCTCATGTGCGTCTCGACCGCGAACGAAACCGACGTGACGCCGAAGCCCCGCATGGCAGTCGTTGGCACCCGGTTCGTGAACACGACGTAGCCGTCGAAGTGGAGATTGGGAATCGTGTACGCGCCCGTGTGGTGGAACGAGTGCTTTGTGAGGCCATACGGCGAGAAGCGGGCGTACCCGCCCGAGTCGTGGAGCGTGAGCATCTTGCGGCCGAGGATCCAGCCGTCGCTCGTCACCGCGTCGGCGATTTCCATATGCCACGGCGCGCGCGTCGAGGAGCAGAGGAACTCCTCCTCGCGCGTCCAGCGCCACTTCACGGGACGGCTCGACTTCGTCGCGAGCAGCGCCGTCATCGTCTCCGTGGCCGTGTCCACCTTGCCGCCGAAGCCGCCCCCGACGGTGCCGCCGACTAGCTTGAGCTTGCTCAGTGGCAGCTGCAGGTGAGCGGCCACCACGCCCATCGAGAAGTAGAGAGCCTGCGAGCAGGTGTAGATCGTCAGCCGGCCGTCCGGCTCCGGAACGACCTGGCAGACCTGCGTCTCGAGCGGGCAGTGCTCGATGGCGGCCGGCCTATAGACGCCTTGGACGACGACGTCGGCGCGGTCGAAGGCCCAGTCGACATCGCCTTTCCGGATCTGGCGGACGTCCATCTCGCCCTCGAAATGCGGATACCAGTTGCCCCACTGGTGGATGACGGGGGCATCGGGATCCGCGCCGAGCCGGATGTCGAAGAGCGCGGGCTTCTCCGAGAAGTCGATCTCGATCGCGTCGACGGCCGCCATCGCCGTTTCCTCGTCCTCGGCTGCGACGACGGCGATCGGCTGGCCCTTGTAGCGGACGTCCTCCTTTGCCAGCAGCGGCTCGTCTTCCGGGATGCCGAGCGCAGAGAGATGCCCGTAGGAGAGGAGCGGCACGTCCTCCCACGTGATCACCGCGTGTACGCCGGGCAATGCCTCAGCCGCGGACGTGTCGAGACGCGTGATGTCCGCGTGGTGCACCGGCGAGCGCAGCGCCTTGGCCCAGAGCGTCCCGGAGACTCGCACGTCGTCGACGAAGGTCGTGCGCCCCGTGACGTGCGCGACGCCGTCGTAGCGCGGGAGCCGTGCTCCGACAGCCTTCATTCCGCACCTCCCGTCACGAGCGTCGTCGAAGGTGTCCCCGACGTCGTCGTCAGGTCGAAGCTCTCGCCGCGTACGGCCGCACCGACGGCACTCATGATCTTCACGTACCCCGTGCAGCGGCAGACATGGCCGGCCAGGGACTCCGCGATCGATTTCTCATCGTCCCCGGCGCCGCGCTCGATGTGCGCGTGCGCGGCCAAGAGGATCCCGGGAGTGCAGAAGCCGCACTGCATGCCGTAGTGATGCACGAACGCCTGCTGCACGGGCGCGAGGCGCTCCGGCACGCCGAGGCCCTCGAGCGTCGTGATGCCGGCGCCGTTCATCGCAGCGACGGGCAGCAAGCACGAGCGCCGCGGCTCACCGTCCACGAGCACGGTGCACGCCCCGCATCCCCCTTGCTGGCAGCCTGCCTTCGGGCTCGTGATCCCGAGCTCCTCGCGTAGGACGTGCAGGAGTGGTGTGAGCAGTGGGGACTGGATCTCGTAGTCGACTCCGTTGACGTGCAGCTTCATCCGGTTGGCCTCCTCAGGCGAGATCGTCGAGCGCCTGTGTCACGAGCTTGGGCAGGACAGTTTTGCGATACCAGGCCGAGGCGAGGGCGTCGTCCGGCGGGTCGACGTCGTTGAGGGCATCGGCCGCCTCGCCGCTCTGCTCGACCGAGGTTAGCCGAACGCCATGCGGCCCCGCGCCGGTCGCTGCGATTCGCAGCTCGCCGTCGGTCTTGGTCGCGGCGACGGCGAGGATCGAGTAGTGGTGCGTGTGCGGCCGCCAGGCAGCGGCGTATGCGGCCTTCCGGTCCTTTTCGTCGTACGAGACGTCGAGCACGAGCCGGCCCTTGACTCCGCCGGCGAGGAACTCTTCGACCGGCTCGGTCCGCTCTCCGCCCGTGCCCGTAGAGCGGACGCGGGCGCCGAGCGCGATCAGCGGCGCCTGGAGGTCGCCGCGTGGCGCGTCGCTGCCGGGCGGGGCGCAGACGTTCCCGCCGAGGGTCGCCTGCGCGCGGATCTCTCCGTCGGCGACGTGCCTGGCGGCGCTCGCCAGCGGCTCGTCGAGCTCTTCCAGCTCGCTGACGGGCACTGTTGCGCCGATCGTCACCGTTCCTCCTTCGCGCGTGATCTTGTCGAGGCCGCTGCGACCGAGCATGAGCACTTTGCCGGGCTTCACGCGGCCGTGCGTGAGCTCCGGCATGACGATCGTGCCTCCCGCCAGCACGGTAATGCCGTCGCCGTCGCCGAAGGCTTGGACAGCCTCCTCGGGTGTGGTCGGGATCACGACGTCCACGGTACCCCCGGTCACGTCCTCGATTCTCTCGGAGGCCGCCGGCGGGTGTCAAACGTCGCGCCGGTCATCGACTAGCGGCGTGCCCTGGATGGACACGTCGCGACGTGCCAGAAGTTCGGCGCGTCGAGCAAAGCCTTGAGCTCGTCGTGGAGCAAAGCCGCCATGAGCTTACTTTCGCACAGCGCGTACAGTAAGCACGTGGCGATTTCCTCCATTGACGAGCTGGAGAGCGGCCTTCGGGACGCCGGGTACCTGCCCGATCGCGGGCTGGCCACGGCGCTCTTCCTGTCCCTTCAGCTCGAGAAGCCGCTGTTGCTCGAGGGCGAGGCGGGGGTCGGCAAGACCGAGGCCGCGAAGGCGCTCGCGCGCATCCTCGACACGAGGCTGATCCGGCTCCAGTGCTACGAGGGCCTCGACGTCGCGCATGCCGTCTACGAGTGGAACTACTCGCGCCAGCTGCTGCACATCCGTGCCGCACAGGAGGGGACGGTGTCCGAGGCGGAGTTGTTCGGGCCCGAGTTCCTCATCAGGCGACCACTGCTCGAGGCGATCGAGAGCCCGGAGCGGGTCGTGCTGCTGATCGACGAGATCGACCGCGCCGACGAGGAGTTCGAGGCATTCCTCCTGGAGGTGCTCTCGGACTTCCAGATCACGATTCCCGAGATCGGGACGATCTCCGCGGCAGAGCACAAGCCTGCGGTCGTCCTCACGTCCAACCGCACGCGAGAGCTGCACGACGCGCTCAAACGCCGTTGCCTCTACCACTGGATCGGACACCCCGCGCTCGAGCGAGAGGTTTCGATCGTGAAACTGCGCGTTCCCGGCGTGCCGGAACGGCTCGCCGCCCAGGCCGCCGCCTTCGTCCAGGGGCTTCGCGGGCTCGACCTCGCCAAGCCTCCCGGCGTGGCGGAGACCATCGACTGGGCGAACGCCCTGACGGCGCTCGGGCGGCAGGAGCTCGACGCCGAGGTCGTCGAGCAGACACTCGGGTCGGTGCTCAAGTACCACGAAGACGTGCTCGCCGTGCGCGATGAGACCCTCCAGGGCCTGCTCGAAGAGGCCCGCGCCGCGACCACCTGATGGCCGACGCCGTCGCGAGGCACGTCGTGACGTTCGGCCGCGTGCTGCGCGAGGCTGGGCTGGAGGTTGGGCCGGGCCGCCTTGCCGACGCGCTCACCGGCCTCGACCTCGTCAATCTCTCGAGGCGCGACGACGTGTACTGGACCTTGCGCCAGACGCTCGTCTCCCGCTGGGAAGACCTCGATGCCTTCGATGCGGCCTTCGCGGCCTGGTTCCTCCGTGCACCGACCGCGCCGGTGTTCCGCCAGGGCACCGAGACCACGTCGTTGCGGCTCCTGCGGCGCACCTCGGAGACGAAGCGGGATGAAGCGGGCGGCGGCGAGGCAAAGGAGGATCAGACGTCGCTCGGCTACAGCCCCGACGAGCTCCTGCGGCGGCGCGACTTCGCAGACATGACACCGGAGGAGCTCGAGAACGTCGGCAAGCTCATCTGCGCGATCGCATCGGGTCGCCCACGACGGAAGTCGCGGCGTCTGCGTCCACACCATCGCGGCCGAGACCTCGACATGCGGCGGCTCGTGCGCGCATCGCTCGCCACAGGCGGCGAGGCGGTCGAGCGGGCGTTTCGCAGCCGAGTCCACGTTCCGCGGAAGCTCGTCGTGCTCTGTGACGTGTCTGGCTCGATGGAGGCGTACTCGCGCGCGCTCATCCTCTTCCTGCACGCGCTCGCCCGCTCGGGGCGCGGCGTGGAGACGTTCGCGTTCGGGACCCGATTGACGCGTCTCACGCGCGAGATCGTCATCCGCGACCCGGAAGGGGCGCTGAGAGCGGCCGCGGAGCGGGTCGTCGACTGGTCCGGGGGCACGAGGATCGGCCACTCGCTGAAGACGTTCAACGACGAGTGGGGGAGACGTGCCCTCACCCGCGGCGCCGTCGTCGTCATCGTGTCGGACGGCTGGGAGCGGGAAGACGCGGCCGTGGTTGGCCACGAGATGGCGCGGCTAGCGCGTCAGGCGTACGCGGTCGTCTGGGTCAACCCGCTCAAAGGCCATCCCGACTACCAGCCGCTGGCGGGAGGAATGCGGGCGGCCCTACCCTACGTTGACCGGTTCCTGTCAGGGCACAATCTGGCCAGCCTCGAAGAACTGGCGGAAGTCCTCACCGGAATCGAGAGGAGGCATGCAGCGTGAAAGAGATCCTGGAAGACGTCGAGCGATGGCGTGAGGAAGGCAAGAAGGTTGCGATCGCCACCGTCGTCGCCACCCGTCGCTCGGCTCCGCGCCCCGTCGGGGCGAAGCTCGCCGTATCCGACGCCGGCGAGCTCAGCGGGTCCGTGTCGGGCGGCTGCGTGGAGTCCGACGTGTACGAGTGCGCTCGCAAAGTGCTCGAAACGGGGACGCCGCGGCTCGTGTCGTACGGCATCGCCGACGACGAGGCGTGGGAAGTCGGCCTCCCTTGCGGTGGAGAGATCGACGTCTTCGTCGAGCCGCTGGACTGAGGCGCTAACCGGAGGCGCGTCCAACTGAGAGCCCGCCGTGATGCGCTTGATTATTGCGGCGCCCTGTTGAACGCTGTCCGTCGTGATCTGCGCCTCGTGCGGCCAGGAGAATCCAGAGGGCTTCCGCTTCTGCGGTAACTGCGGCGCACCCCTCGCACCCGAGGCACAGGGCGACGTCCGAAAGATCGTGACCGTCGTCTTCTGCGACCTCGTCGGCTCGACGGCGCTCGGCGAACGCACTGATCCGGAGGTGCTACGCGACGTCATGGCTCGTTACCACGCCGAGCTCCGCGTGACCCTGGAGCGTCACGGCGGTACGGTCGAGAAATTCGTGGGCGATGCGGCGATGGCCGTCTTCGGCCTGCCGCAGGTGCACGAGGACGACGCGCTCCGTGCGGTGCGTGCGGCGATCGAGATGCGGGATGCCGTCTTGACCATGGGACTCGAGGTGCGCATCGGCGTCAACACCGGCGAGGTCGTCGCCGGCACCGGTGAGACATTCGCCACGGGTGACGCCGTGAACGTCGCCGCCCGGCTCGAGCAGTCGGCAGGTGCAGGCGAGATTCTCATCGGCGCCGCCACCGAGCACCTCGTGCGCGACCTGGTCCTCGCAGAGCCGGTCGAACCGCTGACGCTGAAGGGCAAGCAGGAGCCCGTCCCTGCCTTTCGGGTGCTCGGGCTGGGCGACCGGGTCCCTGCGTTCACGCGCCCGATCGACGCGCCGTTCGTCGGTCGCTCGGAAGAGCTCGAGTCGCTCGAGGCCGCGGTCGCCACCGCCACCGAAACCCGGACGCCGCAGCTGGCGACGATCGTCGGGGCGCCGGGCATCGGGAAGTCGCGCCTGGCGCGCGAGCTGCTCGGACGCGTGGAGGCGCGCGTAGTCGTCGGCCGTTGCCTCTCATACGGCGAGGGGATCACGTACTGGCCGCTGCAGGAGATCGCATCTCAGGTCGGGGATCTCCGTTCCGCGCTGCAGGGAGCGAGCGACGCGGAGCTCGCCGCTATCCGAATCGAGGCGGCGCTCGGTACGAGGGATACGCCGGTCTCGCCCGAAGAGATCGCCTGGGGTGTCCGCAGGCTGCTCGAAGCGCTTGCGGCTCAAGCGCCGCTCGTTGCCGTCTTCGACGACATCCACTGGGCGGAGCCGGCGTTCCTCGATCTCATCGAGTACGTCGCCTCGTTCGCGCACGACGTCCCGCTACTCGTTCTCTGCACGGCGCGGCCCGACGTCTTCGACCTGCGGCCGACCTGGACGGCACCGAAGCTCAACGCCACCGTGATTACGCTCCAGGCCCTCTCGGAGACAGACAGCGAGACGCTCGTGGAGCAACTCGTCGACCTCCCGGATGAGACCCGGGAGCGCATCGTCCAGGCTGCGGAGGGCAACCCCCTCTTCGTCGAGCAGCTCGTCGCGATGCAGGCCGAGAGCGGCGATGTGCTCGAGGTGCCGCCGACGCTGCAGGCGCTTCTCTCCGCCCGCATCGACCGCCTCGGCGAGCAGGAGCGCGCGGCCGCGCAGCGGGGCTCGGTCGAAGGACGGCTGTTCCACCGTGGAGCTGTCGCAGCGCTCCTGTCCGAGCCCGAGCGAGCGGAGGTCGGTGCGCACCTGCTGTCGCTCGTCCGCAAGGAGCTGATCCGGCCCGACCTTGCCACCTTGCCGGGTGACGACGCGTTCCGCTTCGGCCACATCCTCATCCGCGACGCGGCGTACGACGCCATCCCCAAGCGCCAGCGGGCGGCGCTCCACGAGCGGTTCGCGGACTGGCTCGAGGCGAGGCTCGGTGACGACGCTGCGGACGAGGTCGTCGGCTACCACCTCGAGCAGGCCTACCTGTACGGCGCGGAGCTCGGCATGCCGGATCGCTCTGTGGGGAACCGCGCTGCGGAGCGGCTCGCTGCGGCTGCGCGTGCCGCGACCGGGCGGTCGGACGTCGCCGCTGCCGTGAACCTCCTCGACCGCGCGGTCGAGCTCGCCACCGGCGGCGCCGACCGCCCGCTGCTGTTCGTCCGGCTCGGCAAGGCGCTGAACGACGCCGACGAGCTCGAGCGGTCGCAGGCAGCCTTGGAGCAGGGGGTCACGCTCGCGCGCGAAGCGCGGGACGACCACGCCGAGTGGCTCGGACGCGTCTGGCTCGCCCTCGTCCGAGCGCTGCGAGATCCCGAGGGCGCGAGCGAGCGCATCTTCGAGGAGGCGACGGCGGCAGTCGCAGCGCGCGAAGCCGCAGCCGACCACGAGGTGCTGGCGACGGCGTGGGGGCGCATCGCCGCCGTCCACACCTCGCGCGGGGCGAGGAGCGAGTACATGGAGGCTCTCGAGCGCGCGCTGACACACGCTCGGCTGGCAGGGAGTCTGGAGCTCGAGGTGAGCCTCGCGGGGATGCGGGCCCCTGACTTCATCTGGGGGCCGGGGCGGGTCGAGGAGGGATTGCAGTACGCGCAGGAGATCGTCGAGCGGCTCGGCCACGTCCCGGGCATGCAGCAGTTCGCGCTCCACCTCCACGCCCACATGCAGGCGCGCCTGGGCGAGTTCGACGGCGCGCTCGAGGCGATGGGCGAGTACCGGCGCGGCCTACGCGAGCTCGGCAAGGAGCGAGAGTACGCAGTCACCGCGGTTTGCGTCTGGGACGTCTGCTCGTGGTCCGGCGACTGGGAGCACGGCGAGGCAGCACTCCGCGAGGCCTACGAGCAGTTCGAGCGAAGAGGCAACAAGGCCTTGCTGTCGAACGTTGCGTTGGATCTCGCCGACGCGGCCCTGAGGCAGGGCCGGCTTGACGAGGCCGAGCGTCTCTATGGCGTGGGCGATGAGCTCAGCGCGAGCGACGATCTCGACCACGAGGCGCAGCTCGCCCTGCTGCGCGCGAGGCTAACCCTCGCGCGGGGCCACTTCGCGGCGGCCGAGGAGGCAGCTCGTAAGGCTGCGGACGTCGCCCTCGGAATCGGCTACGTCGAGTGGGCGGCCGATGCGTGGCTCATCCTTGCCGAAATTCACCGCGCTCGTGGCGAGAGGGAGGAGCGTTCCGCCGTGGAGGAGGCGCTCCGCCTCTACGAGGAGAAGGGCAATCTGGTCGGCGTCAAACGCGCGCGTGCGTTCCTCGAGGCCGTGTAGGTGCGCTCGAACCTCCCCGGCTCGCTCTGGCCGCGCCGCCGATGTCCGATGGCGGGCTAGGCTCCTGACATGACGGTCACTGATCGGCTGCTCGAGGTCGTCGAGGGCGAGGAGGAGCGGGCCGTCCTCTTCACCGTCATCGAGGGGGACCCCCTCGGCGCGCACGCCCTCGTGCTCGAGGGCGGCGAGCGTCACGGCGACGGTGTCCCCGAGGTCGCGCTCTCCCAGGCGGAGCAGCTGATCCGCGGCCACCGGAACCGGATCCTCGACCTCGGCGAGACGAAGGTCTTCGCCGAGATCTACGGCCCGCCGCCGCGCCTGCTCGTCTACGGCGCCGTCGACACGGCCGAGGCGATGTGCAAGGCGGCGAAGCTGCTCGGCTGGCGCGCGATCGTCGCCGACGCCCGCCAGAAGTTCGCGACCCGGGAGCGGCTCCCGAGCGCAGACGAGATCATTGTCGAGTGGCCGGAGGAGGCGTTCGCGCAGGTCGCGCCCGACCACGCGACGGCGATCGTCGTCCTCACGCACGACGACAAGTTCGACGTGCCCGCGCTGAAGGCGGCGCTCGAGACGGAGGCGTTTTACATCGGGGCGCTCGGCTCGCGCCGCAACCAGGAGCGCCGCCGCGAGCGGCTGCTCGAGGCCGGCGTGGACGAGGAAGCGCTCGAGCGGATCCAAGGCCCGTGCGGCCTCGACATCGGCGCCGAGTCGCAGCCGGAGACGGCGCTCTCGATCCTCGCCGAGGTGCTCGCCGTTCGCATGAGTCGCGACGGAGGCAAGCTCAAGGAGTCCAGGAAACGCATCCACGCGGAGGAGGTAGTCGGATGACGGAGCGGGTTGAGAAAACGGAAGGGGAGTGGCAGGCCGAGCTCGACCCCGATCGCTACCAGGTGCTGCGGTGCGGTGCGACCGAGGCGCCCTGGTCGGGCGAGCTGAACCTCGTGCACGACGACGGCGTCTTCCGTTGCGGCGCCTGCGGAGCAGAGCTCTTCCGGTCGGACACGAAGTTCGACTCGGGATCCGGCTGGCCGAGCTTCTTCGCACCGCTGGCGGAGGATGCGGTGGAGACGGAGGAAGACCTGAGCCACGGCATGCGGCGGACGGAGGTGCGGTGCGCAGCCTGCGACTCCCACCTCGGCCACGTCTTCCCCGACGGCCCGCAGCCGACGGGCCTGCGCTACTGCATCAACAGCCTGGCGTTGGACTTCGAGCCGGCCGACGAGTAGGGGTTAGGGCGTGTCGACCGACGGTCGAGCCTGACTACGCGTCCCGTTTTCGCGCCACCACGAGAACGTACTCGTAGGGGTACTCCGCCGAGCCGTCCGGGGCACCTCGATTTGCGCGCTCGGCAAAGTCGAGGAATTCACGGTCGAGTTGTGCAACGCGGTCGGGTTCGTCATGGAGGGCCTCGTAGAGGCTGATCACCGGTCCGAACGTCTCCTTGTACAGGTCGACGTATGCCTGCGGGCTCGGTGCGCCCTCGGTGTACGTCCCCTCGGTCATCTCCAACGACTCGACGCGGTCGCCGAAAAGTTCCCGCACATGCTGCCCGGTACCCCAAAGCAGCGGCGACAACGCTTCGGGTGGCGGCGCAGGCATGTACGGCGCGACGACACCGAAAAAGTCCGCAGCCAGGCCAACCGGCGGGAAGCACGTCATACCGACCGTGCCTCCGGGGCGGCACACACGGAGGAACTCGTCCGCAACCTGCTGGTGATCAGGAGCGAAGATGGCCCCGAACGACGACGTCACGACATCGAACTCGTCATCGCCAAACGGCAGCGACTGCGCATCCCCCTCGACCCATTCGACCGTGACTCCGCGAGCCTCGGCCTCCGCGTGCCCCGACTCGAAGTGTTCTGGGGTGATGTCCAACGCAACGACGTGTCCCCCGGCCTCCGCCGCACGGATCGCGACGTTTCCGGTCCCGGCGGCTACGTCGAGGACACGTTGACCAGGAGAAATGCTGCGTTGGATCGGCGCCAGGAGATCGAGCGGGAGGCGCCGCGTCTGATCCAGCCGGAGACGTACGTCGAACCGTTTGCACTGCGTGCACTCGGCTTCGCCCGGGAGGACGACGAGCTGCTCAGGCAGGCGATCGACCGTTTCGAGGCGATGAGCCTCGTGTGGCACGCGGCTCAGACGCAGAGGCTCCTCACGGGCGAGTCCTAGCGGCCGAGCGGCAGCGACACCTGAAAGCAGGCTCCGCGTTCGACCGGCTTGAGCCGGAGGTCGCCGTGGTGCCGAACGACGATCCTGCGAGCGATGTCGAGCCCCAGGCCGGTGCCCTCACCCGGCTCCTTCGTCGTAAAGAACGCGTCGAAGACGCGCTCTGCGATCTCGGGAGGAACGCCGGGGCCGTCGTCCTCGACCTCGACGATCAGAAATTCGACCGACCGATACGTCCGGATCGTCACCCGGGCGTTCGCGGCGGCGACGGCGTTGTCGATGAGGTTCGTCCATACCTGGTTGAGCTCCGCGGCGTGGGCATCGATGCGCGGCAGGGAGCGGTCGTACTCCCGCACGATCTCGATCCCACGCTCCGCGATCTTGTGGCCGAGGATCGCGAGCGTGCTCTCGAGCGCCTCGTGGACATCCACCTCCTGCTGCGGAGTCTGGTCGAGATACGAGTACTGCTTGACCGACTGGACGAGTTGCGAGATGCGCCCGGTCGAATCCTCGAGCTCGCGCGTGATCCGCGTCGCTGTCAGGCGTGAGGTGATCCATGCGACGACGGAGCCGGGCTCTCCCGGGGCGATTGCGAGCAGCCGTTCGAGCCACTCCTCATCGAGGCCGGCGTCGACGAGTTCGGCTGTTCCGTTGTCCGCCGGAGCTCCACGCTCGGCGAGCCATGCTGCAAGCTCCGCCTCACGATCGGCTCGGTCGAGACTGTCGAGAGGCGGCGCAGACTCCAATGCCGCGAGAGCCTCAGCCGTGAGCGTGCAGAGCCGTCCCATTCCGTCCGAATCGAGGCCGCTGCCGGCGAGTTGCGAGAGCGCTGCCTGGGCGTGCCGTTCGGCCGACCGGAGCTCCGAGGCAGCTCGCTGTGCAGCGGCAGCGGGGTTGTTCAGCTCGTGTGCGAGCCCCGCCGCGAGCGTGCCCAAGGACAGAAGCCGGTCGCGGTCGCGCTCGATGGCCGTGTAATTCGTGATCACGGGGACGAAAACGTCCATGACGGCGGTGAATACCGCCGGTTCCGAGACGAGCAGTGCCCGGAATGCCTCGGGCTCGAGGAGAAAGAGGCGGCTCATGCCGACCGAGCGCGTCGAGCCGCCGTAGACCCCGCCGGTGACGAGAGAGATCGCGCCGAGAAAGCCGCCGGGCTCGTGATGGATCATCGGAAGCTCGTCGCCGCCTACCGTGCGCGTCGTCTCGAGCTCTCCCTCGAGCAGCAGGGACAGGAATGTGGCCTCCTCGCCCTCACGGAAGAGGTACTCCCCGGGCCCGAGGATCAGCTCGCGGCCGTGCCGGGCGAGCTCCTCGAGCCGCGCGTCGGGCAAGTCTGCGAGGAGGGCGATCTTGCGAAGCTCGCCGGGCTCCACGATGTCTACAGGCCCCCGAGGTACCGGTGGACGAGCAGAACCGCCATCGAGCCCTCTCCCACCGCCGAGGCGACGCGCTTGATCGACTGGTCGCGGACGTCGCCGGCGGCGAAGATGCCCGGGATGCTCGTTTCGAGCGCAAGCGGCTCCCGGCTCTTCATCGGCCAGGGTGGACAGCCCCTGGGCACGTTCAGCACCTGATCGCCGGTGAGGATGAACCCGCGGTCCGAGCGCGCCGGCGCGTTGCCGAGCCAGTCGGTGTGCGGCTCGGCGCCGACGAAGACGAACATCGCTGTGGCCGGAATGCGCGACAGGGTGCCGGCCTCGTCAATCGCGATCTCCTCCAGCTGGTTCTCGCCGTGGGCCTCGCGGACCTCCGTGTTCAGCAGTACCGTGATCTCGTCCGGCATGGACTCGATGCGTTCGACGAGGTACTGCGACATCGACTTCTGGAGGCTCGAGCCGCGATAGAGGATCGTCACGTGCGCCGCGCGCGCAAGATGGAGCGCCGCCTGTCCCGCCGAGTTCGCACCGCCGACGACGAACGCCTCGTTGCCGTTGAGCATCGCCGCGTCGCCCGTCGACGCCGTGCCGTACCAGATGCCGCGGCCCGTGAGACGTTCGGCGCCCACGGCATCCAGCCGCCGGTACGACACCCCCGGGGCGAGCAGCACCGTGTGGGAGGCGATGGACGAGCCGTCGGCGAGCCGAACGACTCGCGTCGAGCCGAGCACGTCGATGCCGACCGCTTCCTGAGCGGTCAGGAGCTCGCAGCCGAAGCGGCGCGCCTGCGTCGTCGCGCGGCGCGCGAGGTCGGCTCCGGAGAGCCCGGCCGGGAAGCCGAGGTAGTTCTCGATGCGCGAGCTCATTCCGGCCTGTCCGCCGAACGACTGCCGCTCGACGACGACCGTTCGCAATCCTTCGGATGCCCCGTAGACCGCGGCTGCTAGCCCGGCGGGGCCGGCGCCGACGACGACGAGGTCGTAGTACGCGAGCTCCTCGTCGGTCTGGAGGCCGATCCGCTCTGCGACCTCGGCCGGATCGGGGTTGACGAGCGGCTCGGCGTCCGGGACGAGCACGACCGGAAGCCGGTCCGCGGTGAGCGACGCTTCCGACAGCACTTTCCCGGCGCGGGAGTCCTCCACGTCGAGCCAGCGGTACGCGATCTGGTTGTTCGCCAGCAGGTCGCGCACCCGCTGCGAGTCCTCCGACAGCCGATGGCCGATCACGCACACGGCGTCGCCGTCCACGTCCGCCAGGAGCGGTGCGCGCGATGCGGCGGCGTGCCAGTCCTCGAGCAGATCGTCGAGCACCGGGTACAGCCGCTCCTCGGGCGGATGCCAGGGCTTCATGAGGTAGTGGTCGAGCCGGATCTCGTTGATGGCGCGCATCGCCACCTCGGTGTCGGCGTACGCCGTCAGGAGGACGCGCTTCGCGTCAGGCGCCTCGGCCGCGACGTGGGCGAGCAGCTCGACGCCCGTCATTCTGGGCATGCGCTGATCCGTCACGACGAGCGCCAGGGGGTCCCCTCGCGGCACGAGACGACGGATGAGCTCGAGTGCTTCCTCGCCCGACTCTGCGGCGAGCACCGTGAAGTCGCGCGCAAAGTGATTGCGTAAATCGCGCTCGACCGCCCGGACGACCTCCCTGTCGTCGTCCACGGCGAGGAGTACTGGCTTCCGTTCGGCCATGGATCGAGGATCTTAGTGGCGGATTCTCTGTTAGGTTCGCGCCGTTCACGGTTGATACGGAAAGGAGCCGGTGTGGCCGTAGACGTCAAGTCCGACAAACTCACCGAGCTCGTCGATCCGAACGTCGAGGTCGAGCAGCTGGCGACGGGCTTCACGTTCACCGAAGGCCCGATCTGGCACCCGACAGAGCACCATCTGCTGTTCAGCGACATGCCCGGCGATGTCCGCCGCAGATGGAGTGCAGACGGCGGCGTCGTCGAGGTGAAGAACTTCGCGAACAGGTGCAACGGCATGACGTACGACGCCGACCTCAACCTTCTCGTCTGCGAGCACGTCACGAGCTGTCTCGTGCGCGAGAGCCCGGACGGCGAGCGCGAGATCATCGCCCAGGAGTTCGAGGGCGACGAGCTCAACTCGCCGAACGACGTCATGGTCCACTCGAACGGCGCCATCTACTTCTCCGACCCGTGGTACGGCCGCATGCCTGTCTTCGGCCTCCCACGGAAGCGGCGGCTAGGCTTCCAGGGCGTCTATCGCGTCCCGCCGGGCGGCGGCGACCTCGAGCTCGTCGTCGGCCGTGACGAGTTCGAGATGCCGAACGGCCTCTGTTTCTCGCCCGACGAGTCGCTGCTGTACATCAACGACACGCCGCGCGCGCACATCAAGGTGTGGGATGCGGATGCGGACGGAAACATCTCGAATGGCCGGATGTTCTTCGAGGGCATCGGCTCCGGCGTCATCGAGGAAGGCATCCCGGACGGCATGAAGTGCGACGAGCGCGGGAACATCTGGGTGACCGGACCGGGCGGGATCTGGGTGCTCTCGGCTGCCGGGGAGCATCTCGGGACGATCCTCGTCCCCGAGAACACCGGGAACCTCGCGTGGGGCGGCGAGGACTGGCACACGCTCTTCATCCCGAGCTCGACGTCGCTCTACTCGATTCGGACGATCGTTGGGCCGCGTCGCGAGCCCTACATGCGATAAGGAGGAGAGATGGCTGACGAACCGCTGAAGCTCGACGCGAGCCGCTGTGTCCTGATCGTCCAGGACCTGCAGAACGACGTCATCATCGAAGGCGGTGCCTTTGCGGACTCGGGCTCGCCGGAGCACGCGAAGGAGCAGAACGTCGTCGAGAACGTGAAGGCACTTGCGGCGAAGGCGCGGGAGAAGGGCGTCCCGGTCATCCACGTGCACTACATCGTCGAGAAGGGCTGTCCCGGACTGAAGCTGAACGCGCCGCTGTTCGAGGGCGTGAAGGAGACGGACGCGCTCGTGCGCGGCTCGTGGGGCGCGGCGGCGGCCGAGGGACTCGAGCCGCAGGACGGCGATCATGTGGTGGAGAAGATGCGCATGAGCGCCTGGCACGAAACGAACCTCGAGAGCCTGCTCGAGGAGCTGGGACGCGACACGGTCATCGTCACCGGCGCCTGGACGAACATGTCCATCGAGCACACGTCGCGGACGGGCGCCGACAAGGGCTACTACATGGTCGTGCCCGAGGACGGTTGCTCGACCATGAACGCCGACTGGCACAACGCCTCGATCAACTACGCCCTCCAGAACGTCGCCACGGTCACCAACTGCGGCGAGGTGGCGGAAGCGCTCGACGCGTGAACACGCGGGCGGCCGTCTTCTGGGAGCAGGGACGGCCGCTCGAGGTCCGCGAGATCGAGCTGGACGAGCCGCGGCCCGGCGAGGTGCTTGTCCGCATGGCCGCGGTCGGCATCTGCGGCACCGACCTGCACGTCGTCAAGGGCGAGTGGCAGCGGCCGACGCCGATGGTGCTCGGCCACGAAGGGGCCGGCGTGGTGGAGGCGGTCGGCGAGGGTGTCGAAGGGCTCACGCCCGGCGACGAGGTCGTGCTCTCGTGGGCTCCGTCCTGCCGCGAGTGCCCTGACTGCCGGCGCGGCCGGCCGGCGGCGTGCATGTCCTTGCAGTACGCGATCGCCGGTGGGACGCTGCTGGACGGCGAGACCGGCATGCGGCTCGACGGCGAGACGCTCTATCGCGGGACGGCGACGGGCGCCCTGTCGGAGCGACTCGTCGTCTCCGAGCAGGTGGCGCTGCCACTCGGTGGCGGCGTGCCGCTGGAGGAAGCCGCCCTGCTCGGCTGCGCCGCATTGACGGGCGTCGGGGCGGTGCTGTTCGCGGCAGGCGTCGAGCAGGGCTCGACGGTGCTCGTCGTTGGATCGGGGGGCGTAGGGCAGTTCATCGTTCAAGGAGCACGGATTGCGGGTGCCATCGAGATCGTCTGCGTCGATCCGCTCGAAGAGCGGCTCGAGCTCGCGGAGCGGCTTGGAGCCACGCGGGTAGTCCAGCCGGACGGGCTCGCGTCGCTCATGAAGGAGAGCCTCCCTGACGGCGTCGACTACGCCTTCGACGCGGTCGGCGATCCGGCCACGACGAAGACGGCATTTCGCTGGACTCGAAACGGCGGGCTCACTGTCATCGTCGGCCTGCCCGCACTGGGCGCGAAGCTCGAGCTCGATCCCACGGAGTTCATCCGCCGCGAGAAGGCGCTGACCGGGACGATCTACGGCTCGGAGGACCCTGCTGTCGCACTACCCATTCTGCTCGGCCACGTCCGTTCGGGTGCCCTCGAGCTGGGAACGCAGCTCGGCCCGAGGTTCTCGCTCGACGATGCGAACGACGCCGTCGAGGCTGCGCTGGCCGGCGTCCCTGGCCGCGTGCTCGTCGTGCCGTGAGCGAGCTTGCCGCACGAGTGGGCCGTGTCGGCCTCTGGTGCAACGCGCCCGTGTTCAGTCCTGTCGAGATTGTCCGTGCCGGAATCGCCGCCGTCGAAGAGCTCGGCTTTCGCGCCCTCTGGTTCCCGGAGAGCGTGGGCGGTCGGGAGTCGCTGACGACGGCGGCCTTCATCCTCTCCGAGAGCAGCAACCTCGTCGCGTGCACCGGCATCCTCAGCGTCTACGCCCGCGATCCGATGGCGACACGGAACGGCGCCCGAACTCTCGCCGACGCGCATCCCGGCCGCTTCGTGCTCGGCCTCGGCGTCAGCCATGCACCCTCCGTCGGCGCCAGGGGTCACGACTACGGGCGTCCCGTCCCGACGATGCGCGCGTACCTCGACGCGATGGAGGGAGCGGCCTACCGGCCGCCCGAGCCTGAGCCCGTTCCGACGTTGCTCGCGGCGCTCGGGCCGCTGATGCTGAAGCTCGCGGCGGAGCGCACCGACGGAGCGCACCCGTACTTCGTGCCCGTCGAGCACACGGCCTTCGCGCGGAAGCGGCTCGGCCCGGACCGGTTGCTGGCGCCGGAAGTCGCCGTTGTCATTGCGTCCGACCGAGCGCTTGCGCGCGAGGCGGCGCAGGGCTACCTCGACACGTATCTGGCGCTAGAGAACTACACGAACAACCTGCGCCGCTTCGGCTTCGAGGACGAGGATCTCGCCGGAAGCGGCTCCGACCGCGTGCTCGACGCGCTCGTCGCCTGGGGCGACGTCGAAGCGATCTGCACTCGCGTCGGCGAGCACCTGACTGCCGGCGCGGACCACGTCTGCATCCAGCCGCTGCCGGCCGCGGACTTCCAGCTCGAGCAGCTGCGCGAGCTCGCGCCGGCCCTCCTCGAGCTGTGATCGACCACGTCGAACGCCTCCGCGTGACGTGGGTGGACACCGACGCCGGCGGTCGCATCCACTTCTCGAACGTGTTCCGCTGGGCCGAGCAGGCGGAGACGGGGCTTCGCCGCCGGCTCGGACTTCTCGAAGGCTGGGTCGACTATCCGCGCAAGCGTGCGGAAGCGGAGTTCCACCAGGTGCTCCGCTTCGAGGACGAGATCGACGTGCGCATCACGCCCGAGCGTGTCGGCACGACGTCCATCACGTGGCGCTTCGAGATCACGCGCGACGGCGAGCTGTGCGTCGACGGACGCCTGGTCGTCGTCCGCGTAGGCGGTGACGGCCGGCCGACGCCGCTAACCGATCGCGAGCGAGCAGCTCTGAGCGGCTAGCCCTCGGCGTGCCAGCGCTCGCGGTAGTCTTCGCGGACCGGCTGGAAGACGTCGAGGACAAGAGCGCCGTCGGCGCCGCAATAGGCCGAGTGCTCGATGCCGCCGGGGATCACGTAGCCCTCCATCGGCCCCATCTCGTGCGGCTCGTCGTCGATCACGAGCGCCTGCATCCCGCGCAGGACGAGCCCGAGCTGCTCGTGGGGATGGCTGTGCAGCGGCACGGTGGCGCCGGGCTCGAACTCGATGAGGTTGAGCATCGCTCCCTCCCCGAACAGCGGCCGTCCCTTCACGCCGGCTGCGAGTTCGAACGCGCGGATCCCGTCGAGCTGAACGAAGCGCGGCTCGGCCATGACCCGATTATCGTCGAACAAGACCGACCTTTCAGGGCATAGGCTTGGCGCGTGATCCTCGAGCAGCGCGACTACCACGTGACGACCGGCAAGCTGCCGGAGCTCGTGCGGCTATACGACGATGAGGGGATCGCGATCCAGGAGGAGTATCTCGGCGGCTTCGTAGGCGCCTTCACGACGGACATCGGAGCGCTCTCCACGTACACGTCGCTCTGGCGCTACGACTCGTACGCCGAGCGGGAGCAGCGGCGCGCCCGCCTGCAGGCCGATCCGCGCTGGGTCGCGTTCCTCGCGAAGATCCAGCCGCTCATCCACACGCAGCACAACCGCATCCTCGTCCCGACCTCGTTCTCTCCGTTGCAGTGAGCGCGCTGGACGGCAAGGTGGCGATCGTCACCGGCGGCGCGCGAGGGATCGGCGCCGCGATCGCGGACGGGATGGCGGCGGCTGGAGCCACGGTCGTCGTCGCCGACCTGGCGCCGCCCGACGGCGGGATCCGCTGCGACGTCTCATCCGAAGCGGACGTGGCTGACATGGTCAAGGAAGTGCACGGCCGGCACGGCAGGATCGACGTGCTCGTCAACAACGCCGGCCTCTACGCGTCTCTTGCAATGCGCTCGTTCGAGGAGATTCCCCTCGACGAGTGGCGCCAGGTGATGGACGTGAACGTCGCGTCGATGTTCCTCACCTGCCGCGCGGTCGTGCCCGTGATGCGCGAGCAGGGCGGCGGGAAGATCGTCAACATCTCCTCGGGCACGCCGTTCCGCGGTGTGCCGTTCCTGCTCCACTACGTGACGAGCAAGGGCGCGATCGTCGCCTTCACCCGCGCGCTGGCGAAGGAGCTGGGAAAGGACGCAATCCACGTCAACTGCGTCGCACCCGGATTCACCATGTCCGAGGGCGTCAAGGCGCACCCCGAGGTCGTGGAGAAGCTTCGTGACGTGTCCATTGCTGCCCGCACGATCAAGCGCGATCAGGTGCCCGAGGACGTGGCCGGCGCGGTCGTCTTCCTGTGCACGCCCGCCGCCGACTTCATCACCGGCCAGACGATCGTCATCGACGGGGGCCAATACTTTCATTGACCCTCGTCCTGACGGAGCACCCGACGGGGGTCGAGACCGACGCGGGCAACCGCATCGTCTACGACCTCGGGCGCAACGAGGCGTACTACGGCGCCGCCCGCGTCGCCGGTCCTGCGCTCGTCTGGGAGCTGACGGGGGATCCCGGCCCGGGGGAGTGGATCCTGCGCTGCGACCGCGTCGACTTCCCACCGGGCGGCGTTGCATACCGACACGTCCATCCAGGCCCTGGCATCCGCCGGCTCCTCCACGGGGAGCTGACGATCGACTCGCCTGATGGGGAACACACCTACCGCGCCGGCGCATCGTGGCTCGAGGGCGCCGAGCACCCGGTGCTGGCCACGGCTTCCGCCTCCGAGAACACAGCCTTCGTGCGGGTGATGCTCTTGCCAGCCGAATGGGCGGGCAGGCGTACGATCCGCTACCTCGATCCGGCCGACGAGGAGAAGCCGAAGCTCCAGCGGGCGACCATCCTCCTCGAGCACCCGTTGGAGCGATGAGAAGCGGCGGCAGAGCGCTCGTCGACCAGCTGGAGCTGCACGGTGTCGAGCTCGCGTTCTGCGTGCCGGGCGAGAGTTACCTGCCGGTGCTCGACGCGCTCCACGACTCGCCGATCCGCCTCATCTCGTGCCGCCACGAAGCTGCCGCCGCGAACATGGCGGAGACGTACGGCAAGCTCACCGGTCGCCCGGGGATCTGCTTCGTCACACGCGGGCCCGGTGCCACGCACGCGTCCGTAGCAGTGCACACGGCAGACCAGGACTCGACGCCGATGATCCTCTTCGTAGGTCAGGTCCCTCGCGGCCACGTCGACCGCGAGGCGTTCCAGGAGCTCGACTACCCGGCGGTGTTCGGCTCGATAGTGAAGTGGGCGGCTCAGGTCGACGACGCGTCGCGGATCCCCGAGCACGTAGCCAGGGCGTTTGCCGTCGCCACCTCGGGGCGCCCTGGGCCAATCGTGCTCGCGTTGCCCGAGGACGTCCTCGACGAGGAGACGGACGCCGAGGACGCCGCCGCGACCGAGATCCCGCGACCGGGGCCCGGGGAGGAGGAGCTGCGGCGGCTGGGAGAGCTTCTGGCGGGAGCCGAGCGGCCGCTCGTCGTCGTCGGCGAGGGCGGCTGGTCGGCCAAGGCCGGCGCGGATGTCGTCTTCTTCTGCGAGGCGAATGTGATCCCCGTCGCGGCATCGTTTCGCTGCCAGGACTACGTGGACAACACCTCGAATGCCTACGTCGGCCACCTGACGATCGGCATGGACCCGGCTCTTGCCCGCCGGGTGGAGGACGCCGATCTCGTCGTCGCCGTCGGCGGACGGCTGGGCGACGTGACCACCCGCGGCTACACGCTGCTCGACGTGCCGCGGCCTCGGCAGACCCTCGTGCACGTCCACCCCGATCCCGGAGAGCTCGGCCGCGTGTACGAGACGGATCTGCCGATCGTGTCCGATCTGACGGAGTTCGCGGCCGGCCTGCGCCGGCTGTTGCCGTTGGAAGCTCCGCGCTGGAGCGAATGGGCGCAGGCGGCGCGCGCCGACTATCTCCGCAACCTCGAACCGCGGCCGTTGCCTGGCGAGCTCGACCTCGCGGAGGTTGTGGCGTTTCTACGCCGGCGCCTTCCCGGCGACGCGGTCTTCACGTGCGGCGCCGGGAACTTCACCGTCTGGGCGCACCGCTTCTACGAGTTCTCGCAGTACCACACGCAGCTCGCACCGCGCTCAGGCGCGATGGGCTACGGCATTCCGGCCGCGCTCGCGGCGAAGGCCCTGCTCCGGGACCGGATGGTCGTCTGCCTCGCCGGCGACGGGGACTTCATGATGGCGTCGTCCGAGCTCGCTACAGCGATCCAGTTCGATCTGCCCGTTATCGTGCTCGTCGTCGACAACGGCATGTACGGGACGATTCGCATGCACCAGGAGCGCCTCTTTCCCGGCCGGGTGTCCGGCACGGACCTTGCCAATCCCGACTTCGCCGCCTTCGCTCAGTCGTTCGGGTGCTTCGCGGAGACAGTCGAGCGCACGGAGGACGTCGAGGCTGCCTTCGAGCGGGCGTTCGAGTCCGGGCGGCCGGCGGTGCTGGCGCTCCGGGTCGATCCCGAGGCGATCAGCCCACGGTGGACGATCTCCGAGCTACGCGAGGGGGCCGCGTGACCCGCGAGGAGTACCGCGTCGATGGGCTGCCCGAGCCGCTCAGCCACTACACGGATGCCGTGCGTGCCGGCGAGCTTCTGTTCGTGTCGGGGATCGTGCCGGTCGACGTGGAGGGCCGGCTGGTGGGCGGCGAGGACGTCGTCGCGCAGGCGACGGCGGTCTTCGAGAGCCTCCGGCGCGTGCTGGCGGCCGCCGGTGCAGCTCCGGCGGACGTCGTGAAGGTGACGGTCTTTCTCACCGATGTCGACGATCGAAGCCGGATCAACCCGGTCCGTCAGGCGTTCTTCGGCGACGCGCGGCCCGCATCCACGCTCGTCGAGATCAGCCGACTCGCCGTGCCCGGTGCGAAGATCGAGGTGGAAGCTGTGGCGATACTGCCCTCATGAGCGACGACCGCTGGAACGCGTTCATCACACGCGTCGACCCCGGGACAGCGCGGCCGGGCCCGCTGTCGGGGCGCACGCTGGCCGTCAAGGATCTGTTCGACACGGCCGGCATTCGCACGACGTACGGCTCGAAGATTTACGCCGATCACGTGCCGGACCGCGACGCGCTCGCGGTGCAACGGCTCGTCGATGCGGGCGGCGTCGTCGTCGGGAAGACGCACCTACCCGAGTTCGCATGGAGCGTGCTCGGACAGAACGAGTGGTACGGCACCTGTCACAACCCGGCGCATCCGGGAAAGACGACCGGCGGCTCTTCGAGTGGTAGCGCAGCGGCCATCGCGGCAGGGCTTTGCGACCTCGCCCTCGGCTCCGACACGGGCTGCTCGATCCGGCTGCCGTCGGCGTGCTGCGGAACCGTTGGGCTGAAGTCGCAGTGGGGGCTCATTCCACTGGACGGGACCTATCCGCTCTGCCCGACGCTCGACACCGCGGGACCGATGGCGCGGACAGTTGTCGACACCGCGGTCATGTGGTCGGTGCTTGCCGAGCGACCAGTGCCCGAGCCGCGGTTGGCAGGGCTCACAGTGGGCCTGCTGCGGCGTGTGCCGGCCGTCGGCGGTCCGCACGTGCCGGATCCGAGCGACCTCGCCGAGCAGTGGGTCGCCGACCTCGAGCGGCTCGGCGCGCGTGTCGTGGAGTGTGAGATTCCGGAGCCCGGCGCCAACACCTGGCCGTTGTTCGACCACGAGGCCGCGACGTCCCATCGTGAGACCTATCCCTCGCGGGCGGACGAGTACGGCTACACGATCCGTGACAAGCTCGAGCGTGCGCAAGACGTGAAGCCGGACCAGGTAGAGGCGGCGTATGCGGCGGTTCACGAGTGGCGTCGCTTCGAGCCGGACGTCGATCTCTACGTCGGCCCCTGCATGACGATCGACTTGCCGCAGGAGGATGTCCCCGAGCCCGAGGTGCGATTTCCGATCTCCGCGTACCTCCGCTGGGTGAACATGATCGGCTGGGCGGGCCTCGCAATCGGCAATCTCCAGCTGATCGCGCCTCGGGACGAGACCGTGCTGGCGGCAGGTCTCGCCTGGGAAGCCGGCTAGCGCCCTTCGAACCTCGGGGCCCGCTTCTCGACGAAGGCTTCGACGCCCTCGCGGAAGTCATGCGTTGTGCGGAGGTAGCCGTACTCCTGGCCCTCCAGCTGAAGCCCGTCGCTTAGCCGCAGCTCGTATGCCTCGTTCAGCACGCGCTTGGCGACGGCCAGGGCGAGCGGCGACAGCGCCTGGAGCTCCGTCGCGATGGCTGCGACCGTCCGGTCGAGCTCCGCCTCGGGCACGACCTCCGACACGAGGCCCCACACGAGCGCGTCGGCGGCCGAGATACGCTTTCGGCGCATGACCACGTCCTTGGCGCGGCCCAGCCCGGCGAGCCGCGCAAGCCGCTGCGTCCCCCCGGAGCCGGGGATCATGCCCAGCCCGATCTCCGGCAGCCCGAGCTGGGCGCTGTCTGTCGCGACCCGGAAATCACAGGCGAGGGCCAGCTCGAGGCCGACGCCGAGGCAGTAGCCCTCGATCCGCGCCACGACGGGCTTCGGGCAGCGCTCCGGCGCGGCGACGTGCCACGCGAGCTTCGAGAGGTCTTCGGGCGACACCGCCAGGAAGCCGGCGATGTCTCCCCCCGCAGTGAAGTTGCCGCCTGCGCCCCCGAGCACCACGACACGCACCGACTCGTCCGCGCCCAGCTCCTCGAACACCTCGGCGAGCTGCGCGCGCGCGGCGTACGCAACACGATTCATCTTGCCGGGAACGTCGAGGGTGATCGTTGCGACGGGGCTCCCCCGCTCGACGCGGAAGCCCTCGTACGCGGTCACGCGACTCCCTTCGGCTCCCGGAGCATCCGGCGCAGGATCTTGCCCGAGGCGCTCTTCGGCAGCTCGTCGACGAAGCGGTACTCGCGCGGCCGCTTGAAGCGGGCCAGCCTCTCTGACGCCAGGCACCACGCATCGAGCTCGGCCGGCGTGACGTCGCCGGCGGCCACGACCACAGCGACCGCTCGCTGGCCGAGACGCTCGTCGGCGACGCCGATCACGGCCACCTCTCGCACGTCCTCGTGGCGGACGAGGACGTCCTCCACCTCGAGCGGATGGATGTTCTCTCCTCCGGAGATGATCATGTCGTCGACCCGCCCGTCGATCCAGAGGTCGCCGTCCTGATCACGGTGACCGACGTCGCCGGTGCGGTACCAGCCGTCGACGATCGCCCGCTCGTCGGCATCCGGTCTCTCCCAGTACCCCGCGAACGCCTCTTCCGAGCTCATGTGGCAGAGGATCTCGCCCTGGGCGTCCAGCATGAGGCGAGCATTCAGCGACGGCCGGCCGGCGCAGCCGGGCTTGGCTTGCTGGTCGCGATGCACCGAGAACGTGTAGATCTCCGTCGAGCCGTAGTGGTTGACGAACAACCGCGGCCGGAAGACCTCGGCGCAGCGCTCGACGAGCGCGCTCGGCATCGCGGCGCCGGCGTACGCGAGCGTCTCGACAGACGAGAGGTCCGCCTCCTGGGCTCGCGGGTGGTGGACGAGGTCGTAGAACAGGGTCGGAGCGAGGTACAGGCTCGTGATCCGCTCGCTCTCGATCAGCGACAACGCTTCGCCGGCGTCCCATCGCGCGTGCGAGACGAAGCACCCGCCGAGTACGTGCATCGCGAGCAGGGAGTGGATGCCCATCGTGTGGTAGAGGGGCATGACTCCGAGCGTTCGGTCGCCGAAGCGGTAGCCGTGCTGGAGCGCCTGGGACAGGGCGGCCGCTCGGTCTGCGCGGTGTGAGCGCGGAACGCCTTTCGGCATGCCGGTCGTCCCCGACGTGTAGAGCATGAGGCTCGGCTCGGAGTCGTCGCGGTCCAGGGCGCCGGGGTGCTCGGCGCCCTCGGGAATGGGGTCCCCGTCTCGAAGGACGGTTCGGGCGCCGCAGTCGTCGATGCAGTACTGCAACTCGGCGTCGGACGAGCGCCAGGACAGGGGCACGAACACGCCTCCGCCCCATTGTGTGGCCCAGTAGAGGAGCGCGGTCTCGACGCGGTTGTCGAGCACGACGGCCAGCCGTTCGCCCGGCTCGAGCGCAAGACCGCCCGAGATGCGCGCAGCGGTGACCCGCAGCTCGGCGTACGTCATGCCGGGCAGTGCCTCTGCGTCGGGATGCCGTTCCGAAGCGTCGAGCAGGCTTTGCGCGAGGTTCATGCTGAGGCGGCCACCTTCTCGATCGCGTCGACGATCGGCGTGTAGCCGGTACAGCGACAGAGGTGCCCGGAGAGCATGTCCTCGATCTCGGCGCGCTCTGGAGACTCGTCGCGGGAAAGTAGGTCGGTGGCCGCCATCAGGATGCCGGGCGTGCAGAAGCCGCACTGCAGGGCGTGGCAGGCTTTGAAGGACTGCTGGAGGGGGTTGAGCTCACTGCCGTCGGAAAGCCCTTCCACGGTTCGCAGCTCACGACCGTCCACCTGTGCCGCAAGCGCCAGGCAGGAGCGGACGGAGACACCGTCGAGGAGCACCGTGCACGCGCCGCACACGCCGTGCTCGCAACCTACGTGGGTTCCTGTGAGCCCCAGGGTATGGCGCAGGAAGTCGGACAACAGCAAACGGTCCTGCACCGCCTCGCGGTAGGTCACACCGTTGACCGTCACCGAGACGGCGATCACGCTGCCCGTTCCCTCGCGGCGGCGACAGCGCGGTCGACGAGCACCCGCACGAGCTGCTTCAAGTAACGGGGCGACGCGTGGAGGTTGCCCCACGGTTCGACCTGCGCGGCGGCCGAGTCGCCGGGTCGCTCGGGGTCGACGTCGACGACGGTCGGGCGGTCGAGCACCGACCCCAGCCCCACTACGAGCTGCCCCTCGCCGGCTGCAGCTGCGGCCATACATAGGCCGTAGTCGCCGCGGCGCTGCGCGAACTCGCTGAACCCGTAGCCCCAGCCGTCCCTCGGCTGCGGCCAGCCCGTCTCGACGACGAGCTCGTCCGGCTGAAGAGTGGTCCTGAAGTGGCCGACGAAGAAGTCGGAGGCGGTGATCTCGCGCTCGCCGCGCACGGACGCGGCCCGGACCGAGCCGCCCAGCACTGTGAGGCAGAGCGGCAGCTCGCCGGCCGGGTCGGCATGCGCCACGGATCCGCACACGGTGCCGCGGTTACGCGTGACGAAGTGACCCACGTGGGGAATCGCGTCCGCGAGCAGCGGATGGCGCCGCAGCTCCGGATCAGCCTGGCGCACCAGGGCTCCCACACGGAGCAGGTCGTCTTCGCTCTCCACGTTGTCAAGTTGGACAACACGCTCGATGTCTACCAGCACGACCGGACGAATCAGCCGCATGTTCAGCGCCGGCACGAGGCTCTGCCCTCCTGCGAGCACCTTCGCCTCTTCCCCGTGTTGGGCGAGCAGCGTGACTGCGTGCTCGACGCTTTCCGCGCGTTCGTAGCGAAGGGGCGCCGGCTTCACGGCGCGAGCAGCTCCCACGTGCGGCCCGGCGTGAGCGGGAGGTCGACTTCGTCGCTGGCGATCGCATCGGCCACGGCATTGGCGATGGCTGCCGGAACGCTCATCGTGTCCCCTTCGCCAAGACCCTTCGCACCGAGTGGCGTGAACGGCGAGGGCGTCTCTCGGTGAGAAATCCTGGGTGCCGGCAGGTCGGGGGCGGTCGGACAGAGGTAGTCCATGAAGGTCCCCGTGAGCAGCCCGCCGTCCTCGTCGTAGACGATGCGCTCGAAGAGTGCCGCGCCGGCACCGTGCGCGAAGCCGCCTCGGATCTGACCTTCCGCGAGCAGCGGGTTGAGCAGCCGGCCGGCGTCGTGGACCGTCACGTAGTCCAGCACCCGTACCTCGCCCGTCTGCCGGTCGACCTCGACGACGGCCACGTCGGCGATGAAGCCGTGGGCGCCGGAGGACATGACCCGGTCCTGTTCGTCCGGCGGGTCGAGGTTCGGTATGGCGCAGAACGCCGTCTCGTGGAGGCCGGGTTCCATGCCGGGGGGCAGGCCGGCAGGGTGCCAGTGCGCGACGCCCGACACGCGCCGCAGCGAGAGCGACTCGTCTCCGAGGTGCTCCCGTATCGCGGCGGCCTTGGCCGCCACCTTCTCCGCTGCGAGGTGGACGGCTCCGGCGGCCACGCCGGAGAAGCGCGACGAGTAGTTCCCGGAAGACACCGACCAGGCGCTCGTGGAGGTGTCCATGTCCGTCACCACCTGAACGTCCTCGGGACTGATGCCCAGTGCATCGGCGACGATCTGCGCGCACACAGTCTCGTGACCCTGTCCCTGCGGCGTCGTCGCGACGCGAACCGTCACGCCTCCCAGTGGCGAGACCGAGACAGTTGCCCCTTCGACGTTGCCCGACTTGGGCAGGGTTTCCGCGCGCGCCTCGGCAGTCTGCGCCAGGGTGATGTAGCCCATGTTGGAAATGGACGGCTCGACGACGCACGCAAGACCCAGGCCGACCAGCCGTCCGTCCGCACGCGCCGCACGCTGTTCCTCACGTCGCTCGTCGTAGCCCGCAAGCTCCAGCGCGGCGTCGAGACAGGACTCGTAGTCACCCGAGTCGTAGAGCGCTCCCGACGGTGTGCGGTACGGGAAGTCGTCCGGCTCGATGAGGTTGCGCCGGCGAAGCTCGGCAGGGTCGAGCCCCAGGCGACGGGCTGCGACGTCCATTGTCCGCTCCAGGGCGAGGTAGAGCTGCGGGCCACCGAAGCCGCGGTTGAGGCCGGTGGGACACCGGTTCGTGAGGACGACGCGGTTGCGCGTGCCGATGTTCTGCACGCGATAGGCGCCGCCGAGCGAGCCGTGCATCCTGTAGAGCGTCGCGGGCTCGGGCGCCCTGATGTACGCCCCGACGTCCTCGAGGACGTCGTAGCGGAGCGCGAGCAGCTCGCCATCGGACGAGAGCGCGGCCTGTACGGTCGTACGGCGAGCGGTCGAGGCCGAGCTGGCGGTGAGATGCTCGAGCCGGTCCTCCGTCCAGCGGACGGGGGTACCGAGCTTTTTCGACGCGAGCCCGAGCAGTACGACGTACACGTACACCGTGGCCTTGATCCCGAAGCTGCCGCCGGAGTGGGGAGGGCTGATCAGCCGCAGCCTCGACCCGGAGAGCCCGAGTGCCGAGGCGGCGACGGAGTGGAGGGTGAAGGGGCCTTGGAAGTTCGACCAGGCAGTAAGGGTCCCGTCGGCGGCGTTCCAGTCGGCGACGACGCCGTACGCCTCGAGTGGGCAGGCCGTCCAGCGCGGGAACTCGTACGTCCCCTCGACGACCACGTCCGCTTGCGCGAATGCCGCGTCGACGTCGCCGTACGTGAAGGCGCGGTCCGACACGACCTCTCCTTGCTCGGGATCCATGACCGGGTCGAGCGGCTCGTAGTCGAGCTCGATCAGCTCCAGTGCGTCCTCGGCCGTGTAACGGTCGCGTGCCACGACGACGGCCAGCGGCTCGCCGACGTACCGTGTGACATCGTGTGCAGCGGCGTAGTAGTGGCGGGCGCCCTCGACGCCGACCGGGAAGGGACGGGACAGCTTGACGACGTCTGCGCCCGTCAGGACCCCGAGCACGCCGGGCAGGTCCAGCGCCTTCGCAGGGTCCAGGCGGACGATGCGAGCATGCGCCAGCGGGGAGCGAAGGATCGCGGCATGGCCGGCATGCGGTACGGGCTGGATGTCATCCATGAAGCGGCCGAGCCCGCGAAGCAGGGCCTCGTCCTCGAGACGCGGAAGCGCCTTGCCGAGCCAGGTCTCACGACCCGCCGTGACCGCCATCGGACCTAACTTACACTGGCGCCCGTGAGCCTTCGCGATCAGCTCGAAGGGCTGCTCGAGGGCGTTCGGCGAGGCGAGGTGAGCACCGCCGAGGCGCTCGAGCGCTTCGCCTCGCTCCCAGCGCGTGACCTCGTCTATGCCCGCGTGGATGCGCATCGCGAGCTGCGCCAAGGGGCGCCGGAGGCAGTGCTCGCCGAGGGGAAAACGCCCGATCAGGTGGTGGGGATCGTCGCAGCGCTCCTCGAGGCGGGAGCGAGCAGCGTGCTCGTGACACGGGCGACCGAGGAAGTGCGCAAGGCGGTGACGACGGCAGTGCCCGATGCTCGGGACGACGAGCGCGCGCGGTCGGTCTGGGTCGAGCGGTCGTTGCCAGATAGCCGCGGGCTCGTGACGATGGTCTCGGCGGGAACGTCAGACGGGCCCGTCGTGCACGAAGCGCGCATTCGCGCTCAGCTGCTCGGGACCGAGGTCGTGGTACACGAGGACGTCGGGGTGGCCGGGTTACATCGGCTCGCCCCGGTGCTGCCCGACATCGAGCGCGCGGACTGCGTGGTCGTCGTGGCCGGGATGGACGGAGCGCTCGCGAGCGTCGTCGGCGGCTTGGCGCCGGCGCCCGTGATCGGCGTTCCGACGAGCGTCGGCTACGGCACCGCCGAAGGGGGGCGTGCGGCGCTGAATGCCATGCTCTGCTCGTGCGCGGCGGGCCTCGCTGTAGTGGGCATCGACGACGGGTTCGGCGCGGGCACAATCGCCGCTCGTATCGCCCGCGGCAGTGAAGCGCGCCGGCCATGACGCGCACGGCGTATCTCGACTGCGTCGGGGGTCTCGCCGGAGACATGCTGGTCGCCGCGCTGCTCGATGCGGGAGGCGAGCTCGAAGAACTGCTAGCGCTCCCGAGCCGCCTCGGTCTCGGCTCCGTGTCAGTTGAGGTCGCGCGCGTCGAGCGCCAGGGCGTTGCGGCGCTGCATGTCGAATTTGGAGTGCCGGAAGACGCGGGTCAGCGCGACTGGCAGCTGATCCGCGAGCTGCTGGCCGCAGCCGACCTGACGACGTCCGTCCGTGACTCGTCGCTCGCAGTGTTCGAGCGCCTGGCCCACGCGGAGGCTCGGGTGCACGGCATCGATCCCGACGATGTGCACTTCCACGAGCTCGGCGCCGCCGACACGCTGCTCGACGTCTGCGGCGCGGTCGCGCTGCTCGAGGATCTCGGCGTCGAACGGGTCGTGTGCTCGCCGCTTCCTGTTGCACGCGGGATCGTTGCCGCGGAGCACGGCCTGCTCCCGCTTCCAGCGCCCGCGACCGTCGCGCTGCTCGAGGGTGCACCTCTCTACGGGGTGGAGGGCGATCTCGAGCTGGTGACGCCCACGGGTGCCGCTCTGGCAGCCACGCTCGCCGACCGCTTCGCTGAGCTGCCTCCGCTGAGGCTCGAGCGAGCGGGCTACGGTGCGGGGACGCGCGACGTACCGCACCGCCCCAACGTCGTGCGTGTGCTCATCGGGGAGGAACTCGCCGCCCCGGCACCCGAGGTCGTCCTGATCGAGACCAACTTGGACGACTTCAGCCCCGAGCTCGTTCCGGACGCTGTCGAACGATGCTTCGGCGCCGGCGCGCTCGACGTGTGGACGGCGCCGGCCCACATGAAGAAAGGACGCCCGGGTTTTGTGTTCTCTGCCC